>CAINVV010000106.1 GCA_903854235.1 uncultured Bacteroidia bacterium | reverse complement strand
GGACAGTATTGAACCAGAAGCCAGAAGATGGATTGCCCCACTTCCCATAGCCTATGACAAGACCTTGAAATGTTACGCAGACATTTTTGCCGCGGCAAAGGGGCACGGCGGTGAGAATCTGCCAAAGTCACAAGCCATTAAGGATGCCACCATGGCTCACTTTATTTTGAAAAATATCGCAGCAGGCAAGACTTTCATCCATTACAACGGATCTTACCATACTGACAACTTTACAGGGATTGTTTGGTATTTGAAACAAGCTCATCCCGAGCTGAAAATTGTTACTATCAGTTCAACAGAACAAGATAGTATCGATGATTTGACGAAAGACAATGAAGGACTGGGTGACTTTACGCTGGTGACTCCTGCCTCCATGAGTAAAACTTACAGACCTTAAGGTATTCCGGCGGATGACCCTTTGCGTGATCTGAATTTTATTAACCTGTCATCTGACCTTCTGTTATGCTTCTTCAATTTATTAGAATACAATCTGGCTCAAACAGATACTTACCGGCACTGATGCCTCTCTACTCGGAGTCTTTTCCGCTGGAAGAGCGGAGGCTGCCGAATGATCTGCTCTGGATGCTGAATGAACCCAAAATGTTTTTTTCGGCTGTGCTGAGCGAAGATCAAGTGGAAGGTTTGGTCATATACTGGAAGTTCTCCGGTTTTCTCTATCTGGAACACTTGGCAGTTTTCCCCAACAGGCGCAGAAGTGGGATTGGAGCCGGTATCTTGAATCAGCTTCTGAAAGAAGGTTTGCCGCTGTTGCTGGAAGTTGAGATCCCATTCGATGAAGTCAGCACCAAACGGATCGATTTTTACCAAAGGTTTGGTTTCCGTGCGTTACCGGTTTATTATCACCAGCCCCCTTACAGAAAGGGAGAATCCGTTGTTCCAATGATGCTGTTCTCAGACAAAAGCGACTGGGATGCCGATCTACTCGACAAATCGGTCAGCTTGTTCCAGCGTACCGTCTATTATTCCGAGGAGAAGGGCCGATAAGCTCAAGTATTGAATAGGCTGTTGTCTTTTCAGGTTCGAGGTAGGAAGATCGGCTGGGCAATAGAGAAATAGAAGTTCAGTTTTTTTTCTTCCGGGCAAAATGTCTGGAATCTCCCCATTCCCCATATCCGATTTCACTGTCTGTCAGGGCAATTCGGGCATCCAGACAACCCGTGCATTGTTCGGGTTCTTCGTCGGTACAGGGTTTGTTGTTGTACAGAAGATAGTTGTTCCGGTAACTACCGGGAGTTATGTTGGGCATGATGATGTTGGCGCCGGCCTTCACGGCCTTCTCCCTGCCAAGCGGATCAATGGCTTGCAGGGCTGTAGTAGCCGCAATGTTAATGTCTGGCATCATCAGGCGCAGGATGGCAACCATCTTCAGGGTAAGATAAAAACGGACTGAAAGCGGCAGGGCATCCCCTGCAGGAGTATTAAAAGGGGTGTCATTGTGTTCGATAAAGGGTCCCATCCCGACCATGTCAATGTCAAAATCCCTAAAAAAGAGGAGATCTCCTGCGAGGTCATCCAGGGCTTGAAAGGGGGTTCCAATCATTACTCCGGTTCCGGTCTGGTAACCGATCTTTTTCAGATGATTGAGAGCCGTGAGCCTTTTCTGGAAAGTGTGCTTTCCATCCTCCGGGTGAAGCTTCCTGTACAATTCAGGATTGCTGCTTTCGATGCGCAGGAGATACCTGTGTGCACCGGCATCGTACCACCTATTATACACCTCTTCAGACTGCTCTCCCAAGGAAAGGGTGATTCCCAGTTTGTTGTCGCTCATGTTCCGGATGTGAACAAGTAGCCGCTCAATCCTTTCTGCGAAATGGTCGTTGGTGACTTCTCCCGACTGTATGACGATGGATCCGTATCTCTCGCGGAAGGCAAACTGTGCTGCCTTGAGCACCTCAAGGTCATTCAGGTTGTAGCGCAGTACTTTATCGTTTGATTTGCGGATTCCGCAGTAAAGGCAATCCTTTTCACAAACATTGGATAGTTCAATGAGACCACGGAAATAGACCTTATTTCCTACGGTTTGAAGTTTCATCTCCGCTGCTTTTTGCAGCAAAAACATCCCTTCCGCTCCTTCTGCACGAAGAAGTGTAACCAGATTTTCCCTATTGAAGAGCTCTTGCCCAATGATCTCACTTACGGTTGGCATCTTGCAAATATACGTTATTTGGACGTTTTTTGCAGAATTGAACAGCATGTTCGGTATTATCACCAGTCTAATGGCGATTGATAAGGAGATATTTGAGGTTCACTTCAGCAAGGTTCTGCCTAACCCTTGAAAAATAAAACGATAATCCTGCGAAAAGCACTATTTTTGCAGTTCAAAAATTTGCAATGACAGGAAAAGTTTGCATCGGACTCTCTGGTGGCGTTGATTCCAGCGTAGCCGCCTACTTGCTGAAAGAAGCAGGATATGATGTGTTTGCCCTGTTTATGATCAACTGGAAAGAGACAACGGGTTCGCTTACTGCGGAATGTGCCTGGGAAGATGATGTCATCTTTGCCGAGATGACGGCAAAAAAACTGAACATTCCTTTTCACATCGTCGATCTCTCTGAATATTACAAGACGAGGGTGGTGGACTATATGTTCTCAGAATACGAAAAAGGAAGGACTCCCAACCCGGATGTTTTGTGCAATCGGGAGATCAAGTTTGATGTTTTCATGCAAAAAGCCTTGGAACTAGGTGCTGACTATGTGGCGACCGGTCACTATTGCCGGCGCGAGGTAACAGAAGTAGATGGAGTTACCACCTACCGGCTTTTGGAAGGAGTCGATCCCAACAAAGACCAAAGCTATTTTCTTTGTCAGCTCAGTCAGTACCAACTTTCCAAGTCCCTTTTCCCGATAGGGCATCTTTTAAAACCTGCTGTGCGGGAAATAGCCAGAGAGCAGGGGCTGGTCACTGCAGAGCGGAAAGATTCACAGGGAATCTGTTTTGTTGGAAAAGTTGACTTGCCCGTTTTTTTGCAGCAAAAGCTGGAGCCTAAAAAGGGAAATGTGATTTTGATCCCATCAGACTTCTCTGCCAGGAAGAAAATAGCCGACAAAAGTCTTGCCAATTTGCCAAAACTGACGACAGCGTTTCCTTTCAAACCCTGGCAGGGAAAGGTAATCGGCGAACACAACGGTGCACATTATTATACCATAGGTCAGCGCAAGGGATTGAATCTGGGAGGATTTGTGGAACCCTTGTTCGTACTGGCTACCGATGTAATCCGGAACATCGTTTACGTGGGCGAAGGAAAGGAGCACCCTGGCTTGTATCGCCCCGGACTACTTGTATCCAGGGAAGAAATTCATTGGATTCGTCCCGACCGGGAATTGAAACCCGGGGAGGAGTTCAACTTCCTGGTAAGAATCCGTTACCGTCAACCACTCGAAAAAGCCAGAATGATTGCATGGGAGGGGGGGGCTTATTTCCTGTTTGACCAGGATCAGCGGGGTATCACTGCCGGTCAATTTGCAGCCTGGTATGATGGGGAGGAGTTGGTGGGATCTGGAGTGATAGCCTAGGTGCGAGTTTGTATGAATGCCTGAAGCAAGTACAATTCGTGTTTGGATTCCATCATTCAGGATCATGGAAGTCAATGTCTCTTGAAATAAAGCGAGTAAGGATCGTAGCTGAATTTTCTTTTAGTACTCAATGGATTAATCGGATAAGAATAGGTTGAGATGCCAGGACGTTTGAGTTAAAGTAAATGAACCATCGACAAGTACCTGGAAAAGTTTTTGTTGAAAACCCTGTCCAGAAACAGCACCAATCTGGTCTTTTTCTCCCTGAAAAATGGTTATTTGAACCTTAGACAAGAACCCAAGCGGTTCGAAAGGGGTATAAATACGTAGCAGCAATTACGTTTTTATACTGTTTCCCCTGATTTTTGATAGAGATACTTTTGTGAAGTTTATTCGACTTGCATTTGCTATCATAATCTAAACAAGAATCAGATGAAGGATTTTCTACTTTCAATTGCCTTGACAATCCTTTTGTCGGGTACCGTCGCAGCACAAAATGTGGTGGAAGGCCTGATCACGGACGCGGATGGATCACCTGCCGTGGCGGTCACGGTTTTGGTTAAGGGAACGCAGGTCTTTGCCGTGTCAGATGTGGATGGTAAATTCATTATCGACGCCCGGCGAACTCCTCCCTTTACACTGCAGTTCAGCTGTGTCGGATTTATACCCAAAGAGGTAGAGATACTGCAGACGACCAGGAAACCATTGAAAGTGATTCTTTTGTCGAACAACACTTTTGAAGAGGTTTTCGTAACGGCCAGACGGCGAAGAGAAAACGTGCAGGAAATACCCATTCCAATTACGGCGATGATTGGTGCCCAGGTTGAAAATACAGGAGCATTTAATGTCGCCAGGTTAAAAGAGATGATCCCTACAGTTCAGTTTTACTCCTCCAACCAACGAAATACGACCCTGAACATTCGTGGACTCGGCACCACCTTCGGACTTACCAATGATGGCATCGATCCGGGGGTCGGCTTTTATGTGGACGGGGTCTATTATGCCCGACCGGCGGCCACCACACTAGATTTCATCGACGTGGAATCCATAGAGGTTTTACGGGGCCCCCAGGGTACCCTCTACGGTAAAAACACCACTGCCGGAGCCATCAACATTACCACCAGAAAACCAAGCTTTTCGACGGTTGGCAGATTCGAGCTCAGTTATGGCAATTACGGATATATCCAGGCAAAGAGTTCCATCTCCGGACCGCTTGGCAAAAAAGTGGCCGCCAGGTTATCCTTTACGGGCACCCAGCGGGATGGGGTGATCTACAACGTGGCCAGACAGGAGCATGTGAATGATCTGAACAATGTTGGAATTCGTGCCCAGGTACTAGCGGTTCTTTCTGACCTGGTCGATGTTACCTTTGCAGCCGACATTTCGCGGCAGCGTCCAAACGGATATGCCCAGGTTTTTGCAGGGGTGGCCCCCACGCTTCGACCCGCCTACCGGCAGTTTGAGCAGATCATAGCAGACCTGAAGTACAATTTGCCCAGCCGTAATCCATTCGACCGGTTGATAGATGACGATACTCCCTGGCGGGGAAATCAGGATTTTGGAGGGGCTTCAGTCAATGTGGATGTGAAATTGGGATCGGGAACCATCACCGCCACAAGTGCCTGGAGATCCTGGAGGTGGGGTCCTTCGAATGACAGGGATTTTACCGGATTGCAAGCGTTGGCGCTGTCGCAGGCTCCTTCAAAACATCAGCAATGGTCGCAGGAGGTCCGTTATTCGGGGAAATTTACCTCGCGACTGACAGGTTTAATCGGCATTTTTGCCTTAGGGCAAAAGTTGAGCCCTGATGGTGCGCAAATTGAAGAGTCGGGGAGAGATCAGTGGCGTTTTTCGCAGAGTTCAACCAGTGCCTTGTGGAAAACCCCTGGCCTGCTGGATGGATATGGCATCAAATCTTACCCCTATCTGACTAGTTTGAGCGCAGCCTTGTTCGGACAAGTCGATTGGACCATTACCGATCGAATCCATTTGTTGCCAGGACTTCGGTTGAACTACGATGACAAAAGTGCGGATTACAAGAGGGTCACCTATGGTGGATTGCAAACAACGGATCCGGCCCTGCTTGCTCTAAAAAAATTGGTTTACAGCGATCAGGCTTTTCAGGAACACATCAATAATACCAAACTTTCCGGTCAATTGACCGCCAGTTACAAGGTTTCAAAAAGCATCAATACCTTTGCCACCTTTTCAACAAGCTTTAAGCCGGTGGGAATCAACCTGGGTGGATTGCCAACGGACAACGGAAGAGTGATGACGGAATTGGCAGTGGTAAAGCCGGAAGAGGTACATCACTTTGAAGTTGGGGTGAAAACATCCCCAACCAATTCTGCAACTGCTAATTTGACTATCTACGACACACAGATATCCATTTACCAGACGCTCGTTCAAACTGCCGACCTGGCGGTAAACAGGGGCTATTTGGCCAATGCGGAAGAGGTACGGGTAAGAGGGATTGAAATTGAAGGAAATGTAAAATCAGGTGAGAATCTATCTTTTTACGGTGCATTGGCCTATACCGATGGCAAATACATCTCCTTCAAAAATGCACCCCCACCGCTTGAAGAAACAGGGGGTCCGACCTACAAGGATATTTCGGGGGAGGTGCTTCCAGGGATTTCCAAATGGGCCGCTTCTCTTGGCGGAGAAGCTTCAAAACCAGGCAAACTGTTTAACCTCGACGGAAAGTTTTTTGTGGCCATCGACTGTTCCTACCGTTCCAGCTTTTCTTCCAGTGCATCCCCTTCCAAATATCTGAATATTGATGGTTATGGTCTGCTGAATGGACGCATTGGATTTCAGAATCACGGATTTTCGATCTATTTATGGGGGCGTAATTTACTGGATGCCCATTATTTTGAGCTTCTGTTGGCCGCTGGTGGTAATGCCGGTCAATATGCCGGAATGCTAGGAGATCCCCGAACAATGGGTATCACCCTGAGGTACTCGTTTCAGGAAAAATAGGGTCTACTCTTCTTAAATTCAGCATATTCTGCTACGCTTGGGTTTGGTGGCTTTTCATTATCTTAGCGATTTTAAGATATACCTACAAACTATGAGTAAGGAACGTAAACCCATGCGTGGCTGGTTGAGAGTGATACTGTTCATCCTGCCGTTTTTTATTTTTGTGGCCATCTCTCAGATTTTAGCCGGAATAACCTTGGGCATGAAGATGCCTGCGCGCCATTTTACACCTAATCTTTTTCAAAGTACAGTATTTACTTTGTATATGTTGGCGGCTACGTTTGGGGTTGTGGCCATTTTCCGTCGATGGGTGGATCGGGAGAGTTTCAAAAGCCTGGGTTTTGGGCTCAATAATTTTGTCAGGGAGTCGACTACAGGGATTTTGTTGGGAATCGGAATGATTACGCTGGGCTTTGTTTTGCTGCTGATCATGCACGAAATTAATTTTATGGGAACGAACCCGCAAGCTTATGGCATACTCCTATCGGTGCTTCTCTTCGTTGCAGTCGCCTTTAACGAGGAGCTCATTTTCAGGGGATACATCCTGGGCAACCTGATGCTTTCCATGAACAGATGGGTTGCGTTGCTGGTCTCATCCGTCTTCTTTTCACTCTTGCACATGGGGAATGCCCATTTTACCCTTCTGGGTTTCTTTTCCATCCTGTTTGCCGGGTTACTGCTGGGTTTGCCCTACATCTTTACCAGAAGTCTCTGGCTCCCGATTGCACTCCATTTTAGCTGGAACTATTTTCAGGGTACCATTTTTGGTTTCAGCGTTAGTGGCAACGCAGAATATTCACTGATCACCCAGACCAGAACTTCAGATACACTGCTGAATGGCGGAGAGTTTGGGTTTGAGGGCTCGATTCTGGCAATCGTATTTCTGGCGATCGCCATTGGAATTTTAAGTGTCAATTACCTGAGGAAGGAAAAATTGATGGTTGCAGCCGTTGTTTCTGAGCCGGAAACCACCATTGAACAAGTTTCAACGGATGAACCGTGAGATGAATCAAGATCAGTTTTCACTCGACAGAATGGCTCAGGACCCGAAAAATTGGTGGGGTCCATTCTATGGTTGCCGGAAAGACAAGCGTTTGTTCGTACCGAAATTGGTTGCCTCCATGGGCTGGACTTTAAACATGTCGAATCCATTTACCTATTTGGTGATTTTTGGAATAGTCGTGATTGCGATCGTCTATCACTACCTGTCCTAAAAAATGGCTCAAAAAGTTTACAATTATTTAGCATGGATGCTGAGACCTAAATCGGTTTTCTGCGTATCAAGGAGTAATGAATTCAGCCAAGGTTTTTTTGTCGCGGCAGATGAATGAGTGAGTCTATTTAAAGGGATAAATTTAAAACACATCCATACAATGAAAGCAGAAAATATTTTACAGACGATTGGGAATACGCCGCATGTTCGTATCAACCGACTTTTTTGTGATGATTATACGGTTTATGCCAAATTGGAAAAGACCAATCCGGGAGGAAGTATCAAGGACCGGATTGCCTTATCCATGGTGGAGGCTGCCGAAAAAAGTGGCGTTCTCAAAAAAGGCAGTGTGATCATTGAACCGACTTCTGGAAATACTGGAATCGGTTTGGCATTGGTGGCGGCAGTGAAGGGTTACAGATTGATTTTAACCATGCCTGATTCGATGTCTATAGAGCGGAGAAGCATTCTGACAGCCTACGGCGCTGAATTGGTGTTGACTCCCAGGGAGTTTGGCATGAAAGGAGCGATTGCCAAGGCTCAGGAACTTGCTGCAGAGATAGTAGATAGCTGGATTCCGATGCAGTTTGACAATCCTGCCAACATTGCTGCACATGAAAATTTTACAGCTGCTGAAATTCTTGTGGACTTTCCCGGTGGAATCGATTTCCTGATCACAGGGGTTGGAACCGGTGGGCATATTTCTGGGGTTGCAAAAGTATTGAAACAACACTTCCCTGCCATACAGGTTTTTGCAGTTGAGCCACAAGCCTCGCCGGTTATCGGCGGTGGAGCACCCGGACCACATCCCATTCAGGGCATCGGGGCAGGATTCATTCCTAATAACTTGAAGATAGAGTTGCTGGATGGGGTCATCGCAGTGGATAAGAACGATGCTTTTGAATACACCAGGAAAGCAGCCCTGGAAGAGGGTCTTTTTATTGGGATCTCCTCCGGAGCTTCCCTGGCAGCGATCGCCAAAAAGTTGCCGGAGATTCCAAAAGGATCAACGATCCTGACCTTCGTGTACGACAGCGGGGAGAAATATCTCTCCATCGAAGGACTCTTTTAATTGGAAAATTTGAGAATTTGAAAATGACCGTACCAATTGCTTTGTTCAATGGGTACAGTCATTTTCAAATTATTTAATTCTCAAATCAACTCGTTTCCCAGTTTTATTTTTTCCAGCAACACCACGTTTTCTACGTGGTGCGTATGCGGAAACATATCAACGGGATGTACCTCCTTCACGGCATACTGGTGTTGCATCAGCTGGAGGTCGCGCGCCTGGGTGGCCGGGTTGCAGCTAACGTAGACAATTCTTTCGGGAGAAGCCGACAAGATCACCTCTATTACTTTTTGATCCATTCCGGCCCGCGGAGGATCCGTAATGATCACATCCGGTTTGCCGTTTGCTGCAACAAATGCTTCGGTGAGAATATCTTTCATATCCCCGGCAAAGAAGAGGGTATTCGTGATTCCGTTGGCAACTGAATTCTTTTTGGCATCTTCGATGGCCTCCGGGACGTATTCAATGCCCACTACTTTTTGCGCACTCCTGGCTACGAAATTGGCAATGGTTCCCGTTCCTGTGTACAGATCATATACGATCTCAATGCCGGTCAGTCCTGCGAGACTCCGGGTAATTTTATACAGTTCGTAGGCTTGAGTCGAGTTGGTTTGGTAAAATGATTTTGCTCCGACAATGAACTGCAAGCCTTCCATCTCCTCTACCAGGTGATCTTCTCCTTTGAAAACCAACACTTCCTGGTCGGTAATGGTGTCATTCCCTTTTTCGTTAATGACATAGAGCAGGGAGACGATCTGCGGAAATGTTTCGGCAATAAAATTCAGCAATCCCTCAATGGCAGGCTGGTCGTTGTGGTAGAAGACCACGATGACCATGACTTCTCCTTTTTCGTTCGACCTGACGGTAAGGGTACGGAGCAGTCCACCCCTGTATCTCAAGTCAAAGAAGGGAAGGTGGTGTTCGAGGGCGTAACTCCTGACCGCATTGCGAATTTCGTTGGAAGGTGAGGGTTGCAGCCAGCATTCCTGGATATCCATCACCTTGTCGAACATTCCGGGAATGTGAAATCCCAGTACATCCTGGTCATTGATCTCCTTACCGGATTGAATTTCCTCCTCCGAGAGCCATCTTTTGTTGGAAAAGGTGAACTCCAGCTTGTTCCGGTAGAAGGTGGTCCGCTCCGATCCCTTGATGGGATGGAGTAGGGGAATGTTTACCCTTCCAATCCGGGTCAATTGGTCGACTACCTGTTTTTGCTTGTAAAAAAGTTGCTTATCGGAGGAGAGGTATTGCCATTTGCATCCGCCACATAGATCGAAATGTTTGCAGAAGGCTTCTATCCGGTCGGGAGAGGGTTGTTTTAATGCAATGACCTTTCCTTCGAAGTATTTTTCTCTTTTTTTCGTCACCTGGATATCGACGATGTCGCCAGGTATTGCGTTGGAGGTAAAGACCACCACGCCATCAACCCTTGCGACAGCTTTTCCCTCAGCACCCGCATCGAGGATCTCGACGTTCAGTAAAAGCGGTAAATTTTTAGTTCTTCTGCCCACCATTAAAATATTTTTGGATTTTCGATTGCGCAAGATGCGAAATTTCTTTAAGGTATAAACGACAGCATGATTCAATTTTGGAGATTCGATTTATATTTGGTTACCGGAGACTCCACTTTAGAGCATACTTCCAAAATCGAAAATCCAAAATGATCAAAAGCTGCTCCAGTTGATTACTTCCGGATGACTCCATTTTTCCTGGGCTCTGAGCACCTGTTCTATGACATCCCTGACGCAACCCTCGCCGCCGTTTTTATGGGAGATATAAGCCGAAATTTCCCTGATTTCCTCAGCAGCATCGTTTGGACAAACCGGTAATCCTACCATTTTCATTACATTGAAATCAGGGATATCGTCACCCATGTAGAGAATTTCGTCTGCATTCAATTTGTTTTGTTCCAGAAAATCCATCAGGCAGGGGACTTTGTTGAGGGTTCCCATATAAACCTGTTTGATCCCAAGTCTTTCGAGCCGGCCTTTGGTATCCTGGGTCTTTCCTCCCGTAATGATCCCGATGGGGTATCCCAACCGGATGGCATACATGATCGCGTAGCCATCCTTCATGTTGGCGGTGCGAATCGGGTCGCCATCCGCAGAGAGTGACAGCACGTTGTGGGAAAGTACGCCATCCACATCGAAAACGAACCCTTTTATTTTAGTTAACTCTTCTTTGAAAAATGCCATTTTGAAAGTGAAAAGTGAAAAGTGAAAAGTGAAAAGTGAAAAGTGAAAAGTGTTAATGTGTTTTTTGAGTGGAAGCAATGTTCAGACTAATTTGTTTGTAGATCTGCTGCCATTGGGGATGTTGCTCCAGCATCTGAAGATGCATTTCCTGAATGGATAAATTGCCTCTAACAGCAGGTCCTGTCTGAACTTCCTCTGGAGAAAACAGGAGGGCCTTTTCGGCAGTTTCCCGGATCAGTGGTTTGAGAAGGTCAAAATCCAGTTGTTGTTCGGACAATAATTTTTCCCCAATGGCATACAGGTGGTTGACAAAGTTGCATACAAAAACGGCTGAAAGGTGAAGTTGCCTCCGCTGTTCGGAATTGATATGATATACTTTTGGAGAGATGCTGCTTGCCAAATCGTGCAATATTTGAAGATTTACCGGAGTGTTTGCCTCGATGCAAACCGGAATGGCGGAGAAATCTACCTCTTTCTGTGCCGACAATGTTTGCAATGGATAGAATACACCGCAATTATTGGACCAATCAGCAATACTATTCAGAGAGATGCTGCCGGATGTATGGACAATCATCTGATTCTTGATCTTTAACCCGGAGAGTACTTCCGGGATGGCAGATTCCGTCAATGCCAGGAGGAATAGATCTGCATTTTCTGCAATATTTTCCTTGGAGACAGTAAACCTGCAACCCAGCATTTCGGCCAAATGCGAACAGCTGGATTCGGTGCGACCGTAAACCTGAACAATTTCAGCCTTTTTAGACTGAAGTGCCAACCCCAGTCTGGTAGCTAAATTTCCGGTGCCGAATAAAACGATTCGCATTCAATTAATTTTTTGCAAAAATAGGGTAAATAACATTAAATCGTTATGTTATAAAGTTTAACTTTGCATTCAAATTTTTAGAAAGCGAAATAATTCTCAAACCAAATATTTATTTTTTATGACGAAGTATGTTTATACATTCGGCAACGGCCAGGCTGAAGGTCGTGCAGAGATGAAAAATTTGCTGGGTGGCAAAGGCGCCAATCTGGCAGAGATGAATCTGATTGGTGTTCCTGTTCCTCCGGGATTCACCATCACCACAGATGTTTGTACAGAGTTTACCGAAAAAGGAAAAGAAGCAGCATTTGCTTTGATTGAAAAAGAGGTACAGGCAGCTGTAGCATACATCGAAAATATTACAGGAACCAAATTCGGTTCGAAAGAAAACCCCTGTTTGGTTTCTGTTCGTTCAGGTGCAAGGGCCTCAATGCCTGGCATGATGGATACCATCCTGAATCTAGGCCTTAACGATGTAGCCGTCGAAGGGATAGCCCTTAAGTCTGGAAATCCTCGTTTCGCCTGGGACTCCTACCGTCGTTTCGTTCAGATGTATGGCGATGTCGTATTGGGAATGAAACCACACAGCAAAACGGATATTGATCCGTTCGAAGAGATTATTGAGCACATGAAAGAAGAAGTTGGCATCAAGGAAGATACCGATTTTACCGTAGATAACCTCAAAACCCTTGTTCAACGCTTCAAGGCTGCGGTTTTGAAAGTAACAGGCCGTGATTTCCCTGTTGATCCCTGGGAACAACTCTGGGGTGCCGTCGCAGCCGTTTTCGAGAGCTGGATGAACGACAGGGCCATCTATTACAGAAAACTGAACAATATTCCCGTTGAATGGGGAACTGCCGTCAACGTACAAGCAATGGTATTCGGCAACATGGGAGGTAATTCTGCTACCGGAGTTGGTTTTACCCGTGATGCTTCAACAGGAGAGAACATGTTTATCGGAGAATACCTGATCAACGCCCAGGGCGAAGATGTGGTTGCCGGTATTCGTACCCCGCAGCAAATTACCAAAATCGGATCGACTCGTTGGGCCGAATTGCAAAACGTAACCGAAGAAGATCGCTCTTCCAAATTCCCCTCCCTCGAAGAGACGATGCCAAAAGCCTATGCCCAGTTGATGGAAATCCAGGAAAAACTGGAAGGCCACTACAAGGATATGCAGGATATCGAGTTCACCATTCAGGATGGAAAATTGTGGTTGCTGCAGACCCGCAACGGCAAACGTACCGGTGCTGCGATGTTGAAAATCGCGGTTGACCTGCTGAGTGAAGGCAAGATCGACGACAAGGCAGCCATGATGCGGGTTGAACCCAATAAGCTGGATGAATTGTTGCATCCTGTATTCGATGTGAACGCGCTAAAGGTTGCCAAACTGATCGCCAAAGGACTTCCCGCTTCACCGGGAGCAGCCACCGGCCAGATTGTCTTTTTTGCCGACGAAGCCAAGAAATATGACAACTCCATTCTGGTCAGAATCGAGACCTCTCCCGAAGACCTGGAGGGTATGAACATCGCCCGGGGTATTTTGACTGCCCGCGGCGGGATGACCTCCCACGCTGCCGTTGTGGCCCGCGGAATGGGTAAATGTTGTGTTTCCGGTGCCGGTGCATTGCGAATCAACTACAAGACCCGTACCATGGAAGCAAGTGGCAAAGTATACAACGAAGGCGACTGGATCTCCCTGAACGGATCAACCGGCGAAGTTTTCGACGGTAAGGTGAAAACCCAGGAAGCTACCATCAGCGATGATTTCGCCAAAATCATGGAGCTTGCCGATAAATATACCCGCATGTCGGTTCGTACCAACGCTGATACGCCGCACGATGCAAGAATGGCCCGTCAGTTTGGCGCAAAAGGTATCGGACTATGCCGTACAGAACACATGTTCTTCGAAGGAGCCCGTATCAAAGCCATGCGCGAAATGATTCTCTCCTCTTCGGTTGAAGGAAGAAAAGAGGCTCTGGCCAAACTGCTTCCTTACCAACGTGCTGACTTTGAAGGCATTTTCGAGGCGATGGAAGGATTTGGCGTAACCGTTCGATTACTCGATCCACCATTGCACGAATTTGTTCCCCACGAACTTGCGATGCAAAAAGAGCTGGCCGACGAGATGGGAATAACCCTTGATCAGATCAAAATGAAGGTTTCCGACCTGGAAGAGTTCAACCCGATGTTGGGTCACCGCGGTTGCCGTTTGGGAATTACCTATCCGGAG
>CAINVV010000105.1 GCA_903854235.1 uncultured Bacteroidia bacterium | reverse complement strand
GTGGCACTCCTTAGCAGCGTCATGTATTCGTTGATGGCTTTCATCCTGACACCAGGATTCCCGGCAGGGGCATATCGCATGTCGAAGAGGATGCTTCCCAGTTCCATTCCCTTGTTGGCATCCATTTTTTTGGCCATGCCTATCGAATAGAGCCGTTCACGGAAGAGGTCACCCGTGCTTTTCAGGATGGGCTGTCTGGCGATTTTCAAGTTTTTGTATTCATCCAGTCCGATGCCGTCGAAAGGGATATCCGCATAGGCTTTGAATCCTTCCACGATCATCGATTTGGCCTGATCGGAGAAGTTGCTGCAGGAGTCGTAATAATGCTGGGTAAGAATGTAAACCGTGTATCCTTTCAATTTGCTCCCGGCATCGATGGTCAGGTCAACCTGGTTGATCGTCGACTGCACCTTGGCACTTTCTGTGATTTCCTGCAAAGAGGAGGGATCATAAAATCCCTCGGCGGTCTTTTTAAAGGCATAGATTTTAAACAGTTCACTCTTCAGGAGCGATTTCATATCTCTGGCGCCTTTTGCCTTTACACTGTAACTTGCCCGGCCGTTTGCATCCAGCTTGACTTCGCCCTCCTGAATCAGCCGATCCGTATTTTCGATGGTGGTACCGAAATCCCTTTTCCACAACTGCAATCCGATTTTCAATCCTTTCTGATGGGCATAGGCAACCAGTTTTTCAAAAATAGGATGCATCGTCGGAACATCGTAGAAATTGCATCCGTTTCTTTCCGTTAGGAAGATGAGGGTGTATTTGCTCTGAAGGGCAAACGTGTCAATCTTGCCCTTGTACCTTTCCTCCGGCACCATGTTGGCCGCAAAAAACCAGTAGGCCACCTGGGGATGGTTGACATTATCAAACGATGCCACATAATTTGTTTTGATCTCTTTCGCCTGGACAGTGAACTGTATCCCAACGACGAAACAGAACATTAAAAATCCTAATTTTCTCATAGTTATTTAGTTAGCAATCGTTTTATTTCTTTTCACAGGGGAACAGTCCTGAGATTCCTTCCAACTTATGTTTTAACAAATTCTAATAGACGTTATCCCCTCCGGCTGCCTTGAAAAGGCCAAAATTGGAGAGGGCAGGTGTGTTGTTGGCCTCCCGAATATTGATCCGGATCTTGCTCCCTGCGATCGGAGTAATGCGCAGAAGCCTTTTAAATCCGATACTCGTGCCGCTAGCGATGGTCTGCCAGCCACCAGCGTGCAGAAGTTGCAGGTCGAAGGAGGCAATTCTTTGTCCGAGACGAACGGGTTCCTGCAACAGGATGCGATCAAATTTTTTGGTGCTGTCGATGGCGATTTCCAGTGAGGCCTGCCGCTTGTCGCCGGCTGCAGCCCAATAACTCTCCGGATTGCCGTCTGTCATATTTCCAGGACTGAATTTCCCTGAATTGGAGAAAACAGAAGTAGCCGTTACCTTCGCATTCGCCACCAGATTGTCTTTGAAGGTCTTGTCGAGGATTTCCCTGAAATTCTTCATGGAGGCCACATCTTTTTCTGCAAAAAGGCCATCCCTGTTGGGAGGAATGTTGAGCAGGAAAACGGCATTCCTTCCCACCGATTTGTAGTAAAGATCCACCAGTTGGGAGGGGGTCTTGAAATTATCATCTTCCTTGGCATGGTAGAACCATCCCGGCCGGATGGAGACGTCACACTGACCAATCACCCACGAAGTTCCATAATAATCTCCTCTGTTCAGATAGTCAGAATCCGCATCGCCAACGGCAACTTGGGTCCTGTCGAGCATGCTCCAGCAGGTCTCTCCCGCGATGCCCCGTTCATTCCCAATCCAATGGATATCCGGGCCGGCATCTGAGAAGATCAGCGCCTCCGGCTGAAGCCTGTACACGATCTCCTGAATCTCTTTCCAGGGATAGTAGGATTTTTTGTCAATTTTCCTGATCTCTTTTGCTCCACCGTAGTAACCGTCGCCACCGTTTGCACCATCAAACCAGACTTCAGAAATCTTGCCATAATTGGAAAGAAGCTCCCGAAGCTGATTCTTGTAATAGGTGAGGTATGCCGGCGTGGAATAACCCGCATGGTTCCTGTCCCAGGGGGAGAGGTAGAGCCCGGCCTTGATGCCGTATTTGGCACAAGCCTCTGTGAACTCCTTCACGATATCCCCTTTCCCGTTTTTGTAAGGACTGTTTTTGATCGAATGTTCCGTGTAGGCACTCGGCCAGAGACAGAATCCGTCGTGATGCTTGGCAGTCAGGATCAGCTCCTTGATTCCGGCATCTTTCGCGGCTTTCACCCACTGTTCGGCATCCAGCTTCTTCGGATCAAAAAGGGCAGGGGACTCGTCACCATACCCCCACTCCTTATCGGTGAAGGTATTCATGTTGAAATGGATGAAACCCACCACTTCCATGGACTGGTAGTTCAACTGCTTTTGGGAGGGAACCACTTTGTTCGGCTGGATATCAGACTGGCTGTAGCCTGCATGAGAGAATAATAGCAGGGCGAGAATTGCAGGCAGGTATTTCATGGCAATGATGGATGATGAATGATTATTGAATTTCAAGACCTATTTTTTTAAGGGATTTGTCGTCAGATGATCCTCCATAGAGCAGTTCATACTTACCAGGAAGGATCTCAAATTTTTGGGTCTGGTCGTTGAAGGAGTTGAAAGCTGCGGGGGCCAGCACAAAACTGACTTTTTGTACCGCTCCGGCTTTCAGCGAAACCCTCTTGAAACCCTTCAATGCCTTCAGCGGACCGTTGGGATCGTTTGGATTGCGAAGATAAATCTGAACTACCTCGTCGCCTTCACGTTTTCCCGTGTTTTGCACTTCGATGGCCAATTTGACGCTGTCGGTTTTGCAGATCACAGTTTTAGAAAGTTTGGCCGATTTGTAGGCGAAGCTGGTATAGCTTAGTCCATAACCGAAAGGATACAAAGGCGCCTGGGTCATGTAGCGATAGGTGCGGCCCTTCATGGAATAATCCTCAAAGGCAGGCAGCTGGTCGATGCTTTTGTAAAAGGTTACGGGCAGTCGGCCGGCGGGATTGTAGTCCCCAAACAGGATATCTGCCACAGCGGTTCCGGCAGCTTCTCCTCCGTACCAGGCATTGAGGATAGCGTCCACATTTTCTTCTTCCCAGTTCAAAGCCAGGGCGCTTCCGGTGCATACGATATCCACGACCGGTTTGCCTGTTGCCTTGAGTGCTTTAACCAATGCTTTCTGGACGGCGGGAACCTCGATGTTGGTCCGGTCTCCTCCCTTGAATCCTTCGTTGGTTACCTTCATCTCTTCACCTTCCAGTCGGGGAGAAATGCCGCCGATGAAGAGGATCACCTCTGCATTTTTCACTTTTGAAACTGCCAGATTCAGGCTGTCGGCAATGACCTCCCCTGTATGGCTGCATCCTTTTACGTAGATGACCGTTGCATCTGGCATCTTATTTTTGATCCCCTGTAGGAGGGTGATCGTCTTGGAAGGAAATCCATTGGAATTGGCCCACAACATCGTGGAGTCGTTTGCATTCGGTCCCACCACGGCAATGGTTTTGATTTTTTTGCTCAGCGGCAGCGTGTTATTCTTGTTTTTCAGCAGGACCATGCTCTCCCTGGCCATCTTCAGGGCCTTGTCCCTGTGTTCCTGGCAATCGACTACGCTGTAGGGAATTTTTGACCATTTCACCAGCTCGTCGGGATCGAACATACCCAGTTCAAACCTTCCCTTGAAGAGTCTCCGAAGGGAAACATCGAGTTGACTCTCCTTGATCAGCCCTTTCTGAATAGCATCGGAAAGGCTCTTGTAGCTGCTTCCACACTCCACATCGGTGCCATTCAAGACTGCATCAGCGGAAGCGGTAGGGGCATCCGGGTGGGTGTCGTGGCGAGGTGTTTTGGCATCAATCCTCCAAAAATCATCGATGGCTCCGCAATCTGATACCACGATTCCCTTATAACCCCATTGATTTCTTAAAATATCAACCAGAAGTTTGTCGCTGCCGCAGCAGGGTTTGTCTTCAAAACGGTTGTAGGCGCACATCACCTGCTGCACGTTTCCTTCCTTCACCAGGGTCTCGAACGCCGGAAGATAGGTCTGCCACAAATCGCGGTCACTCACCCGGGCATTGAAGCTGTGTCGGCTTGGCTCCGGACCGCTGTGCACGGCAAAATGTTTGGCGCAGGCAAAACTCTTGAAATAGGTTGGATCGTCTCCCTGTAACCCTTTCACGGCGGCCACGCCCATTCTGGAAGTTAAAAAAGGATCCTCACCGTAAGTCTCCATTCCTCTTCCCCAGCGCGGATCGCGAAAGATGTTGATGTTGGGGGTCCAAAAAGTAAGGCCCTTGTACCTGTCGAATTTCTTCTCCTTCTGGTAGCTGTGGTATTTGGCGCGCGCCTCGTCGCTGATGACGGTAAATGTTTCGAACATCGCCGGCTCGTCGAAGGTGGCAGCCAGTGCGATGGCCTGCGGAAATACGGTTGCCAGTCCGGTTCTCGCTACGCCGTGAAGCGCTTCGTTCCACCAGTTGTAGACAGGGATACCAAGCCGCTCAATCGCAGGTGTCTTGTCCATCATCTGCATGATTTTCTCCTCCAGGGTCAATCTGCCCAACAGATCATCGATCCGCTTCTCATTGGATAAATGGGGATCCCGGAAGGGTAGGTTCTGCGTCTGACCATTTGCAAAAAGAACGGTCAGTAGGGCAAAGACAGTAATCAACATTTTCTTTTTCATCTGTTTTTCGTTTGGTAAATCATACGTAAATATCACACGTAAATCATAGAATATCAAATCGTGTGTATGAAATTCGCAAAAAGATATTTACGCCGCCTTTTGCGGGCTTTGAACCAGCTTGTTTTATTTGGCAGCCGCTTTATCTGCAACCATTTTAAGAAGGACCTTGTCACTCCACTCCTGGCAATGACCGGCCAGTGGCGTAAAGGATATTTTTGCATCCGATTTCGGATTTTTGGTGCTGTCCAGGTACATTTTCAGGAACCGGGTGGCTACGTTCGAGTACAATCCATCCGCATCGCCGGTCCAGATCCATATCTTGCCCTGCAATTTTGGACCAAGGGTCGACCAGTTTTTCTCCAGCACCTTTTTCAGATCGTATTTCTCCCATTGAACGGCAATGGTGTGATCGATCTTCCCGGTTACGGGGTCAAACATCAGGGATGGAAGTCCGTCGGCACCTTTTGGACCAAAGACGGCATTGTAGGCACCAAACTGACCTCCAGAGATTCTGTAATCTCCATTTCTGCCGGATGTATTTTCTGCGGATATCCACTCTTTCATCGAATAGGTGGGTTCATCGTAGATGGTTCGCTTCCCGGGTTGCAGGTATCCGAATTTGTTGTAAAAAATGGAGGAATCCTGATAAATATCTATTAGTCCGTAGTGGGAGAAATCGACCGGATCCGGACTGTACGACCAGGTGCCGTCGAAGAAGTCGGGGTAGAAAATTTGCAGACCCAGAGAGACCCATCCTCCTGTTGAATAGCCGGTGAGAAACCGCATTTTGGTGGCAGGATTGTAGTGCACCAGTTTTTCAATTTCCGGAATCAACTCCTCCGTCAATGCCTTCCCGCATGGACCGTTGTTCTCAGAGTCCACCTGGTAGGTATCTCCGTAAGGACCCTGCGAATCCAGATAAACGTAGATCACCTGAGGGGCGTCATCGGTAAACCACCAATCCGTGAACTCCTTGTTGTTTATGTGGCCATTCACGGCATTGTATCTTCCGTTCAATCCCGGTGCACGGTAGCAAATGGGATAATTTTTACCAGGATTTTTGAAAAAGCCCGAAGGGAGCAGAATGGATGCCTTCAGAAAGCGCGCTCTTCCAGAAAAATCCGAGAGTAGTTTGCTTTTGATCACCACCGATTTCACGAATGGATGATCAATGATCTCAACGGGTGGGATTACTTTGTTCAGGGTCAGTTTCAATTTCGCTTTTGGTGTAAGCACAACGGAATCGACATTGCTGTACAAATTTCCTGGTACGTTTTCCTGTCCGTCGTCCTTGTTTTGCTTGTAGACGGCCTGGTAATAATACTTCTCCGCAGCAAGCGGCAGGTTCTTTTCCGTCGTGAAAATCAGGATATTTTTGGTCCGTGAATCGAATTCTACCGGAACTGAGCCGGCCCAGTTGGCAGGTGTCAGGCCAATGACCAATTCTGATTTGAGGCGCGGCTCTTTTTCTCTCTGTTTGGTCAGGTGAAGCAAGATTCTGCCCCCTTGTTCAAAGGATTTTTTTACCTCTGCGGAGACCGAAATTTCGGCCTTCGAAAAGGGAACTTCCTGGGCCTTTGCGCCACTGAATACGATGCTTAGAAGCAGTAGTAAAGTAATTGTCTCTATTTTTTTCATTTTCAAAATTATTTTGTGACTGGAAAACAATAAAAATCAACCGTAGCGTATTACGCAGAGAAAATCCCGCCTTTAAACTCAGCGGTTCTCACCGCTCTTTGCGGTTAAATTATTGTTTTTCACTTTTCACTTTTCATTTTTCACTTATAATTGAATGACCTGCGTCAGCCGAATGTCTTCGGAAGAGGCACCCACCATGATGGTATAATTGCCTTTTGGCGTGACGAATTTGTTCCGGGTTTCATCCCAGTACCGAAGCTGTGCTTTTTCAAGCGGAATCGTCACCGTCTCCGTCTTTCCCTTTTTCAGGTGGATGCGCTGAAAGCCTTTCAACTGCTTGATGGGCATCGGCAGATCCATTTGTGGCAATTTAACATAAAGTTGAGTTACCTCGTCTCCATCCCGGTTTCCTGCATTCTTCAGGTTAAAACTTACCAGGATGTTGGACTCCTGTTCCTTCATCTTCAGGCTGCTGTAGGTGAATCTTGTATAGCTCAGTCCGTGCCCGAAGGGATAGAGCGGTTTGCCCTGGAAATACTGGTACGTGCGGCCTTTGGCGATGTCGTAATCATCGAAGGCGGGTAGGTCGCTCATGCTGTTGTAGAAGGTAAGTGGAAGCCTCCCGGCAGGATTGTAGTCGCCAAAAAGCACCTCTGCCACGGCGGTTCCGCCCTGTTCGCCAGGATACCAGGCGTCAACTACGGCAGGGATATGGTCGTTGATCCAGCCGATGGCCAGCGAACTCCCGGCTACGAGTACCACCACGGTATTTGGGTTGGCCTTCTGGATGGTCTGAATGAAGACCTGCTGGTCCTTGGAAAGTTCAATCGACTCGCGGTCCTGACCTTCGCTCTCGAAATTCCTGTTCATGCCCAGGACAGCTACAGTCAGTTCGCAGCTTTGGGCACATTTGATCGACTCTGCGAAGAGCGCGGTGAAATCGGTGGTCACCTGAGGTGTTTTCCAGTAGAGTTTGGCCGTGGCATCCCGCTTGACGAAGTAATCGGCGGTCACGTCGTACACTTTGCCGGCCTCCAGATCGAGATCGGCAAATTCCGTTTTCGTGGCCTTCCTTTTCCAGGAGTCGAGCACCAGCTTGCCATCGACTGTCAGGCGGCAGCCATCGTGTGCGAGGAAGCCGATCGAATACTTCCCGGAGATGGTTGGTTTGAGCTTCCCGCTCCAGCGAACGGAGAAGTTGTTGGCAGGCAGGAAGGCGTCGGGAGCCTGGTTGGCAGGTTCCAGGTTGATGTTCTCCTCCTGGCGGCTTTTGGCCTCTCCTTCCAGCGTCATGTTGACGAAATAGGAGGCTTTCAATCCGTTGGGAAAGAATCCTTTTGAGATCAGTTCGTATCCTTCCAGTCCGTTGACGGGCTGCCAGGGTGCATAGGCGATCCGGATCCGGTTTCCAACCTTGTTTTTTATTCCCTGGAGGATCGATACGGGTTCTCCTACCGGGACTCCGCTGTAGTCGCCAAATTCGGTATTGGCGGCATTGATGCCCACCACCGCAATGGATTTTACTTTGTTCAGGTTGATGGGAAGAAGTCCATTGTTTTTCAGCAGCACCATGCTCTGCCGGGCAGCCTCCAGCGCCAGGGCCTTGTGTTCGGGTGAGCCGACGATGGAGGGAGACAGTTTGTTGTAGGGATTCAGTGAGGGGTCGTCGAACAATCCCAGTTTCATCCGTGCCCGCAGCACCCTGAAGGCTGCCGTATCGATGTCAGCCCTGGAAATCATTCCTTGTTTGTAGGCATTCAGCAGGGGTTGCTTGTAAACATCGTCGCCGCACTCCAGATCCAGTCCTGCCTTTAGGGAAACCATCGCTGCCAACTCTTTCGTTTTTACGTAGTGGTGCGAGGAGACCAGGTTTCCGACGCCGCCGCAATCAGAAACGACATATCCGTTGAAGCCCCACTCCTGACGCAGTACAGTGGTCAGCAGCCATGGATTGGCCGTAGAGGGTAACCCATTGATGGCGTTGTAGGAGGCCATGATGGAGGCGCATTTTCCCTCTTTCACGGCTGCTTCGTAAGCCGGCAGGTAGTATTCGCGGATCGACCTGACGGGGATTTTGGCATCGCACATAAAGCGGTTGTGCTC
>CAINVV010000104.1 GCA_903854235.1 uncultured Bacteroidia bacterium | reverse complement strand
CGTGTGCTCTTCCGATCTGGGTTCTGTCATTTCAGCTTGGTAAAGAATCAAAAAGAGAGGCGGTTCAGACACCGCCTCTGCTGTTATTGTGCCTTGGCAACGTTGCCCGAAATCCTTAGGATGGAAGTAGACTGATTTGGATCATTGGAGATGACGGTAATGGTTTTGTTCTGCAACCCCAGTTTCCCCGTTGAATCAAAAACCACTTTAAGGTCTGTACTCTGACCCGGTTTAACGACATTGGAAGTTGGACTGGCTACGGTACAACCACAGGATGCCTTCGCACTCCTGATTTGCAGATCGCTTTTGCCCTTGTTGAAAATTTGGAAAGTATATTCCACTTTCTTGCCTTCGGTAACCTCCTTAAAGTCGTATACACGCTCATTGAAATCAATGATTGGGGCATTCTGCAAATCTTTCTGGCTAAGTTTTGAAAAATCTTCTTCGACAGTGGCTGTAACGTTTACCCCAAAATTGTAATTTTCTTCCCCATTGTAGGTCAGGTAAATCCTGGCCATCTGAAAACCAAGATCATTCACCTTGGTTCCGTCATAGGTCACAACAAGATAGCCGGTTCCGTTTGGTTCCACAACAGCGGGCAACGCCTTGACCACCAAATGAGCGGGAACACCCTTGAAGCCGATCACTACTTTCGCTCCTGAAGTATTGATGTATTTGAGGGAGTCGGTTTTTTTCTCATCGTTTTTGATCCGAACGAAAGAGAGGTTGTTGTTTAACATCCTGATTTTTCCCAGATCGATCGGATATTGTTCATTAACAGTCAGTGATTTTGGCAAGACTTCCCCCGAGATTTTCAAAACCTGTACCCCATTGGGAATATTGGCCATGACGGAGATGGTCTTGTTAAAACTTCCCGGACGATTCAGCGGATTGTACGATACCTTGACGAAACCGCTTTTGCCTGGGAGTACCGGCTCTTTGCTCCATTCCGGAGTCGTGCAGCCACAGGATGCACTGACATTGGAGATTACCAGGGGTATTTTGCTGGTATTCTTGAAATTGAAATTGAAATTGGCAGGACCAGAATCTTCCTTGATTTTGCCAAAATCGTGGTCCATGGTTTCAAATGTTATTTCGGCAGTAGTTTGAGCTACCACATTCAGCCCTAAAAAAAGCAACAGGGCTACAGTTAATAACTGAACGGCATACTTCGTTGATTTCATTTTTGTTTATTTATTTAAATGGCCTAATCGAATACCCACTACATTGTTTTCATTTGACAAGAAAATAGCTTTGCAGGTGATTCTTTTGTATTTCAATTTGAATTTTTTTTATTTTATAATTCCATCTTCCATTCGTTATCCGGTGGAGGAAGTCCAATTTCAATCAGGTTGGAAACTTCCGGGTCAGGTTATTTCAGCATCATAAAGTTTTTATTCCGTGATTTCAGGAAGCCAATTTACTCGATTGAATACAAAACTAAAAAAATGATGGTTCGAAAATCAACAATCTCGATAAATTATTCATCTCCAAAATAAACTCCCATTTTTCTGGCTTTTTCAATCAATTGGTCATTTGGATCCACCAGACTTAGTTTGCCTCCCACCTTTTCGAGCGGAACCGAAACGATTTTCCCGTTTCGTATGGCAACCATCTGTCCATATTCCCCATTGGCAATTAACTCAGCGGCAAAGGCTCCATATCGGGTGGCCAGGATGCGATCCATCGCGGATGGACTTCCACCGCGCTGAATGTATCCGAGTCGTGTATCCCTGGTTTCAATACCGGTAAGGGTTTGTATGCGCTCTGCTATATAAGCCGATGCCGAGAGGTGGGAAGGATGTTCAATCCCTTCCGCAATCACTACGATCGAGTAGGGTTTCTTCATGGAAAACCGGGTTTCGATGGCTTTGCAGACACTTTCAATGCTGTATTTGATCTCTGGGATCAGAATAATATCTCCTCCACCTGCCAGTCCTGCATACAATGCAATCCATCCTGCATCGTGCCCCATGACCTCTATCACCATGGCCCGCTGGTGCGAGTTGGCGGTGGTATGAAGCCGGTCGATGGCATCCGTTGCGATGGTTACGGCAGAATCAAAGCCAAAGGTTAGTTCCGTGCCGAAAACATCGTTGTCGATGGTCTTTGGAATGCCAATCACATTGATGCCTATTTTTTGCAGTTGTGCGGCAGTTTTCATGGTGCCGTTCCCACCGATGCAAACGACGCAGTCGAGTTCAAGATCCCGGTAGTTCTTCTTGATAAGGGCAGGCTTTTCGTTGGTCTCCTCACCCTTCTCCATTTTAAAGGGTTTTTCACGGGAAGTTCCAAGAATGGTTCCGCCAACCGTAAGGATGCCTGAAAGCTTTGCCTCGTCCAGCGAAATGTACTCTTTCCAGATCAATCCACTGAACCCGGCAGTGAATCCGATTACCTCCATCCCGTGGTTGAGGATGGCCGTTTTTCCGACCCCACGAATCGCTGCATTTAAGCCTGGACAATCGCCACCAGCTGTCAGAATACCAATTCTCTTTGTCATAGAAATTTAACTTAACAGGTAATGTAATTACGCTTCTTTGGACCTCAAAGTTACAACGATTAGGGGTTACATTCGATTATTGCCAATTATTTTATTGGATTTTCATAAAATTTGTACTTTAGCAGACCGAAAATCGAAAAAGATTTTTTTGGAAAGGTCTCCCTTACCGGACAGAAGGCAACTTCTGCCTGAAATTCTAAAACCAAAAAAAATTGTGTATGAAGCGTAAATGGATGATTTTATTTTCGGCAGCCCTGTTGATGGCAAGCTGCAATACGCAACCAAAAAAAAATGCTGCGGATGCGGCTAAAAGTGCAGAGCAGCAGAAGAGTGCCGCTGTCCCTGAATTGAATAGGCTGACAGATGCCGAGGCTGCCCAGGGCTGGATCCTGTTGTTCAACGGCAAAACCGGGGAAGGATGGAGAGGCGTTAATAAAACGGATTTTCCAGCCGGATGGACGGTTGAAGATGGTTCGCTCAAATGCATTGGTTCCGGGAATGGCGAAGCAGGAGCTGCAAATGGAGGAGATATTCTCTATGCCCCCAAACAATTTTCAAATTTCAATTTGAAGATCGAATGGAAAATTTCCAAGGGTGGAAACTCAGGCATTTTCTACCTCGGTATGGAGAAAAAAGGGAAGGAAATATGGAGAACGGCTCCTGAATTCCAGGTTCTTGACAACGATAACCACCCTGATGCCCTGCTGGGTAAGGATGGAAACCGGATGGCTGGATCCCTCTACGATCTGATTCCTGCGAAACCGCAAAATACAAAACCCGCGGGTGAGTGGAACTATGCCGAGATCATTTGCTACCAGGGTACCGTCGTACACAAGCAAAATGGTGCAACCATCGTCGAGTACCACCTCTGGACTCCAGAGTGGAACGAACTGGTTAAGAACTCCAAATTCCCCACCTACAATCCCGACTGGGCCAATGTGCCAAAGCAGGGATTTATTGCATTGCAGGACCACGGCAACGACGTGTGGTTCCGGAACATCAAAATCCGGCCGCTCTGAAAAGATTTGAAAATGGTTTTTTCAGTTTGAAGGGTCTGAAATGTTCGCTTGCAACATTTCAGACCCTTCTGATTTTTATGCCTTTTCATCAATATAGGATGTTAGTCGGGCGAGTAGCCTGACTCATTTAGAATTTTATGGTAGTCGTTCTCCTCCATCAGTCCCTTTAACGTGAGGGCTGTGTTCTTTCTCATGTAGCTTTTCACAATCTGCCAACCCATCCAGACACCGGTTCTTCCGGGCGATTTCTGACCAAAGGGGGCGGTAAAGGGAGCAGGATTGATAAACCGTACTTGGCCCATTCTGTCGCCGGAAAACAGCATCTTCTTTTCTATCAGGTAATTCCACATCTCCGATTCGTGGGCCTTGCACCAGTTAAGCTGAACTTGGCTGTATCCGATTTTAAGACTGTCGGGCCCGTCCGGAATCAGGGCGTCCAGCAGGTAGAGCAATTTCCCTTCATAAATCATTCCTGAAACCAGATTCTCCGTGTTTCCGCTGAACTCGAACTGCCGGGAGGTCCATCCATACATTGCGTCATACACTATTTTCTCAGGGACCATGTTTGCTCTTTTGTAAAGCGGATAGCCCAACTGACGGTAGGAGGGACAATCGGAACCCAGATAGTTGTCGAGACTGATACCCAAAACATCCGGAGTCGTGACAATTGATTGATTGTATCCGGATAAATAGGCGACTATCAGCGGGATGGGCAATTTCGGAAAATAATATTTACAATGTTTGAAAGCTTGTTCCAGCTGCTTGCTGTATGGCTGAAAATCCTTGAACAGAGAGTCGGAACGGAGGCGCGCCTTGTTTACGTTGGAATCCCTCACAAAGGTAAGCAGGTATCCGGCATAAAGAGAGTCACGCGAATCTCCGATGGCGAGAATCTCCTTGTTGTATATCTGGAAGAAAGGCTCGTACTTTTTTTGCAGGGCTGGAATGACCCCTTGGATATTGGCGGGTGTTACTGCAAAGAGATCCTGGTCCAACCGGCCGATCTGCAGATCAATTCGGATGCCAGATACATTGACATCGAGTGGATTACGGTGACAAGCCCATAGGAACAGGAGCAGGAACAGTAAAAAGGCATATCTTTTGTAGCGTTTCATAACCAATAGTTTCGAGGTGGATTTTGCAGAAATCAAACAATCCGGACACGAAATACAAATTGTTTTAGGGCGTGAATTTATCTATTTTTGTCCGTTCGGCAGATAAAAAGAGTGGTCATTCGAAAAAATCACTTCACAATAGTTACTTAGCATATAAAGAGATGAGGATAGCCCTGGCACAATTGAACTTCCACGTTGGAAACTTCCCCCAAAACAGTGCCCGCATCATTGCGGCCATAGAGAAAGCAAAAATGGAGGGTGCTAGCCTGGTGGTATTTTCTGAGTTGTCCGTCTGCGGATACTATCCCAACGACTTGCTCGAACGTTTGGAATTTGTCACAGAGGCTTTGGCTGCCATTGAAATGATAGCCGCCAGTTGCCAGGGCATTGCGGCATTGGTTGGAGGTCCCAGCATCAATCCAAGCCCGAAGGGGAAGATGCTCTTCAACTCCGCCTTTTTTCTGAAGGATGGAAAGATAGCAAGCATTCACAACAAAACCTTGTTACCCACCTACGATGTTTTTGATGAGTACCGTCATTTCGAACCCAACAAGGAGTTTAACCTGATTGAGCTGGACGGTTTGAGGATTGCCGTGACCCTTTGCGAGGACCTGTGGTTCAATCAAAAGGTGACCAATAACTTTGGGCGCGAGAATCTCTACGAAACCTCTCCAATGGAGGAAAACTGCCGGCAAAAGCCCGACTTGGTGGTCAACTTGTCGGCCTCTCCGTTCTCTGCCCATCAGGAGAGGCTCAGAAAGGATATTCTGGTAGAAAATGCGCTGAAATACCGGGTACCCATCCTCTATGTGAACCAGATCGGTGCCCAGACAGAACTGATTTTCGACGGTGGTTCCATGATGGTAAATGGCTCCGGTCAGGTGGTCAGGGAACTTGCTTATTTCAGGGAAGATTTTGCAATCGTGGACACCCTTGACTCTGCATTTCCGGAATTGCAACTGCAAACTGAAACGTGCGGGAAGATTTACCAGGCCCTCGTGCTTGGCATATCGGATTACTTCCGGAAATCGGGGTTTAAAAATGCAACACTCGGACTATCGGGAGGAATTGATTCCGCCCTGACGCTGGTGCTGGCAGTCGCGGCGCTGGGCGCAGAACACGTCAAAGTATTGCTGATGCCTTCCCAGTACTCTTCAGACCATTCGGTGGATGATGCGGTTGCCCTGGCAAACCGATTGGGAGTCGCCTACGAAATGGTTCCCATTCAGGGAATTACCAAGGGTTTTGATCAGGTGCTATCAACCATTTTCGAGGGCTTATCGGCCGACCTGACGGAAGAGAACATTCAGGCGCGTGTCCGCGGAAGTCTGTTGATGGCTTTTTCAAACAAATTTGGCTGCATTCTGCTTAATACTTCCAACAAGAGTGAAGCCGCTGTAGGATACGGAACCCTTTACGGGGATATGAACGGTGGATTGTCGGTGCTCGGTGATCTATATAAAACTGAAGTATACCAACTTTCCCGGTACATCAACAGGGACGAGGAGATCATTCCTGAAAATACCATCCTGAAACCTCCTTCGGCAGAATTGCGACCCGATCAGAAGGATTCTGATTCCCTCCCGGAATATGACCTGCTGGATGCCATCCTTTACAGGTACATCGATCAGGCACGAAGTGTCGGGGATCTGGTAGCTGAGGGCTTCGATGAAGCGGTGGTAAGAAAAGTGGTTGGGCTGGTCAATCGAAATGAATACAAGCGGTTTCAGGCTCCACCTACCTTGCGCATCTCCTCCAAGGCTTTCGGCTTTGGCCGAAAAATGCCGATCGTAGCAAGATACCCGCTTTAGGGAGGAGGCCAGGACATTAGGACTATGAGACTGGGGGACTCGGAAGATACGAAATTAAGAAGTGAAGAACTAAGAGTGAAGAGTTGAGAGTGGCATTGGTAGAGACGTTGCATGCAACGTCTGGTGTGATTTTTTTTGACACAATGAATATATTGCAGAAATGCGAGCCGAGTAGCGGCAATATGATGGTAGAAAACGAATGATTCAATGCGCGCCGTCCGCCCAGATATAAGGAAAGAAGTGATTGGTCGGTATCGGACGGAAGCAGAAGTGTAGAGCTGAAAACTTTTGAATTAAGAATGAGGGCTGGGAAAGACAGAAGCGTCAGATTCCCAAAAGCAGAAATTTGGATTTCACAATTCGTGCAAATAGTATAATTCGTGATTGGGTGGGTTTTAATCCGTGTTCAAATTTTGATTTTGGATGAGAATTATATATTTTTGAGATGTTATAAAACATTTTTTCAGAACAATGTCCGATAATTTTGGTTTTGAGAACCCATTCACAGGGGAGAACTGCATTTTCAATCTGCTGACTCCGGAAGAGATGACCATTCTGAATGCACACTCTTCCATTACCCGATTCCGAAAAAATGATTACATCTTTTTGGAAGGTGATGCCCCGGTTGGACTGCAGTACCTGAAAGAAGGGAAAGTAAAATTAATCAAAGAAGGGATAAGCGGCAGGGAACAGATTATCAGAATGTTCACGGAAAACGGACTGATCAGCTACCGTTCTTTACTGGCCGGAGAACCCCACAATGGAACGGCCATTGCCATCGAAGATTCAGAAATAGTCACCGTCCCACCGGATATTCTCTACGATGTCTTGTTGAAAAATAACCATTTTTCACTCGCCCTGCTCAAAGAACTTGCCAGGGAATTGGGACATTCCAACCACCGCACCGTTAGTCTTACTCAAAAACACATCCGCGGCAGACTGTCTGAGTCCATCTTGTTTCTCAAGGAAAAATATGGATTTGAAAATGACGGACAAACGCTGAAGGTCTACCTTTCCAGGGAGGATCTTGCCAGTCTTTCAAACATGACCGCTTCCAACGCGATCCGTACCCTTTCTACTTTTGCCGGGGAAAAAATCATTGCCATGGATGGCCGTAAAATCAAGATTACCGACCTGGCCAAACTGGAGAAGATCTCCAAACAGGGGTAGATGGACGGGGAAGACTTTAGGACTATAAGACTATAAGACTGGGGGAATGGAAGAGGGCAATCGTTGCCAACGGATTGTCTTTTGCTGAATTAGGTTTGCATAAAAAGTAAACAAAATAAGGACAATACAGTCTGATGCCCATTCCTCTAATTTACGGAGCTTCCGATCCCATAGTCCTCTAGTCTTTTAGTCCTCTAGTCTTTTAGTCCCATAGTCCCCTAGTCCCCTAGTCCTATAGTCCCATAGTCCCATAGTCTTCCCCATCCTTCCATCTCACTCCTCAAAATAGATCCGCTTTACCCGTTGCCCGACCGTGGTAAGCACCTCATAGGGTATTGTTCCGATGCTGGAGGCCACTTCACTGACCGATTGTCCTTCTCCGAAAAGCAGAACCGTATCATCCTCCCTGCACTCGATCCCAGTTACATCGGCCATGCACATATCCATGCAGACAGTGCCAGTAATAGGAGCCCGTTGGCCGTGGATGATCACGCTTCCGACTCCGTTCCCCAATCTTCTGCTGTAACCATCGGCATACCCGATCGGGATTACGGCGATCCTGGTAAGATGTTTGGCGGTAAAACTTCGTCCGTAACCCAACGTTTCACCGGGGAGCACCGTTTTTATCTGTGAAATAGTGGATTTAAGGGTCGCCACATTGCGTAAATGCGCCGAATGACCAGCACTTGCCCCATAGAGGCCGATGCCAAGTCTGACCATGTCAAGCTGCATCTCGGGAAACCTTTCGATTCCTGCAGAATTAAGCAGATGCAATAATATCTTATGCGGGAATGCCGAGGTTATCAGTTGGCTAAACTGGTTAAAAAGCTCAAACTGTCTATTTGTGAATTTGTCATTTATGGCATCTTCGCTGACGGCAAGATGGGAAAATACCGACCGGATAAAGAGGGTATCACGGGTTCGTATATAATCTATGACCTGTTCAATCTCACCGGCAGAATCAAATCCAAGGCGTTTCATCCCGGTATCCAGTTTGATGTGTACGGGGAAATTGTTCACGGCACTTTTTTTCAACGCCTCCTCAAAGCTGCGCAAGAGCGAAAAGCGATAGATGTTGGGTTCCAGCCTGTTTTCGATCATCGCACCGAAACTGTGTTCTTCCGGATTCATGACCACGATGGGCAGCTCAATGCCTGCATTGCGCAATTCGATTCCTTCATCTGCAATGGCCACCGCCAGGTAATTAACCCTCCTGAATTGAAGAATTCTGGCTACCTCAACGGAACCTGTTCCGTAGGAGAAGGCCTTTACCATCGCCATCAGCTTGATATCCGGTTTTAGCTGCTGCCGGTAATGGTTGAGGTTGTGAACCATGGCACTCAAGTTGATCTCCATCACGGTCCGATGCCGCTTCTCCTGAAGCAGGGAGGAGATTCTGTCGAACCTGAAATCCCTGGCCCCTTTCAATAAGATGAGGTCATTTCTGAACCAGGATTCCTGAAATTGCACCAGAAAAGACTCTGTGTCGGGAAAAAATTGTTGATGATCTGCCAGAAAAAGCCTGCTGAAACTGCTGATGGTTTTGCCGATGCCAATCAGTCTGCTGATGTTGCGCAGTCGGATGTATTCAGCCACTTCGCGGTAAAGCATTTCTGGATTTTTGCCAGATTGCAGGATGTCAGAAAGAATCAGGGTGCTGCTAAGGTTTCTTGCATCTTTCTGCTGGTCCAGGAAATCCAGTGCATTGACGAGCGATGCAGTATCGGAGTTGTAACTGTCGTCGATGATGGCACATCCGTTGATCCCTTTTTTGATCTCCAGCCGCATCGAAACGGTTGAGAGGAGCAGGAAACGTTCT
>CAINVV010000103.1 GCA_903854235.1 uncultured Bacteroidia bacterium | reverse complement strand
TCACTACTGTCCGGTTATAAGTCAAACAACTTCAATTGGTTAGGATCTTCTAACACGGATAAATTGTAGTTATTATTTGTAAACAGTTCATTTATAGGCACTTTTTCAAATAGAGATAGGCTGAAAATCTGTAATAAAGTGTAGAGACTATATCCAATTTTTAGCTTCTTCTTGACAATTGCGACCAGCAAGTAAGAGCAGATGGCAATCCAGATTTGACTGAATACTGCATTACTGCTGGTGCCGTAGAAATTTTTGATTCGAAGATGCTGTTTGATCCATTTGAAGAACAACTCAATCTTCCAACGTTCTTTGTATAACTGTGCAATAATAAATGCTTCGTGCTCAAAGTTGTTGGTCAAAAAGACATAAGTGTTTCCGGTTTCTGCATCAAAATACTTTATTCTGCGAATCAATTCAGGATAATCTTTCCTGGCGTAAAATCCGGTAAGCCTTACCGACTGATCACAACGTAGACCACAAACTTTATCGACGGGTCGGCTATAGAGTCTTTTACAAGCCATGTTGGTCTTTGCCCTTGTGACAAAGAAGCCTTTTTTCTGATGGATATTGTAAAGCCTTTCATAATCAACGTAGCCCATGTCCATAACGTAAATTGCGCCTGGTTCTGTTTCAATCAGATCAAGGACATTGACATCATGGCACAATCCATCGGTAATCTCGATAAAAGTCGGAATAGAACCGCGCAAGTCCAAAAGGGTATGCATTTTTACAGCACCCTTGGCTTTTCGGAACTTCGCCCACGGGAATAGATTCAGGCACAAATCGATGGTTGTACTGTCAAGAGCATAAGCCATATTGTCGATATTAAGCAGAAAATCATTGTCTGATCGATATAGACGTCTGGCTTCCTTGATCAATACTTGTGCGAAGTCTGCATAAATGCGCCAGTTTCTGTTCTCATTGGCTTCTGCTAATGTGGACTTTGAAACGGGATGTTTGATACCACAGTGATAAAGTTTGCCGGACAAAGCTGTTAGGCAGGCTTCAATGTCTCGGAGGCTTTCACGATAAGTGAGCTGTGCGAAGCTCATTACATAGAAGTGTTCCCGACAAGTAAAAGTTCTTACACGATAATTACCATTATAAGAATCTACGCATTTGTTAAACTCATACTCAGGCAAAAATGACATCAATTGTGATAAAACAGTCTTCCCTTGGTTCATCGTCTTGCGGATTAATACCGCAAAGATCAAAAATCAAGATTTCAAATCGAAAAATCAAAGAACGTGCCTCTCGCCCTTTAATGATAAGGGTTTCAGAGGGTATTATAATTTCTTAACCGGACACTAGTGATTCATCGTAACCTTTAATGAACTTAAATAAGTTTATTCTGAGATAAAAGAGTATTGAATCAAGCCACTACTTATCAGAACTAAATTGTAATATCAGTCTGAACATTTCAGAATGATTAATTGTCCTATATGATCTACATTACTATATCTAACCAATGGGATCTGAAAAATTTAAATTAAATATAGGCGATTTTTTTGGCTTTATACTCTATTACCTTTTTATTGGAGGATTGCTTACCGGGCTTTTTTCACTTGTTACCCCAGATCATTCCACCCATCTGCTCAAGTCCATCCAATTAATTGCTAAGGGTTTAATTCCTTTTGCCGTGGTACTCTATCTAATCTTGTTAAACGTCAGAAGTAGTTACGAACCCGGATTTAAATTCAGCTTTTTGGGAGACTTCAACTACAAATTACTGCTATCGGTCCTGTTGGTGACCCTTGGTTATTTTTTCTGGTTTCACAGTTCGATTGGCATATGGTCAGAAAGAATTCCACTAGGGAAATTTTTCGAAGAGATTATTCGTAAAATTGAGTTGGATATCAAGGAATATCCGATTCCCTATTTTTTACAAATAGCCATTTTTGCTCCTTTTTTCGAGGAAGTGCTGTTCCGGGGGATCATTCTTCGGGGATTTCTTGCCAACTACAAACCAACAACGGCCATCTTCTTATCGGCCCTGTTTTTTGGTTTAATCCATATGAATGGTCCACAATTTGTAAATGCCTTCCTGATCGGACTCTTCCTGGGAATCGTCTATTACCGGACACAGTCCCTGTTGCTTTGCATTGCCGTTCATGCCATGAATAACAGCATCGGATTCCTGGATGATTCGGATAAATTTCAGCCGGGTATTACCGGATTTTTGATTGGCATCGCCGTCTTCTCCATCGGCATTTACCTGTTTAGTAGGCTGATACCTCCAAAATTTACCGAGCTTCCTCTAGTATCTGAGCCGGAACCAGTAACAACGGAATGAGCATTTTTGGCCAAAAAAACATAAAAAAAAGCCCTCTGATCCTGCGATCAAAGGGCTTTTGTCTTTCAGAAGTTCTTGTTTACTTGTGGAGAATCGGCTTGATCTCGATGTTGCGGTAAGATACTTTTCCGTGGTCTCCCTGTAAGTAGATCGGCCCTGGGATAAATTCATCCGGCGTGATGGCACCACCCGTGCAACCCAAAACAGGTTGGTTGTTGATGATGGTTTTGCCGTTCAGGATAACAGTAACATGCCTTTCGCAGAGGGTGATATCCAGATCCTGCCAGGTTCCTGCTGGTTTTTCGGCGGATTCGGAAGGGGTAATTCTGCTGTAAAGGGCACCCATGTTGTGTGGATCCAGTGTTTTGCCATAGCTGTCCAGAACCTGGATCTCATAGATTCCGCGAAGATAGACCCCACTGTTGCTGCCGGCCGGAACATTGACCTGCAGTTTCAGGTTGAAGTCTTCATATTTGTCGATCGTACAAAGATTTCCGTATTGAACATGTGGTTGTCCCTCTTTTTGGGCAGGATCATTGACCAGGACTCCGTCTACGATGGACCAGCCATTGACTTTGCCTTCTTCCAAAAGTTTCCACCCTGTGATGTCTTTCCCATTCAGCAATTTGATGGGTTTTCCAAATACCAGTTTGGAGAGATCCGGAGCTGAAGGTACATCTGCGATTTTCCTTCCGGTGAATCTCATTTTGGTGCAAGAGCCATCCTTTTCAGGAGAAACCTCTTCACCCACCAGCTGCTCACCATACAAAGAGAAGCGGAATTGTGTGTTGACAATGTGTGTCCGGGTAGCGGCACCTGCTGCATCCGTGGTGCGGACGATGTTGCGGGTGCGTGTGACAACCAGGGTTTCCCCCTCCATGTAAACACTGGTGACTGGTTCGACACTTCCACCATACCAGAGCAAACTGGCATCCAGGTAACCGTCCATCTGTTTCAATTCCAGCCAGCCGGCGCCTCCCGGGAGGAAGAGTGCCCAACGGCCCAAAAATGGTTTAGCCGATTCGACGGCCTTGGAAACATTCGGGATAGTCAATAATAGAGCCAATAACCCGATCAAACTGATTTTTCTTAACATGGGATCAATTTTTTAATTTGGATTTGTAGTGTTGATTGAAATGACAGCCAAAGGTAAAAAAAGAGAATTACAATTTGGATTTTGGATTTTCAATTTTCGATTTGTGGGGTGAAGATCTTTGTGGCTCGATCGGGATTATCAGCCTTGTAGAAGTTCCAGAAATCCGGGTATCACATCCAGCTTCATGGGTCTGCCATGATTGAGTCCAACTCCTGTTACCTTGGCGTGGGATACCAACTTGTTTTCAGGTAATTTAAAAATGTCCTGTTCGAAGATCAGCCGCAAATGCCCCTCCCGTCTGGTGGTCACTGTTACCAGGAATAGATCGCCACTCCGCAGCGAAAATTTATAGTCAATCTCCACCCTCGAAACGATCAAGTCAATGCCCTCGTTGTGCAACCCGGCAAAATCAATTTTTTTACCCAATAAAAACTGGTGCCGGGCATGTTCGTAATAGTTTTGATACACCGCATTGTTGACGATTCCTTGCAGATCACATTCGTAATCTCGAACTGAAAATTCAAGTTCAAAGGGTTTGTCTGCGAAATTTTGATCACTCATTCGTCTGTTCCTTTCTCCCGGTTGGGAATTTCTTTTTGAAGGTTATAATCGAGTCGAAAGATCAGCAATTTTTTAATTATTGCAACTGCTAATTTGATGGCAATGAAGTCGGATCGTCAAATAATTAAAATTCAAATATTTGCCTTCGATTTTCAGTTTTTCAAATTTTGGATTTTGGATTTTTTTTATTTATATTTAACCATCTGTACCTAATTATACCGTATGGTAGCAAGGTCGGAGTACGTTTTCAGGATAAGTAAAATTGCCGTTAGATAATTACTTGATGTACGAATCCTGACCACTTTTCGTAAAAGCAATTGATCCAGCTAAAACCTACAACACCATGACAGAAAAATCCAACTCAGCAGATCAACTCCTTCAAAAACTTGCAGTTTTGCAAGAAAAACAGGATTCATACGCAAGGGAAATCAACAGATTGCACAAGGAGATCATTCGCCTTAAGCACAGGGAGGAACTGGAAAAATCGCAGGAGCCTTCCGCCGTTTCTGAGAATACCTCCCAGCTGTCAACGTCCATTGAAATCACACATTTTGAAAATACTCAGCATGAATCTGATAGGGTGTCCACAAAGAAATTTCCTGAAGGCAGGGCAGAGACTGCAGAAGAAAGTTCAAGCATTGAAAAATTTATCGGTGAAAACCTGATCAACAAAATAGGCATTGCCATTACCATTATCGGAGTTGCCATCGGAGTGAAATATTCCATCGACCACGATTTGATTAGTCCGCTGACCCGCATCCTGCTCGGCTATTTGGTTGGGGCAGCTTTACTTGGATTGGGCATCCGTCTCAAAGAGCAGTATAAAAATTACAGTGCCGTCCTGGTAAGCGGATCCATGGCCATCTTCTATTTCATCACCTATGCAGCCTTTACCTTCTACGGATTGTTCCCTCAGTCGGTGGCGTTTGCCTTGATGGTTCTCATTACCGCACTGACAGTGGCGGCATCACTTCAATATGACAATCAAGTAATTGCCCTGATAGGGATGGTGGGAGCCTATGCCATTCCTTTTCTTTTGAGTGACGATTCTGGAAATGTCGCCATACTTTTCAGCTACATCGCCTTTATCAATGTGGGGATTTTGGTTGTTTCCTTCAAAAAATACTGGGAGCCGCTCTATTTTGCCTCCTTTATTCTTACCTGGCTCATCTTTATTCCCTGGTGTAATTCTAAATATCAGGCTGACAGTGATTTCGAGATGGCATTCGGGTTTCTCTTCATTTTCTTTGTACAGTTTTACCTTGCTTTTCTTGCCTATAAAGTCAGTAAAAAGAAGATGTTCGAGCTTTCAGACCTTTTATTGATCCTCGGCAATTCTTTCATTTTCTTTGGAATGGGTTACTTCCTGCTGGTCCACCAGGAGGATTGGGAAGGGAGCCTGGGATTATTCGCACTGCTCAATGCAGTTTTTCATGGATTGGTTTGTCTGGCGGTTTTCTACCGTAGAATGGCCGACAGGAATTTGATCTATTTCCTGTCCGGATTGGCCATTGTTTTTGTGACCATTGCCATTCCCGTTCAACTCGAAGGCAACTGGATTACCCTGTTGTGGGCGGGCGAAGTAACCTTGCTGTTCTGGATCGGGCGGACCAAAAATGTATCTCTCTATGAAATACTCTCCTATCCTTTGATGGTTCTGACCATTCTCAGCTTGATACACGATTGGTCTATCGGCTATTTTCATCCGGATAAAGTCCAACTCGCAGCTACTTTTTATCCAATATTTAATATTTTCTTCCTGACATCCTTGTTCGTTGGGTTGGCTTTTGGATTCATCAACTGGATCCACCGGGATAGGAAATATACCTCCTTTCTCGCCAAAGAAGAGGAGTGGTGGAACTTTTTCACGTTTGCAATTGCTGCCATTTTGCTCTTTACCCTGTACTTTGCTCTCAGGAATGAGATCGCCGTTTACTGGGATCGTCTTTACGCCAATACTGTTGCAAAGGTTGCAGGAACAGTGCCGGATGTGTTTACCAGCTTCTACAATACCGACCTGCTTCATTTCAAATCCATCTGGATCATCAATTATACCTTGCTTTTCTTTTCTGGTTTATCCTGGCTGAACATTAGAAAATTAAAAGTAGGCATCGCTGGACAAATAAACCTGGTGATCAATGCGGGGGTCATCCTAATTTTTCTCACTGCGGGGTTGTATTTTTTGGGAGAGTTGCGGGACAGTTATACCACCCAAGAATTGGCACCGCATTTCCATCCAACGCTTTTCAACATCTTGATCAGGTATGTGTCTTTTGCATTTTTTGCCTTGATGCTACTCACGTGTGATCGGTACCGCCGGCAGGAATTTGTTGGGAAAAAGTTGATCAGGGAATTCGATTTGGTATTGCATACCTCCCTGCTTTGGGTGGCAAGCAGTGAACTGATCCATTGGATGCATCTGGCAGGATCCGCTGAATCCTACAAACTGGGACTGAGTATTCTTTGGGGCATTTACTCTCTGATGCTCATCTCACTGGGGGTATGGAAGATGAAGAAGCACCTTAGAGTGGGAGCGATCACCGTGTTCGCGATCACCCTGGTCAAGCTTTTTTTCTACGATCTGGACTCACTCGACACCATTTCCAGGACCATCGTTTTCGTATCATTAGGGGTATTGTTGTTGATTATTTCCTTTATTTACAATAAGTACAAGAACATCATTTCGGATTAAGATCCTTCATAAAAAAACAGATCGTTTCTGTCGATCTGTTTTTTATGTTTCATCTGCCGGGAAGATCGTTTATATGGCGATTAACAGGTAATAGTTTTTCTTCCCTTTTTGAACCAACAGGTATTTACCACTGATCAGCTGGTTGGTTTGTACGAGCTGATCGGCAGATTCCAGTTTCATTTTATTGAGGGATACTCCTCCCCCGGCGATGGTTCGGCGGGCCTCCCCTTTGGATGGAAAGACTTCGCATTTTTCGGCCAAAAGATCGATGATGTTAATTCCCGTGATCAACTCCTCCTGTGAGATATTGAACTGAGGTACTCCTTCGAAAATAGAAAGAAGTGTCTCTTCATCCAGTTTGCGCAAACTCTCTTCGGTTCCCTTGCCAAAAAGGATTTCAGATGCCTCCACGGCAGTGTTGTAGGCCTCTTCGGAATGGACCATACAGGTAACCTCCTTGGCAAGGCACTTCTGCAAAAGGCGCAGATGGGGAGCCTCAAGGTGTTCTGTGACCAGAGTTTCGACTGCTTCCTTCGACAGCAGCGTAAATATTTTAATGTATTTCTGCGCATCCTCATCTGAGGTGTTAAGCCAGAATTGGTAAAACTTGTAGGGGGATGTTCGTTCGGAATCCAACCAGACATTGCCCGATTCGGTCTTTCCGAACTTGGTCCCATCGGCTTTCTTGATCAGTGGGCAAGTGAGGGCAAAGGCCTCTCCGCCCAATTTGCGCCGTATCAGTTCTGTGCCGGTGGTGATATTTCCCCATTGGTCGGAGCCACCCATCTGTAATTTGCAATTCTTGTGCTGGTAG
>CAINVV010000102.1 GCA_903854235.1 uncultured Bacteroidia bacterium | reverse complement strand
TGGTTTTTTATACTCTTTTCAACAGAAAAAGAGTTCGAGATGGTCTGTTCATCTAAGGGTTAGGATTCAAGATTTTCATTCTTGCCATAGGGGTTCGAATCCCCTACAGACTACCAGCACAATTTAATATGGAATTTTCAGGCAAAATTGTGTCGTAACAAAAAAAATATTAATTTTACGACCCCAAACAGGGAGGTTCGAGATGGTCTGTTCATCTAAGGGTTAGGATTCAAGATTTTCATTCTTGCCATAGGGGTTCGAATCCCCTACAGACTACATTAAAATAATTTGACAAGAAAATTTTAAACAATGGCAAACCATAAGTCGTCGATCAAGAGAGCAAAACAGAGTGAAGTTCACCGTCTTCACAACAAGTATTATTCAAAAACCACCCGTAATGCGGTTCGCGAACTGCGTTCCACCACGGAAAAGGAAAAGGCAGCCGAGCTCCTTCCCAAGGTAGTTGGAATGTTGGATAAGTTGGCAAAAACCAATGTCATCCACAAGAACAAAGCCTCCAACCTGAAGTCTAGCCTGACCTTGCACGTCAACGCGTTATAATTTTGTTCAAGCAATATATTTTAAAGGGTGCCCAAATTGGGTGCCCTTTTTTGTGCCTTAGAATTCGCTTTTTTCGAAAAAATGCCGTAACTTGAGGTAGCATCGAAACCCGGCACCTCCGCCGGATTGCTTCTCCTGTTATGGGAATTTATATCAAACCAGGCATCAAGTCGTGGGCAGTGGAAGAGCGCCCCAGGGAAAAACTGCTCCTCAGGGGCATTTCTGCCCTCACGGATGGAGAGTTGATAGCCATCCTGATCTCCAGTGGCAACAGCAACGAAACTGCCGTGGAGTTGTCTCGGCGAATTTTGGAAACGGTCCACTTCAACCTCCACGAGTTGGGTAAGCTTAATTCCGACGAACTGCAAAGATTCAGAGGAATTGGAGAGGCAAAGGCTGTTACCCTGATTGCAGCGATGGAACTTGGAAGAAGGAGAAACCAGTCCGAAGCCCTGGAAAATGGTCAGGTGAAGGGGAGCAAGGATGCTGCCAATTTTCTTCGGCCTGAAATAGGCGATCTGGCCCACGAAGAGTTCTGGGTGCTCTTCCTAAACAGGCAAAACAAGGTGGTCGACAAGCAGCGGATGAGTCAGGGGGGTATGACGGGGACAGTCATCGACGTGCGCCTGGTGTTGAAGCTTGCCCTGGAAAAGCACGCCACTTCCCTGATATTTGGTCACAATCATCCTTCCGGCAATCTGGAGCCCAGTGATGCCGACAAAAAAATTACCCGCCAGTTAAAAGAGGCTGCCGCCTTGATGGAGATCCCTGTCATCGACCATCTGATCGTGACCCAGTCGGGCTATTTTAGTTTTGCAGATGAAGGATTGTTGTAGCATCACAAATGATTTTTTTTTATTTTTACCAAAAATCTCTGATGATACACATACTCGGCGAAAGCAACTCCCTCTTCAATCAATTCCTTTCAGAAATACGCGATGAAGTAATCCAAAAAGACTCCCTGCGCTTTCGAAAAAATCTCGAACGGATAGGCGAAATCTTTGCTTACGAGATCAGCAAAACACTCTCTTTCAAGGAAAAGGATGTCACCACTTCACTAGGCGTTGCCAAGATGAAGGTGCTCTACCAGCAACCGGTTTTGGCAACCATTCTGAGGGCTGGATTACCGCTGCACCAGGGACTGCTCAATTTTTTCGACCACGCCGAGAATTGTTTCATCTCAGCCTACCGTAAATACGATCCAAACGGGGATTTTCACATTGATTTTCAATACATCGCCTCTCCATTGCTCGACAACAAGGTCGTAATCCTATCAGATCCGATGCTGGCCACCGGTTCATCCATGGAAGTAGGTTACCACGCTTTGCTGGAGAAGGGAGAACCGGAACACATCCATCTGGTCTCGCTTATTGCAAGCCGACAAGGAATTGACTACATCCTTTCAAAGTTACCAGCCGACAAGGTGACGCTTTGGGTTGGCGCCATCGATCAGGAGATGACCCCAAAATCGTACATTGTACCAGGACTGGGGGATGCTGGTGATTTAGCCTTTGGGGCAAAAATTGACTCAAAAGAGGTGGTTCCCCATACCCATTTCTGAATCAAAACCGATTCTCAATAGAGACGTTTTACCGTGGATTCGTCGGTACAAGCCTCCAGCATTTCAAGAATGGTCAATTGCGTGAAGGGATCCCGGAATCCAGGAGCAATTTCGGCCAGCGGTACCAAAACAAATTTCCGGACGGCGATCCGGGGATGTGGAAGTGTCAAATGTGCTGTATTCAGGACGAGCGAATCGTAATACAGCAGGTCAATGTCTATGGTCCGGGCCTCATAGTCAGCCGTATTCCTGATACGTCCCAGTCTGATTTCTATCTGTTGGGTACGCGCAAGTACTTCGGTGGGAGAGAAGTTTGTATCGATTATAATAATCTGATTTATAAATGGTTCGGATTTAAAGCCCCAAGATTCACTTTCATAGCAGGCCGAACTGGCCAATTTGGGACCAATCTCACTGGTTACCAAATCGATCGCTCTGGAAATTATTTCTGCGCGATTCCCCTGATTTCCGCCTAAAATGAGATAAACTAACGACATAGTGCGTATCTTTGTAATGATCGCAGTTCTATTGATACTACTGTAGTAAATGAAAAGCGAAGAATGTATATGGATCAAGATTGACCTGATAATCTGTTTTGTAACCAGTTTAAATTCTTGATATTTGCAGCAACCGGTTTCTTTCAAAAGCAGGATCGATAAAATTATAATTAAAATTTAATCCGAATGAAATTTTTTTGGAAAGCTTTTTTCGCCTCACTCGCAGCCATTGTGGTGGCAACCCTCATTTTTGTATTTGTCATTGCCGGTTTAGTCTCCTCCCTGGCGGCCATTGGTGAACAATCCATTACCGTCAAGGAAAATTCCCTGCTTATCCTGAAGCTGGATAACCGGATTGTTGAAAGGAAGTCTAACAACCCTTTCGAAGACATTGAACTTCCCGGAATGGAAAAATCCAGCACGACAGGATTAAATCAGATTTTTCATGCCATCAAACAGGCCAAAACAGATGGTAAAATAAAGGGGATCTATCTGGAACTGTCAGAAATAGGTGCCGGTTATGCCACCACTGAGGAGATTCGCAATGCGCTGATCGACTTCAAGACCAGCGGTAAATTTATCTATGCCTATTCGGATGCCATTACCCAAAAAGCGTATTACCTCGCCTCCGTGGCAGATAGCCTGATCCTGAATCCGGTTGGGATGTTTGATTTCCGTGGTTTGAATGCCGAACACACCTTTTTCAAAAAAGCGCTGGATAAATTTGGGATCGAAATGCAGGTAGTCCGTGGAAAGGACAACAAATTCAAATCTGCCGTCGAACCTTACCTGTACGACAAAATGAGTCCTGCCAACAGGGAACAGACTACCCTCTACCTCGCAACCATTTGGAATCATCTTTTGAAGAGCATTTCCGAATCCCGGAAGATATCGGTTGATCAGCTGAATGAATATGCCAATTCCGTGATGACCTTCCGCACTGCGGAAACGGCAAAAGAGAGTCATTTCTTTGACCGGCTAAAATACCGCGACCAGGTGTTGTCTGACCTTAGGGTGCTGGCTGGATTGAAAGCAAATGCCGAAATCCCTATTCTGACTGTGGCAGAGTACGACAAGATCCCTGCGGAGACGAAGGGACTTGCCAAGGATAAAATCGCGATCGTTTATGCCGAAGGCGAAATAGATACCTCATCCGGAAACAGTGCGCACGACATCAACTCAAAAGATGTTTCACAGGGGATTCGCGAGGCTCGCATTGACACTACCGTGAAGGCCATTGTTTTAAGAGTGAACTCTCCGGGAGGCTCAGCCTTTGGATCGGAAGTGATCTGGAGAGAGGTCAAGCTGGCCCAAGAGGTGAAACCCGTCATCGTTTCGATGGGTGACTATGCGGCTTCAGGCGGATATTACATCTCTTCACCGGCGGCTGTGATCATCGCAGATCAAACGACCATTACAGGTTCCATAGGTGTGTTTGGAACCATCCCGAATTTCGGGGACCTGCTCACCAACAAAATTGGCATCACCTTCGACAATGTCATGACGAACGAACATTCGGATATGCCATCCGTTACACGAAAAATGACCCCTTTCGAATCCAAACTGATGCAAGGCTACGTGGAAAGCACCTATAACGTCTTCCTCTCCCACGTCGCAGAAGGACGCAAAATGACCACGGTTGCCGTTGATTCTATTGGTCAGGGGCGCGTATGGAGCGGAGTAAATGCCAAGAATAATCACCTGATTGATGGATTCGGCGGTTTGAAAGATGCGCTGAAGATTGCTGCTGAAAAGGCCGGAATCACTGAGTACCGGATCCGTGAACTTCCCAAACAGAAGGATCCGTTCGCTGAGTTGCTGAAAAATTTCTCCGTCAGGATGCAAACCAAAATGATGGAGTCAGTTATGGGATCCTCTTACGACTACTGGAAAAATTTCTCCAGGGAGGCAAATGCAAAGGGAATCTATGCCCGGATGCCATTTAATCTGGAAATTAATTAATTACCTTGAAGAAACTAGTACTCTATTTGTTCTCCCTGGTATACGGAATGATCGTAAATTTCCGTAATACCCTGTTTAATCTGAACATACTTCGTGGAAAGGAGTTTGAGGTTCCAGTCATATCGGTGGGCAACATCACGGTAGGTGGTACGGGAAAAACTCCCCACACGGAACACCTCATCCGGCTGCTGAGCGAGAAGTTCGACATCGCTGTATTGAGCCGCGGATACAAGCGGAAGAGTCGTGGATTTATGGTAGTTGAGACCAATTCCACCAGCCGCCAAACAGGAGATGAACCCTTGCAGATCAAGAAGAAATTTCCCTCTGTGATGGTGGCTGTCGACGAAAAGAGGGTCCGTGGCATTGAAAAAATATTGGCCATCAGCGAAAAGAGACCGGATGTCATTATTTTGGACGATGCCTTTCAACACCGCTATGTGACCCCATCCATCAACATCCTGCTGATCGATTTTTCCCGCATGATTACGGAGGATGATCTGCTTCCCTTGGGCAGGTTGCGTGAGCCTGCGTCCAATAGGGATAGGGCCAACATCATCATTGTCACCAAATGCCCCAGAGAGATCAAACCCATCGATGAACGGATCATTACGAAGGATCTCCACATCTGGCCTTACCAGGATTTGTTCTTCTCTCGAATCAAATATGGGGAGTTGCTTCCGGTTTATGCCGACAAAATTGTGGAAACCAATTTTACTCCGAACGGTGATACGGGTATTCTTCTGCTTACGGGAGTCGCCAATGTACAACCGCTCAAGGAAAAATTACTGAAAACAACCAAATCGGTTGTCTCTGCAGAATTTCCGGATCATCATCCTTTTAGCCTGAAAGATTTGGAGAAGGTGGCTGCCCAGTTTGAAGCCATGGCAGCCATCAATAAAATAATTGTTACGACAGAGAAGGATACCTTCCGTATCCGCGAAGTAGACAATTTGCCGGAGATAATTGCCACTAATCTCTACTACATCCCAATAGAGATAAGGTTTATCAACCAGACAGATAATGATTTTGATAAAAAAATAATGAAATATGTTGGAGAAAATAAAAGCAACTTCGAGCTACATACTCGAAAGAACAAACTTTAAGACCGAAACTGCGATCATCCTGGGAACAGGTCTGGGTGGCCTGGTGAAAGAAATAGATATTGAACATGCCATTCCCTATGCGGAGATTCCAAATTTCCCCGTTTCTACGGTCGAAGGTCACAAGGGACAACTGATCTTTGGTACCCTTGGCGGGAAAAAAGTGATTGCCATGCAAGGCCGCTTCCACCATTACGAAGGCTACAGTCTGAAGGAGGTCACCTTCCCGGTTAGGGTTTTGAAGGCATTGGGGATTAAAAATCTTTTTGTTTCCAATGCAAGTGGTGGATTGAATCCAAAATTTAAGGTCGGAGATGTGATGATGATTACGGATCACATTAACATGTTTGGCGACAATCCGCTGATGGGTCCCAATGTCAAGGAGCTGGGACCGAGGTTTCCGGATATGAGCCAGCCTTACAACCTTCACCTGCGCAACCTGGCGCTCAAAATAGCCCTTCTGAACAAGATTGACCTGAAAGAGGGAGTCTATGTAGGAGTTGCGGGTCCAACCTTCGAGACGCCCTCAGAATACAAAATGTTCAGGATTTTGGGTGGCGATGCCATTGGCATGTCGACCGTTCCTGAAGTGATTGTGGCCAGGCACATGGATATGGCTGTTTTTGGCATTTCTATCATCACGGATAGTGGTGTTCCCGGTGAAATAGTCGAAATTTCACACGAAGAGGTGCAGGCAGTTGCCATGCAGGCCGAACCTAAAATGAGCCTGATAATACGCGAATTGGTTGCTAACTTGTAACTTAAGGTATATAAAAGCGAAAAGAGGCTGCCGGGGTGGCAACCTCTTACGAATCCAAATCAACTAACTACTACTAATAACTATTAACTCCACAAATGTAGTGAATATTTTATTACAAAATGTAAAAATATTATTAATTATTTGTGAATAATATTTAATTTTTAGTCAAAATAAATAGCATCAAATTTTTTGCACGTCTCGTTTATTGTCAAACGAGTTTTTTGTATCTGATTCTGTGTGGGGTTGCATCACCCAGTCTCTTTTTCTTATGCTCCTCATATTCAGAATAACTACCCTCAAAGAAATAGATTTGTGAGTCGCCCTCAAACGCGAGAATGTGTGTTGCGATGCGATCGAGAAACCAGCGGTCGTGCGAAATGACGACACAGCAACCGGCAAAACTGTCAAGCCCTTCTTCCAGGGCACGAAGCGTGTTCACATCGATGTCGTTCGTCGGTTCATCCAGGAGCAAAACGTTTGCACCAGACTTTAGCGTAAGGGCCAGATGAAGCCTGTTCCGTTCCCCTCCTGACAACACCCCGCATTTTTTTTCCTGGTCGGAACCACTGAAGTTGAATTTCGAAACAAAGGCCCTGGCATTAATCATTCTTCCTCCGACCATTACTTCATCAGTTCCCCCCGACAAGACCTGATAGACTGTCTTGTCGTTGTCAATTTCAGCATGAGACTGGTCGGCATAGCCGATCTTTACGGTTTCTCCTACCGTGAAAGTACCGGAATCGGAATGTTCCATACCCATGATCATCCGGAACAGGGTTGTTTTTCCAGCACCGTTCGGACCAATGACTCCCACGATTCCGTTGGGAGGCAGGGTGAAGTTGAGATTTTCAAAAAGCAGCCTATCCCCGAAACCCTTGGAGACATTTTCTGCAAGAATGACCTTGTCCCCCAATCGTGGACCATTTGGAATAAATAGTTCCAGCTTGTCCTCTTTCTGTCTGACATCTTCATTCAATAACTTTTCATAGGCTCCCAATCGTGCTTTGGATTTGGCCTGTCTGGCCTTGGGACTCATTCTTACCCATTCCAGCTCACGTTCGAGTGTTTTCCTGCGTTTGGACACCCCCTTCTCTTCCATTTCAAGGCGTTTCTGCTTCTGTTCCAGCCAACTTGAATAGTTTCCTTTCCAGGGAATGCCTTCGCCCCTGTCGAGCTCCAGGATCCAGCCAGCGACATTGTCGAGGAAGTACCTGTCGTGGGTGATGCAAATGACCGTACCCGGATATTGTTGAAGATGTTGTTCGAGCCAGTCGATGGATTCGGCATCAAGGTGGTTGGTAGGCTCATCGAGCAGCAAAATATCAGGTTGTTTCAGCAACAAACGGCATAAAGCCACCCTGCGGCGTTCTCCTCCCGAGAGTACGGTCACAGGGGTATCCCCATCGGGACATCGCAGGGCATCCATCGCCCGCTCCAGTTTGTTGTCCAGGTTCCAGGCGTCCGTGGCATCGATTTTCTCCTGGAGTTTGGCCTGACGATCCATCAACTTATCCATTTTGTCTGCATCCTCATACACCTCTGGCAACCCAAACTGTAGGTTGATGTTTTCAAACTCTGCCAGCAGATCGACAATTTCCTGCGCACCTTCCTGTACGATACCCATTACCGTTTTTGAAGGATCCAGCATGGGGTCCTGGGAAAGATGACCAACCGTATAACCGGGCGAAAAAGCCAGTTCTCCGTTGAAATCTTTTTCGAGCCCGGCTATTATTTTTAATAACGTGGACTTACCGGATCCATTCAAACCGATGATACCAATCTTTGCCCCCAGATAGAAGGAGAGCGATATGTCTTTTATTACTTGTTTCTGTGGCGGGTAAGTTTTACTCACCTTGTACATGGAAAATATGATCTGCTTATCGTCGCTCATTATTCAGTTATTTTATTTGTTTGCAAAATTCGCTTTTTCCATCGGAATGACAATAGAAGCCTGAAGGATTCGTTCAAAAACTTTTTCAGGCAGATTGGGGATCAAATAACTCATCTGAAAACTTATCCTCTGGATTTTGTATTAAATTTGAAAGATAATAACCTTAATTTATGGCATCATGAGAAAATTTTTATTCCGTTTAATTCTTGTGATCGTATTGGTCATAGGTTTCTTTACCTATTGGAAATATTTTTTCACTTACAGCGAAGGCTACAGAGCCGGGTTGCTACAGAAATTTTCAAGCAAGGGTACCCTCTTCAAGACTTATGAAGGAGAGATGATTCTGAGCAGCGTCCAGACCAATGCCAATATGGCGATTGCATCCGAAAAATTTCTGTTTTCCGTCGATGAGGAAGAGGTGGCCAAAAAGATAGAAAAAATGCAGGGAGAAAACGTGGTTGTCCATTATTCCCAAACCAATTCAACGCTTCCCTGGCGTGGTGAAACGGTTTACCTGGTCGATAGTGTATCGCTAAAGCCAATTTACAGGGGGAATCCACAATAGCCGTGACCGGGATATCCTCAGGCCAATTTTCGGAATAGGATCAACTTGCCATCCAACAATTCGCAATCGCCGGTTCAAAAGTGAAAAAAATTTTTACTTTTGGTTTGCTCAGGCTTTCTTTGGAATTTTCAGCTGCCGTCCGGGAACCAACCCCTTCACATTACGGATGTTGTTGAAAGCCATCAGTTCGGCATCGGTGATGCCTGGAAATTTCTTGGCTATCGTAAATAGACTATCCCCGCTTTGAATGGTATAGAGAATGTAATCACTGTTGGCAGTGCTTTCAGCAGCATTCACAACGGTGGCAAGGGTTTTCTCGGTGGTGGAAGGATGGAGGGAGGAACTATCCGCGACAGCTGGCGTCACCTCTTTTTTGGGCTTGACGACCGCAGCCAGCTTGGTTTTTGGCGACTTGGATGCCACGTAGACCGTGAGTCGCTGTCCAACCCGCACATTCTTTTTCCGGATGTCGTTCCACTCCTTGATGTCTGAAACGGTTACCTTGTATTTGCTGGCAATCGAACTGATGTTCTCTCCTGATTTTACGATGTGGGTGATCTCCTTAACCCCTTCACCAGATGATCCTCTCAACCCGCGGCGTCCCTTCAAAGGCACCAGTTGGTTGTTGGGGAAGAACTTGTCTCGGTTGTAGGCAAAGATCTGGTTCTCATTATCGATGAACAAGGAGGTGGCCGAAGCTGGCAACTTCAGGATATAAGGCTTATCAGGCCTGGCTGGAATAATGTCGCGCCGGTATTGGGGATTGAGTTGCCTGAGCTCTTCTACAGACATATTCATGATGGCGGAGATCTGTTCGAAATTCAGGTAGTTGTGAATTTCAATGGTGTCGGTAACCGTTTTGAATTTGGGCTCGGCAGCCTTCAGAAGGTGTTCTTTCCCGTAGTTCATCATGTAGGAGGCAGCAATGAAAACGGGAATGTATCCACGGGTTTCTTTCGGAAGAGAATAGTAAATGTCCCAGTAATTTTGCTTGCCTCCGTTGCGTCTGACAGCTTTGTTGATGTTTCCCGGACCGCAGTTGTAGGCGGCAATTACGATGTGCCAGTCGCCATAGATGGCATAGAGGTCACGAAGGTAACGGGCTGCCGCATCCGATGATTTGATGGGGTCGTTCCTTTCATCGATGTAGGAGTTCACTTCCAGTCCATACAATTTTCCAGTGCCGATCATAAACTGCCAAAGGCCTGAAGCTCCGGCCCTTGAAAAGGCTTTGGGGTTGAGTGCTGACTCAATAATGGGCAGGTATTTTAATTCGTGCGGTAACTGGTAACGCTCAAGGGCCTCTTCGAAAATGGGGAAATAATAGTTAGAAAGGCCATAAATGTAAGAGGTAAGCTCCCGTTTGCGGATGGTATACAATCCGATGAAATTCCGCACAGTTTCGTTGTAGGGAAGTGGCAAAAAGGAATCTATGGCCTGTAGCCGTTTGACATAAACGGAATCGGGAAGATAGGACCTGTAATATTCAGGAAGTGAGTCGAGTTCGCTTTTGTCGTAGGCAAAGGCATTTTTTACATACCAGGTGTTGACCAGCGAGTCCAGTTTGTCTGATACAAACAAATTCAGGTTCTCATTCACCATCTTATCGGCCATTTTATTGGCGACAGAATCGGTACCCCAGATTTTTTGTTCTTCGTCGGCCGTAAGGGGCTTCACAGGAACCTGTGCAACCACACCTGCAGCAAGCGAGAGAAAAATCAGGAGGAAAGCTTTGAATTTTATGATCATGGTACAAACATAAATTAGAAATTAAACGCAACATTGAAACCAACGATTTGAGTTCCGTTCCAAAGCCTTGCGGGCATAGGTTCGATGTGCATGCTCAGGTTGTCGTTGATCTCAAAATCGGACAGATTCGCATCCACACTGGCGTCGATGATGCTAAGAACGTGCAGTGCAGCGATGGCGATGATACTCAAGTCCCTGTTGCGTCTGTAAAAATCCTTGCCACTTTTCAATTGCGACTGAAAGGTACTAAAATGTGACGGATTTATATTCAGATCCCAGTAGGGAATTTTAAACAGATTGTTCAGATAGTCCTTGTCGGCCTTGCTCATTTGCTCAACGGTCGTATATCGGGCAATGGTTCTGTAGGCATCAAAGTAGTCGTTGTAGTTGTTGTTGTTCCAACCCAGCAAATAGATCAAGCCTGCGTAACCGCCGTATACAATTGGAAGTTTCCAGTATTTTCCGTTGTACACCTGTCCCAATCCGGGGAAAAGTGCTGCATAAATGGAGGCCTTCTTGGGCGAAAGTACTTTTTTTTGTGGTAAAACAGAAATTTTCAGGCTGTCTTTTGGGACATTAACCTCCTGTGCTTCGAGTCTGAAGCAAAGTAGAAACAACATCATTCCAACAAAAAATACTTTTAAAATGATTTTCAAAACAGCGTAATTTCCTGATTATGAATTTAATCTATCAAAAATTCCGATGATCCTGTCCAAGTCTTTTGAATCATTGAATGGAATTTCAATTTTTCCCTTGTATTGATCGTTGATTTTTAGTCCGATGTTGCTATTGAAATATTTGCCAAGATGTTTTTTCAAATCGCTGAATTGATCCGTCATGGTACCATCTTTGGCCGTTTTCGATGTAGGCTCCGCCTCGGAACCGCTTAGTTTGCGTACTATTTCTTCTGTTTTGCGAACGGAAAAATCATATTTGACAACCTGTCGGTACACCATCACCTGAGTTTCTGAATCAGGAATATTGATCAGGGCACGGGCGTGCCCCATTGTAATTTCCTGTTCCCTGATCGCCTTCTGGATGACTGCTGGCAATCTGAGCAAACGGAGGTAGTTGGAGATGGTAGACCTTTTTTTTCCCACCCTGTCGCTGAGGGTCTCCTGAGTCAGTTTGCACTCCTCCATTAGCCGTTGGTAGCTTAAGGCTACCTCTATCGCATCCAGGTCTTCCCGCTGGATATTTTCTACCAGTGCCAGTTCCAGCATGGCCTCATCGCCGGCCTCCCGAACAAAGGCGGGAACCTTGGTCAATCCGGCTAATTTGGAGGCCCTGAACCTGCGTTCACCCGCAATGATCTGGTATCTTTTCTCGCCTATTTTACGCAGGGTAATGGGTTGAATGATTCCAACTTCCCGGATGGAAGCCGCCAGTTCATTCAACGCCTCTTCATCGAAATGGACCCGGGGCTGAAATGGATTAGCTTCAATTTCGGAAACCAGAATTTCATTCGATACCGGATTCTGATCGCGAATCACATTGGAATCATCAATAAGGGCACCTAAACCTCTGCCCAGCGCATTGCGTTTTTGCATAATTCTTAAAATTCTGTTAGGTCAAACAATCTCTTTTTGATCCATTTTGGTCATCCTGTTCTTTTGCAGCAACTCGCGTGCGAGATTCAGGTAACTCTGTGCTCCCTTGGACCCAATGTCGTAGGAGACCACCGGCAAACCATAACTTGGGGCCTCCGACAGGCGGATGTTCCGTGTGATCAGGCTCTCAAAGACCATCTCCTGAAAATGCTTCTTCACCTCGTCGTGCACTTGATTGGAGAGGTTCAGTCTGGAATCAAACATGGTGAGCAGGAATCCTTCAATTTGAAGTTCCGGATTCAGCCTGCTTTGAATTATTTTAATCGTGTTCAATAGCTTGCCCAATCCTTCCAGGGCAAAATATTCGCATTGTACCGGGATGATGACCGAATCGGATGCCGTCAGGGCATTCACGGTAATCAAACCGAGGGAGGGAGAACAATCTATAAAAATAAAATCGTAATCATTTCTGATCTTTTCGATTACGTGCTTCAATACTTTTTCACGATTGGGCATGTTGAGCATTTCAATCTCTGCTCCAACGAGATCTATGTGAGAGGGGATCAGGTCGAACCCCGGTGTACTCGTATTTAAGATGATGCTTTTTGGGTCAATGTCATCCACCACACATTCGTAGATGCTGGTCTTGACATTGCGCACGTCAAAACCTACTCCGGAGGTGGCATTGGCCTGCGGATCGGCATCTATCAGGAGCACCTTAAACTCCAAAACGGCTAAACTCGCAGCCAGATTAATGGCAGTAGTAGTCTTGCCTACCCCACCTTTCTGATTTGCGATCGCGATAACTTTTCCCATGAATCCTATTTATTAGTCGGCCTCAAAGTTAGTATTTTAGTCTCAACGAGAACAGACAGATCAAAAAATTGATGAGGGTTCTGCAGAAAAGATATCAACTACAAGGGATCTACATCGACAACAATCTGCACCATTTTGTTTTTATCCCTGCTTTTAACCTCCTCCAGCATAAGTTGCATCTGTCTTTTGGCAGAAGTGACCGACATCTCCCGTTCCAGTTTCAGCCACATCTGCTTCATAAACATCAGCTTGATGCGTCCGACGGCAGGATACTCGGGTCCGAGAAGCCTGTTTCCGAATCTGCTTCGCAAGGCCTCCGCACAGGCCTGGGAAATGCGGTCTAATTCAGATAAGTCTCTATGTTTTAATGTAATGCGAATGAGTCTATAAAATGGAGGGTATTTAAAATCCCTTCTTTCTGCAATCTGTTGATTGTACATTCCTTCATAATCGTTGGCCGCCACCTTTTGAATGATGAAGTGGTCGGGTTGAGAAGTCTGTATGATCACTTTTCCACGCTTCTCCCTTCTTCCAGCCCTTCCGCTGACCTGTGTCATCAGTTGATAGCTACGCTCGTGCGATCTGAAATCGGGAAAATTAAGCAGGTTATCGGCGTTCAGAATGCCGACCACCCGAACGTGCTCAAAATCCAGTCCTTTGGTAATCATTTGTGTCCCAACGAGTATGTCGGTATCGCCCCTGTCAAATCGTTGGAGGATGGTTTGAAAAGCCCGTTTCGAGCGGGTGGCATCCAGATCAAGCCGTTCAATGACCGCATCGGGAAAGAGTTCAGACAGTTCCTCTGCTACCTTCTCGGTACCAAAACCCTTGTTGGAGAGATCCGCAGAATGACAGCTGGCACAGGCCCCGGGGTAATTGATGGAGTAGCCACAATAGTGGCAGACGAGTCGTCTGCTGTTTTTGTGGTAGGTCAGGGAGACGTCGCAATGGGTGCATTTTGGAATCCATCCACAACTCTTGCATTCGATGAAAGGGGAAAATCCCCTCCTATTCTGAAATAGGATGACCTGCTCCTTTTTCGAAAGTGCGGTAGTGATCTCTTCGAACAATTCGGGTGTGAGATAGGAGCGCATGGACTTGCGCTGGTAGGCGCGTTTCAGGTCGACGGTAACGATCTCCGGAAGCTCGATCTGCTTGTATCGTTCCCTGAGTTCAACCAACCCATACCTGCCTGACCTGGCATTGAAATAGGTCTCAACAGCGGGGGTTGCCGTACCAAGCAGAACCGGAATCTTGAGCATGGTGCCCAATACGACGGCACTGTCTCTGGCGTGATACCTGGGGGCGGGGTCGTGTTGTTTGAAACTGTTTTCGTGCTCCTCATCTACCACAATCAGACCAAGATTGGTAAAGGGCAAAAATATGGCGGATCTGGTTCCGACAATCAGCTGGTGAGAATGCTGCTGGTCTTCGGAATGAAAATTCAACACCTTGTTCCAGATTTCGACCCGTTCCGAATCACTGAACCGGGAATGGTAAACTCCTACTTGTTTTCCAAAGACAACCAGCAATCTGCTGATCATTTGGGTCGTCAGACCAATTTCAGGAAGAAGGTAAAGCACTTGTTTGCCTTCCTTCATGCATTTTTCTATCAGTTGGATGTAGATCTCCGTTTTTCCACTCGAGGTCACCCCGTGCAGGAGGGTCACCTGATTTTTCGCAAAAGAGGCTTCGATCTCATTTAGTGCAGTTTGTTGGGGAGGAAACAGTGGATAAATGGCCCTGGTGGCATCTTCTCCCGGATCGATCCTGTCAATTTGTTGTTCATAAATGGCAAGAATCTCCTTCTTTATCAGTCCATTGAAAACAGCAAGGCTTGCATTGCTTTTCATCAACAATGCTTTCTTGGGATATGCCTTGGATTTGAGGTCGGCAATGTCTTCGTTTTCGCCAAGAAATAGTAGGAGCATTTCGCGTTGTTTGGGAATCCTGACAAGCAGATCCAGGGTACGCAATAATTTTTCTTCTGACAGGATGGCAGCACCCAACGTCACGATGGTTTCAGTGCGTGCCTTGTAACTATCCCTCATCTCCTCTTCGATGTGAATGGCCCCTTTTCGAAGCAGCTCTTTCAAGACAGGAAGTGTTCCCTTTTTCAGCGTTGTATTGTTTAGTTCAAAAACAGAAATCCCCTTCTTCTCCTGAATGATGTCGTACAAAAGCAACTCCTTGGGTGTCAGTTGACCGGGTTCAGGCTGCCCATATTCTGCGTCTGGGGAGACCCTGGTTTCGCTCTCCAGTTTGAGACCGGAGGGTAGCGCTGCCTTGAGCACTTCTCCCAGTGAACAATGGTAGTAGACGGCAATCCATTCCCACAAAAGAAAGCAGCTTTCAGAAAGAATCGGCTTGTCATCCAGTAAGGATTCTACCAGTTTTGGGGAGATATTTTCAGGTTTAACCGAGTGAACCCTCCTGACAAGGGCCGAATAGAATTTTTTGACTCCGAACTGAACGACTACCCGCATGCCGGCGGCTACCATTCCCAACAACTCCTCTGGAATGAGATAGGTGAAGCACCCTTCCAGGGGAAGTGGTAAAATCACATCTGCATACTGTTCAAGGGATTTGTTCATGGGCTAAAAATAACCTGTCGTCTTTTCAAGTCAATCGGGATTCGAACCCAATTTACATTAAAAAACGGATTTGGAACGATCGTTTTTTAAATTTTGAAGCAGGTATTTCTCCACCTCATCCGGTACAAGTCCGTGGATGGAAATGTTTTCTGAAAGCCTATTCCTGATTTCTGAAGAGCTGATTTCCAGGAGTGGAGCCTGGATAAAGCGGATGTTGGGATGCGGATCATTGATAGCATTTAACCCTGTTGACCGAGGATAAACAACCAGTCCAAACTCATTCATGATCTGGATGTAATTTTTCCAGAGTCTGAATTTAAGGAGGTTATCTCCGCCAATAAGCAAATGAAACTGGTGTTGTGGATAGCAGTTTTTGAGGTATTGGAGGGTGTTGATGGTATAGGATGGACGGGAGAGCCTTGTTTCACAATCGCTGGATTTCAGCTTCGGCAGTGACTGAATGGCCAGCTCAACCAACTTCAGCCGTCTTTCAAATGGCCAAAGCTCCTGTTCTTTTTTATGTGGATTCTGAGGTGAGACAACCAGCCAAACCTCCTCAAATCCTTCAGAAAGAGCTGCTTCTGCAACAGAAAGATGTCCGTTGTGAATGGGATTGAAAGATCCGGCGTAGATGGCAATTTTCATCGTTATCTGTTTGTTTCACGATTTGTCCTCTTCCAGAAAAGCTTTCACCTGGTCTTCCGCCTCCTGCAAGGCGTGTTCCAGGGTGTCGTTTACAATGATGACGTCAAAAAGGTGGGAGTAGGCCAATTCGCGTTCCGCCTTTTCCACTCTTTCACGGATCACCTCCTTGTTGTCTGTGGATCTGGCAATCAGTCGTTTTTCGAGTTCCGTAATCGATGGGGGTTGAATGAAGAGTGCCAGGGCCCTTTCACCGTAATATTTTTTGATGTTGCTTCCGCCAACGACATCCACATCGAAAAGTATGTTTTTGCCGTTTTTCAGGATGGTATCTACTTCACTTTTTAGCGAACCATAAAAATTGTCGGGATAGACCTCTTGCCACTCGAGAAATTCGTCGTTGGCTATTTTGGCTTTAAACTCCTCAACAGAAATGAAAAAATAGTCGACTCCATTTGCCTCATTACCACGGGGTTTACGGCTGGTAGCCGAAACGGAGAAGGCAAAATCGTTATTTTTCGAGAGCAGGTGCCTGACGATGGTCGTTTTGCCTGCACCCGAAGGAGCGGAAAAGATGATAATTTTGCCTTCCTTCATACCAGTTGACGCTTATTTATAAAACGTTAAGTAATTGCTCCTTTATTTTTTCAAGAGAATCTTTCATCTGGATAACCAGTTTTTGCATTTCCAAATGATTGGCCTTGGAACCCAGGGTGTTCACTTCCCGCCCAATTTCCTGTGCAATGAACCCAAGTTTTTTGCCAACGGGCTCCTGGATTTCCAGTGTTTCAAGGAAGTAATTGCAATGATTCAGCAATCTCACCTTCTCCTCGTTGACATCCATCTTTTCGAGGTAGAAGATCATCTCCTGTTCCAGCCTGTTCTCGTTGATCTGTTCGATGGAGATATCCTTTAGTCCTTCGTAAATCTTATCCTTGATTCTGGTCACCCTTTCCTCTTCATATTGATCGACTTCGGATAGCAAGGCAGTAATGGTGTGAACGTTGAAAACCAGGTCCTGCTTTAAAATGGCTCCTTCCTGTATTCGAAATCCATCGAGGGCCTGAATGGCTTCCCCAATTTTGATCAGGATGGTTTTCCATTCCTGGTCATTGAGTTCTTCTCTTTCGTTCTTTACTACCTCCGGCAAGGCAAGAATAGTCTGCAAGATATTGTCATTCAGGGGAATATTTAGGTCTGAGGAGAGTTTTTCCAATTGCCTGTAGTAGCTTTTTACGATGCCTGCATTGATTTTGGTGGCGGCATCCTCTCCCAGCGATTCGGTATAAAGGATAAAATCGACTTTTCCACGTACCAGTTTGTCTGAAAGCTCCCTGCGAATTTCCAGATCCTTTTCCCGAAAGACAAGAGAAATTCGGGTATTTAGATCCATCTGTTTGCTGTTCAGTGATTTAATTTCAATTGTTACTTTTTTTTGGGATAGCTCACATTCTGCTTTTCCGTAACCAGTCATCGATCTTAGCATATCAAATAGCTTTTGGGCAAAGGTAAGAAAAATGAAAAGTGAAAAATGAAAAGTGAAAAATGATGAGTGAAGACGAAAGATTTGGGGGCGACCCCGTCATTTAATTGGGGTTAATGGGTTTGGTGTTATTCAATAAAGCTCCCAGATAGGCTCCTGCAAATCCAAAAACAGAAACCAGAAGCATTTTGAAATCACCTGAAAGGAGGATCGCATAGAGCGGAATCCAACCACTAACTGTCAGTGCCCATATCCAGGGACGGGCTGGTAGGAGAAATCCAAAGAGGGCTGAGGTCACCACGATCACACCTGCCGTAATGCCCGTATCATCCCACCCGGGGCGTGAATCCATCCAGAGGATCAGGGCACCCGCCAAAAGGGAGAGTAGGAGCGAAAGGATAAATTTATGTCTTGTAGTCATCTTCGCTAGATTTTTTCAACCACAACTGCGGTTCCATAGGCCAACACTTCCGTAAGGCCAGTCATCACGTCGTTGGCATCGTATCGCATGTTGATGATCGCATTGGCACCAAGAATTCTGGCGTGATCAATCATCAGTTGCAGGGCCTCTTCGCGGGTTTTTTCGCACAATTCGGAGTAAATGGCATTTCGACCACCGAAGGCAGTCATGATGCTGCCGGCAAAGGAGCCGAAGATATTTCTTGACCGGACCGTGATGCCTCTAACCAGTCCCAGTTGCTTGATGATCCTATACCCTTCCAGAGAGGTGCTTGTGGTAATTAATGTTTGATCTGTCATGGTGCTTTTTGATTGACTAAAATTAAAGAAAGCATTTAAAAAAATTCAGGTGATTTGGTGTTTTTATCAAAAATAATGGGTATAATGTATTCCACGTTCACGGATTTGCCCTTTAATATTCCAGGCAACCATTCTCCGGGAATGATTTTGATGACCCTGATTGCCTCCTCATTGCAGGCATTTCCGATCCCTTTCAACAAGTGATGATCAAGGGTTTTCCCCATACTATCGATGGTGAAGCGGACGAAGACTGTTCCCTCAACCCTTTCTCCTGATTTGTGCAAAGGCAGCATTATTTCACTGGAGATATCGTCATTCAACCTGCTTGTTCCACCCAGGTAAAGAGGTGGACGATCCAATACGGTAATCATGGAATCCTTGCCAGAAATAACCCTGAAGGGATGTTGTGCAAAGATGGTCTGGTAAAACAGTACCTCTCCAGTGGAAAAATCGACCTTCTGCTCCAGTTGTCCCAAATCGTTGAAGAAATCCCAAATGCCTGTTCTCTTGCCCAATTTGAACCAACCCCTGGTCCGGGCGATTCCATTCAGGTTGTACTGGATCCAGGTACTGTCTCTCTTGCCTGCATTGTAGTTGCCTTCCACTACCAACTTTCCCAAAGCCTCTAGCTTATACATTCCTTGCCTGACCGAAGTGTCCGACTTAAGAATGTAATAGGTCTCCACAAATCCAGGGATTGGGCTCTGTCGGGTGATTTTCTTAAGCTCTTTACCCGGAAGGAGAATAGGGAACAATGAAAACAAAAGAAGTAAAATGGTCGTACTGCGCTTCATCCTCAATCAGTTCCCTTTTCCGTCGCCTTTTGTTTGGTAACCATTTCGCTGAAACTTCTAGCCGCATTGGTAAATTCTGATGGCATCAGAATCACGGTTGTGGTGTTGTTATCGATGCCAATTTCAGAAAGCATCTGCATTCTCCTTAATTCGAGGGAGAAGGGGCTACTTTCCATCTGTTTGGCACCTTGTGTCAGTTTAATGGAAGATTCCAGTTCTGCTTCCGCCTTGATGATCCTGGCGCGTTTTTCGCGGATGGCTTCGGCTTCCCTGGCCATGGCCCTTTGCATAGATTCAGGAATTTCCACATCCTTCATCTCTACCATTTCGATTTTGACTCCCCAGGGCTCAGTCGTCTCATCCACGATTTTCTGAAGGGTGGCATTGATCTGTTCCCGCTCCCGCAAGACTTCATCGAGATGATGCTGGCCGATGATGTTTCGTAACGCGGTTACGGAAAATTGGTACACGGCCTGGTTGTAGTTGGCGATTTTGATAACTGCATTCTCGGGATTGGTCACCCGAAACCAAAGTACGGCATTCACCTTGATCGTGACACTGTCCTTGGTAATCGTCTCCTGCTGTTCGAGATCGACTGTTTTGGTACGGATATCAATGGTTTGCTGTCTGTCAATCATCGGAATGATCCAGTAAAGCCCCGGTCCTTTGGTCCCCTGGTATCTGCCGAGCCGGAAGACAATGGCACGTTCATACTCCTGGGCAATGCGAAGTCCGGATGCGATTAGGACCGCAATAACGATTGCGATGGGTACAAGAATTTCCATATTACGGGTATTTAAGTTTTAATAAATGTTGTGTCTTGTATAGTAGATAAGCCAAAGTGCTTTTTGCATATTCTTCATAAAGGTAAAGAAAGGTTGAATCATTCCCTCCAATTGGGAGCTAATTGGATCAAAATATTTTTTCCAATGCTTTCCAACAATTGATAGATGGCGGACACTTCTATTATTCTGCTAATCAAGAAGATGAGCTATTAGAATTGAAACTTTCCAAATTTTATGTATTTAATCCTCTTGTTTATCAGCGGAATAAATCCGTTCATCACGAGTATGGCGATGGCAATTCCCTCAGGATAGGGTCCGAAATTTCTGATCAAGAGGGTAAGAAGAGCGATGCCGAAACCATAAACGATCCTGCCGGAGGGAGTGATGGGGGAGGTGTTGGGATCTGTCACCATAAAGAGGGCTCCAAGCATCATCCCACCTGTCAGCAAGTGAAATAATGGATCCGCAAAGCGGGAAGGGGCAATGATCCAAAGCACTCCCTCCATAACAAGGAAGGTAGCAAAAATGGTCGCCGGGGTGTGCCAGGTGATGATTTTTTTCCAAAGCAGGTAGCCTCCACCCAACAACAAAGCCAGAGCAGAAATCTCGCCCAAAGAACCGGCTACATTGCCCCAGAAAAGATCAAAATAGTCCGGAATTTGAGAATTACCCGTTAGCAAGAGGAGTGATTTGCCGCTCTTGACACTTTCGCTGACCAAACCCAATGGTGTGGCACCGGTAAAGGTGTCGGCCGTGAGTACAGTACCACTCCAGGTGGTCATTTGAACAGGAAAAAGCAGCAACAAAAGGCATCTTCCGGCAAGTGCCGGATTGAAATGATTCTTGACTATACCACCAAAGGTAAGTTTGGATACTCCGATCGAAATGATTGATCCGAGCAACACCAGCCAGATGGGTACTGTAATGGGCAAGCAAAATGCCAGCAGCAGGCCGGTCACCGCCGCAGATCCGTCCTGCAAACTGGAGGGCGATTTCAAAATGTATTTCTGGAATAAAAATTCCATCAAAATGCACGAAATCATTGCAATTGAGATAATTTTTAAACTATCTACACCAAAAAAAATGATCGACATCAGCACTGCAGGCATTAGGGCATAGAGGACCTCCCTCGAGTTGCTTGAAGTGGATTCATCGCTTTGGGAATGAGAACCAGTTATTGGAACCTTTATTTTAAACATAGGCGAAAAACTTTAAAGCGTCTTATTTATTTCTCCCGAAGTTATTCTCGGGGTTTGTCAGCTGATGGCGCCCCAGTTGAGGTGGTTCTTTCGAAGGGCAAGCAGTTGCTGTATCAAAATATTGTTTTCATTGTTTTGCAGGAACGGGTCTTTGGCAAGAATTTCTTCGGCCTTGTCTCTTGCATATTGCAGGATCTGACCGTCTTTGGCCAGATTGGAAATTCGGAGGTCAAAAGCCAATCCGCTTTGCTGGGTCCCTTCCAAGTCGCCGGGGCCCCTGAGACGCATATCGGCTTCCGCAATTTCGAATCCATCGTTGGTAGCAACCATGGTTTCGATTCGCTGTCTGCTTTCGTGACTCAGTTTTACGCTGCTCATCAGGATGCAGTAGGATTGATCGGCACCGCGCCCAACCCTTCCACGAAGCTGGTGAAGCTGCGAAAGTCCGAATCTTTCCGTACTCTCAATCACCATCACGGAGGCATTGGGAACATCGACGCCTACCTCTATGACCGTCGTGGCAACCAGAATCTGGGTCTCCCCATTCTTGAACCGCTGCATCTCTGCCTCTTTGGCTGCTGGCTTCATCTTGCCGTGCACCATACTGATGTTGTATTGCGGCGAAGGGAAAGCAATTCTCAGCTGTTCGAAGCCCTCTTCCAAATTCTTGAAATCCAATTTTTCAGACTCTTTGATCAGGGGAAATACCACATAAATTTGCCTTCCAAGAGCGATCTCCTTTCGGATGAAATTGTTTAATTCGATTCTGTGGTTGTCGTAATAGTGGAAGGTTCGGATCGGTTTTCTGCCGGGAGGCAGTTCATCGATGACGGAAACATCAAGGTCTCCGTAGACGGTCATAGCCAGAGTCCGAGGAATTGGAGTTGCCGTCATCACCAGTATGTGGGGAGGAAGATAATTTTTCCGCCACATCTTGGCCCTTTGCATCACGCCAAAGCGATGTTGTTCGTCGATCACAACCATCCCCAGATTTTTAAACTCCACAATATCCTCCAGCAGGGCATGGGTGCCTATCAGCAGATGGAGGGTCCCGTCCAGCAACTGCTGATGGATGATCAGCCGTTCCGACTTCTTGGTCGATCCGGTAAGTAGTTTCACGTTGACAGGCAGATCTCCAATCAGTCTGACAACCGATTGATAGTGTTGCTGGGCAAGAATTTCGGTAGGAGCCATCATACACGACTGGAATCCGTTGTCCATGGCTATCAGGGAGATCATCAGGGCCACCATGGTTTTGCCACTGCCGACGTCGCCTTGTAAAAGCCGGTTCATCTGCTTTCCCGCCAGGGTATCTTTCCTGATCTCTTTGACCACACGCTTTTGGGCGCCCGTCAGTTCGAAGGGAAGGTGATGGTAGAAAAAATCATTGAAATGCGATCCTACCTCTTTGAAAATTTGGCCTTTGAATTTGTTTTGGCGTTCGTGTTTCAAGTGGAGTAGTTTCAGCTGAATGTAGAAAAGCTCTTCAAATTTCAGTCTGTATTCTGCCTTGCGTAAGGTTTGTGGGTCCACTGGGAAATGGATGTTAAAAAGAGCAGTTTCGATGGGTACCAGGTTGAGCTGACCGATCAGCCAAGGCGGAAGTGTCTCCGTAATTTTGTCCTTGCAAAGCTGAAGAGCCGTGAATTGAAACTTCTGAATGGTTTTTGAAACGAGAAAATTGCTTTTCATTTTCTCACTGGTGTTGTAATACGGCTGGATATAGCCCTCTTTCTTTTCCGCTACTTCGGTCGCCTCTTCGATCTCGGGATGGACCAATTTCCATTTCCCGTTGAATTCTGTTGGTTTGCCAAAGATGACATAGAGAAAGTTTTTTTTGAGGGTCGATTTGACAAACTTGATGCCCCGAAACCAGACCAGCTCCATTTGATTCTCCCCGTCGTAGAAATTGGCCACCATCCGTTGTGCACGTCCCTCCCCAATGATTTCCAGGGTATTGATCACTCCCTTTATCTGAATAAAGGGAAGCGTTTCGTTGATTTCACGGATTTTGTAGAATTTGGTTCTGTCGATGTATTTGTAGGGGAAATAGTAAATCAACTCAGCCACTGTATTGATTTTAAGCTCCTGAGCCAGAATGGCTGCCCGTTTGGGACCTACTCCCGGAAGAAATTTTATTTCCTGCTCCAAAATGCTTGCCATACGAAGTGACTAGAGTGACTAAAGTACTTAAATTGCCTAAAGTTAAAAAGAAAGGTTGTTACACAGTCAGGGGTAGGGTTCTTTGTGTAAAAATAGCTATTTTCGGTGAAGCGAAGTACTAAAAGTTCTTCAGGACCATTAAGTAATCCAGTCAATTTTTAATGCGATACGTTACCAAAAGAAGATGGAATTACCTGTTCAATGCCCGGCACAGAAAGGGGCATGGCATTCATTCGCCATTTCTCTTCCAACTCATCACGGAAGTGATCGAGAGCAAGGAGCCTTTTTCTGTCTATCCCTTGCTGGAAGATGCTGCGGTCAATGTGCGCAACATGATCCGGATTCTGAATGTGGAATCCTATCAACCGCTTCATCCGACAGCGAAGTGCGACAGGCCAGCGGATGAATGTCTTCTGCACCTCCTGCCGGTACGGTTCGATCGGTTGCTTTTCAGACTGGTCAACGAGTTCCAACCCCGGAGTACCTCATTTTATGGATCGACTTTTGGGACCACACTTTTGGCGCTTGCCCTTGCCGACATGGGAAGTAAGTTGACCGCTCGGGTAGAAAACGATCACTATCGTTCCTTCTGCAGGAGATTGTTGGAGGTGTATGAAGTTCAAAATATCGACCTGATCGGAGCAGTGTCAGTTGGACGCTCCGATTTTGTCGTTCTGCTGAATCCAACGGATCCCGAAAACTGTGACAACCTACTTACTCACATTTTGTCAGACGAGGATTTTCGAGGCGTGGCTGTACTCTGTGGTTTGCACACCTCCCCGGAAATGGAGGAGGTTTGGGATAGACACAAAAGCAATTCGGTTGTAAGGGTTGCCCTGGACCTTTTCGAAATGGGAATTTTTATCTGTAGGGAAGGGTTGCAAAAGGAGGAGTTCGTGCTGAGATTCTAGCAAGGGAATTTTCGATTTTCGATTTTGGATGGGTGGAAGTTTCAGAATACCGAAGCAGGGAAAGGCGCAGGAGTTTATAAGACGTAGAATCCCAGTACTTTGTTGGCCAATGTGTTGTAATTTTCCTTGCCCGAGTAATAATACATGTTCCAGAGGGCCTGCAACACGCTGGAGTAGGCGACTTGTTTTTCCACCCCCAAAAAGGACTCTCCACCTGAAAAAACCCTGGAATTTCCGGCAGTGTCGATCTCTCCGGTAGCCTTGATGCGGGTAGTTTCCCAGGAGGCAGCGCAAGCCAGATTGTCGTAAAGACTTTGCCTGATCGGCTCTTCTGGTTTCAGAATTGACAAAAGCCTGAACCCGTTGGCAAGTCCGACTCCCTGGTAGCTGCTGTCGTAACCCGTTCCCTCCATAAAGTAACCAGCAGGCTGTTTCTTTGCCATTGCCAGAACTGCAAAGTCGAGACCATCCTTCATAGCTTCACTGTCGTTGAGGTATTTTCCCATCGCATAAAAGGCAAGGGCGTCGAAGAATAACCTGTTGGGTGCAAGGGCATCGATTTGCCTGAGCAGATCTGTTCTGGATTTTAAAAAGTTGAGGGAAAGCTGGTACTGGGGAATTAAATATTCGACTCTCTTCTTCGAGGCAATCTGAGCCTGATACCCTGCATTTTCCTGAAGGGCAATCAGTCCGGAACCCAGAGCAGCGTAAAAAAAGGCTACTCCGCTCACTTTGTCACCCTCTGTTACCGTGCTTGTTCCAGCCAGGTTTGCCGGAATGATCAATTGAAAATCCCCGTCAGGGAGCTGGTATTTGAAGCTGTATTCGATGGCCCGGATGGTCATTTCCAGTGCAGTCGAATTCTGGGCATCGATGGCATAATCGGCCAGCGGCGAAATCCCCATTTGGAAACGAACGTGAAAATAGCCGGCCTTGTTGTCGCTGAGAGCGCCATTGGCATCTGTCTGGCTGCTGCTGGCAAGTTTGGCGATGACATCGTCCCTGAAGGCTGCCGTCATCTCGTCCTGCGTAAAGAATCGAAGGTTTGGATCGATGGTGCAATCAGTTGTTTTACCTGTTGATATGGCGGTTGTTTCAGCTCGCCGGCAGGAAAAAAAGAGGATGATTAGCAATAGCAGGACAATCCGGATCATGAATTTATTCTCAATTTTAGGAAGTCTGAAATTGTTGAATTTACAAAGATACGAAAAGGAGGGTTCTTGCCCGATCAAATTCCAGAGGATATACGTTTCATCTACTTCGGATAGATTTGATCAGATATTCGTCATACGCAAGAGGAATCAGGGAAGAATATTGTTTTTCCTTCAAAGAAGTTGGCGGGAACCCACCAAACCCGAATAATTTCACTTAAGTTTGTAAGACTAAAACGTTTCTGATGGAAAATGTGATCAGATTAAATGATATCGTCAAGAATTATCAGGTTGGCACTCAGGTTGTCAGGGCACTCAGGAAGATAACGCTGGATATTAAGCGAGGCGAATATGTGGCCATTATGGGAGCCTCCGGATCGGGTAAATCGACCCTGATGAACATCATCGGTTGTTTGGATACACCAACATCCGGCCACTACCAATTGAACGACAAAGATGTCAGCATGATGGACGACGACCGGCTTGCAGAGATTCGCAACACGGAAATCGGCTTTGTTTTTCAAACTTTTAATCTTTTACCCAGGTATTCAGCTCTTGAAAATGTGATGCTTCCCCTGATCTATGCAGGTGTAGGCAAAACCAGACGCGAAGAGATCGCCACCACTCACCTGGTGAATGTCGGACTAGAAGACCGGATGGAGCACAAACCCAATGAACTATCTGGTGGACAACGCCAGCGTGTGGCTGTCGCAAGGGCACTTGTCAACACCCCTTCCATTCTACTTGCGGATGAACCTACCGGGAACCTCGACTCCAAAACTTCGGAGGAGATCATGAAACTCTTTGCCGACATACACTCACACGGGAACACTATAATCCTGGTTACCCACGAGGAAGATATTGCCCGTCACGCTTACCGGATCATTAAATTGAAAGACGGGGTTGTTGAACACGATTATATGAATCCAAATCCTGTTTATTAGCGTAGAAGGAAGAAAAGAGGGGAAGACTGGGAGACAAGTGAAGAACTAAAAGTGAAGCGTGAAGAACTTGGAAGACTAAGAGGGGATGAGAATAGGAATATTGGATAAAGAGACCGATCCCTGGATGGAGTCCAAGTCCGGACCACTTTTGGCTTGTCATTGAACCTGACCCTTTAGCGCTACCAGCCAACGGCTTAATATTTATATATTCATGAGAGTTTATACCAAAACAGGGGATGATGGAACTTCCGGACTGATAGGAGGAACCAGGGTAGAGAAATATGATTTACGGCTTGAATCCTACGGGACCATCGACGAACTGAACAGCTGGCTTGGATTGATACGGTCACAGCAGGTCGATGAGCCTACAAACGAATTATTGCTTTCGGTCCAGAATAATCTTTTCATCATCGGTGCGAGGCTTGCCTCGGATGGTACAAGAGCAGACCTGACTGAGAAGTTGGCGCTGAATCCGGTGGAAATCACCAAACTGGAGCGCGAGATGGACCGAATACTCGATCTGCTGCCTCCCATGGAGCATTTTGTACTTCCGGGTGGAAGCAATGCAGTTTCCTATTGCCATTTGGCCAGAACCGTTTGCAGAAGGGCCGAAAGAAGAGTTTGTATGCTGGCAAAAGAGGTTGGCGTTCCTGCCGAATTGATCCGTTACCTCAACAGGCTTTCCGACTACTTATTTGTATTGTCTCGCAAAATAGCTGCAGATGAAGGAATTAATGAAGTTCAATGGTTACCGTAAAATTTATCTCTATTTATTTTTATTCTCATAAAAAAATAGTATCATCGCAAAACCGTTGAACAATAATCTAAATTAACATAATATGTATTGGACACTGGAATTGGCTTCAAAATTAGAGGATGCTCCCTGGCCTGCAACCAAAGATGAACTGATCGATTTTGCGATTCGTTCAGGTGCTCCGCTCGAAGTGATTGAAAATTTGCAGGAGATGGAAGATGAGGGTGAAATTTATGAATCTATTGAGGATATCTGGCCGGATTATCCGAGCAAGGATGACTTTTTCTTCAACGAAGATGAATACTGAAAATTAGGGATTTTCTTATTTTTTGGATGCAGGTTTCTTTTCAGGACCTGCTATTTTTTTGCGCTTTTCGTTGAGTGGGAGCAGGTCAAAACGGTTTCTGGGTCTTTCGAGTTCTCTCCAGATAAATCCTTTCAGCATTGCATCTTCCGGAGTTAATTCTGTCATGGGAATGGTTCTTCCTTCCGGCTTTGGGAAAAAGGTGATGCTGTCAATTTTGCTATTCAGTAGATATACGTTGATTTTGCTGCTTTCCAGTTTGTTCATACCCGAATAGTGGTTCTTGTTTTTCAGATAGTACAAGGTGATGGCATTCCCATTTACTTCGATGTTCTTCAGGGTATTGTTGTAAATGTATCCGATCAGTACTTTTCCAGATATCTGGTTGAATTTGATCGAATCCTCCCTGGAAATGATAAATCCATTGTTATCCATTCTGGCGATGTCGGGACCGGGAGTGTGTGGTCTGTATTCTATTTTGTCTGCAGACATTTGGTGCTCTTCAGACCAGAGTACCGGATCTGTGTAAAGACGCATCACTGAATCCTTCATCTGGTAGGAGAGCGAGTCACAAATTCCCTGCAGGTCTTTTTTGTAGAATCGGACATGGTAATACGCCATGAATATTTTTTTGTCGTTGTCGTCTTTCCCTTTCAAAGTATCTTTCCCACTATGGATAGAATCCTTGACGGGATATTTTTCTTTGGCCAGGAGCGCAAATTTTGCATGAACCCTGGCGGTATCCATGGCCGCAAGGAGGGAGTCTCCAGTGGGAATTATCCTTTTGACATTTAGTGCCTTAGTGAGTGAAATCACGGCTTTTTTCAACGAATCAACTGGCAAAGGCATGTCTTTTGAAGGTGGAACTAATCCGGTCGGTTTGCCGGGATCAGCAACTGCCCGGACGACCTCCTGAATGGCAGCTTTTGCAGTGGCCATGATGGATGGCTCTGCAGCGGCCTTTGTACTATCGGGTAATTCTTTCGCATTCGAGGTGGCCTGTACGGCCATTTTGACGGTTGTTTGCGAGATATTAATGCTCTCTTTCCCAACATGCAACGAATCCTTCTTTTCAGCAATCAATCCCTCCTGCAATGCTTTTCCGGTAGATTTTCCCTTGGTGCTGTCTGTTTTAGCCTGAGCTGTTTTTTTTGCCACCAGGGAAGGAACAGCTAATTTTTTCAGTAACTCTTTTTTGCTCAGGTCAGGAACGGATTTCAAAGTATCTGCGTGGAGGAACAGGGTGTCTTTTTTTGAAAACTGCATAAAAATGGCGGAATCCGTCACGAACGCGATTTTGGTTTTCTCGTTGTAGGTTCCCTTCCTGCCTATGATCTGAATGTGGTTGGTCGTATCCGAAAGTTTGACCCGGCTGCGGGCTCTTCCAGTTCCGTCCTTTCTGGCATAGAAGATGGTATCCCCCTGAAGGGATTGTTCCTTGCCGAAAATTCTGGAGGCTTTGTATAGCTCCGCAATGTTGGTTCGTGTATCATACCACCCTTTTTCGGAATAGAGCGTTCCCTGTTTGGTGGTTCCGACGATGTGGGTAGGCCCAACGATGAAGACCCTTTCCGTTTTGCTGTTGTACTTCAGGGTATCGGCAGTCAGGATGAAATCCTTGTTGGTGACCTTGACGGAATCTTTGAAGAAGAAGAGATCTTCGTTGGAGTAATAGCGACCTATTTTACTGATGAGCACATTGGAGGTATCGACTATTTTTCCCCAGGTATGATAGTTCCCTACATTTTCCTTTAAGTCGAAAATAAGTTCGTCGGTAGTGAGTGTAATGGACTTGTTGACAAGTTTGACATTTCCCTTGACTTTGGCGATCCGGCTGTTCCCATCGTACTTGATCCTGTCTCCCCATAGATTGAGGGTATCCCCCTGGATGATGTGTACGCGGCCGAAGGCATCCACCTTGTTGCTGTCGGTGTAAAAATAGGCGCTGTCGCAGTCGAGTAAAACATTGTTCTGGCTAAACCTGACGTTGCCTAAAAACCTGTTTGCATAGGCATTGATTTTGTTGTCGTGTGCTGTCACATCTGCCCAAAGCAGTTCGATCCGACGCTTTTTTGTTTCGGTTTGGGGCAAAGAACCTGACACCACGTGAAATGCTACGATCAGCAGCAGAAAGAACATCAGGCAGTATCCTATTTTGGGAATTCTCATAACGTAAGGTTACGAAGCAATTGAGACGTCGTACAGGATGGGTTCGGCTTTTTTATTTTTTCCAGGATTTTAATTTGAAATTGCAATTGGCATAGGTGTCGTCAATGTGGATGTAGGTCTTTGCCTGCTGCTTTGCAATCCATTCACGGTAGGTATTTTCCTTCTTTTTTTCGAGAAAAATCTCACTCAGATGCTGGTAATCTTCCTGCAAGTTGGCAGCATGGGCGCTGGTTTTTGAGATCAATTTCAGTATTTTGTATACCTGTCTCTGTTTGTCGTCGATGGCCAGCACGGGTTGTGAAATATCGCCAACCTTCAGGTTCGGAAGCAACTTGCTGACATCCGGGTCAAGTTCTTCCATCTGGAATTTAGACGATCCCGTTTTTTGAGAGGTAACAAGTCCACCGTTGTTGCGGGTATTTTTATCGGATGAGTAAAGATAGGCCGCTTGTTCCCAGCTGATGGATTTCTTTTGAATGAACTGGACGATGCTATCGGCTCGGCTTTGTGATATGGCCAACTCCTTGGGATCCACTTTGGGACGAATAAGGATGTGGCGGCATTTTATTTTTTCTCCTCTTTTGTCGATGAGCTGAATGATGTGGTAGCCAAATTCACTTCTGACCACTTTCGATACAGCACCTACCTTCAGGTTAAAAGCTTCCGTGGCAAAGGCAGGATCCAGCTGGGCACGGCCCACGTAATCCATCTCCCCGCCATTTCTTGCAGAACCTGGGTCTTCTGAATAGAGCACTGCCAGTGTAGCGAAATTTTCCCCGTTCTCTACCCTGCGTTTGAATTCCCTCAGCTTGCTCTTAACTTCCATATCTTCCTGTTCTGTGACGACAGGCAAAACGGTGATCTGAGCATATTCCATCTGGGAACCGATCATCGGAATTTTATCCTTGGCCAATCCACGGAAGTAGGTACGAACCTCGGAAGGAGTCGTTGTCACATTCTTGGATATTTTGGTCTGCATCTGCTCTGTTTTCAATTGCTCCTTGATCATGTCGCTCATCTCTGATTTGAGCTGATTGATCGATTTGTTGAAATATTTCTCTACCTCTTTCTCGGAGCCGATGTTTTCGATGAAATATTTCATCCTTCGGTCCATGTTTTGGTTGATCTGGTTGTCAGTTACCACGATATTGGTATCGAGCTCTGCTTCCGCCAGCAACAATTTTTGTTCGAGCAGGCTCTCCAGGATTTCACATTTCATGTCCCCTTCTGAAGTTTGTCCCTGCGCCTGTTGTTGGATCGCCTGTGATTCGATATCAGATTTCAGGATCGGATTACTTCCGACAATGGCCACAATCTGGTCTACCACTTTGTCCTGGGCCTTGGATACCACTGAAATTCCCAGGATGAGTCCTGCAACCAGCATGCTTTTGATGAAATTTTTTGACATATGTGTTTCTACTTATTTGAGTTCCTTGATGATAAACCTGTTTTCCCGCTTCCCTTTCTCGTAGATATTTTTTTCGAGATCCTGAAGGAATTCCATTTTTCGGGTGTTCAAAATTAAACTTTCTATCCGATCCTTTACGAAATCGAAGGGAGCTTTTTCTCCTGCCAGGATGTAATCGTTGACAAGCAGAAAGTATGAGTTATTTAAGTCATTGAATTGCTGTAGCTTAGAATTTTTAAGCATCTGTTCCGGAGGTTCTTTTACCCCTGGGATGCGTGACAAAATGCTGTTTAAATCTACCCATTCGTTGTTGAAATGGTCAAATTTGGAAGCATATTGAAAACTGTAGGTCTCCAGTTCACTCATCGAACGGGGACTGTTCTCCGACATCCAGCGTTTGATCTGATCGGCTTTGGCCACATTTTTCGGAATTTCGACATAGACCGCTTTGACGATGTTGTAATCGAGGGTGAATTTTTCGGGATGATTGTCGTAATAGCGGTGAATGTCCTCCTGTGTGAGAACGGTGTCCAATTTTTGGCTGAGAAGTTGTTGTTGGTACCTGTGAATCAGCAGGGCATTTCCATATTCCTCCAGTTCTTTGGAAAGGTCACGCTGGTTGGCATCCAGGTTTTCTTCTACTACCTTCAGCAACAACTCCTTCTTCACCCAACGGGTCAGAATGTCGTTGACTCTGGCGAGACTGTCTGCCTTGGTCATTCCGGTAGGTAACTGGGAACGGAGATCTTTGAGCAGGTAAACCTTGTCATCCACCTTCGCCACATATACTTCGTCTGCCGAACGGTTCAGGTAGCGGCATCCCGCAAGGGCAACCACTGCCCAGAGCAGGAGTATCCACGCGTAAGGTTGAAGAAGGTAAATGGGTCCTCTGATTCGCATAACAACTAGTTCGATGGTAATAGGATGCAATCGGGAAAAGGATCGTTGATTCCGGATGGCCATTTTCGTTCAGACCCTGACGGGTTGGTGGCAGCCTTTGTTATTCGCGGCTGTAATTGGGTGATTCCCTGGTGATGGTCACATCGTGCGGATGGCTTTCGGCGACCCCTGCATTGGTGATCCTGCAAAATTTGGTTTCGTGCAGCTTGTCGATGGTGGCTGCTCCGCAATAACCCATACCGGCACGCAATCCACCAATCAGCTGGTAAAGCACTTCATTGAGAGATCCTTTGTAGGCGACACGGGCCACGATACCTTCCGGGACGAGTTTCTTGATATCATCCTCTACATCCTGGAAATAGCGGTCTTTAGATCCTTGCTGCATTGCTTCGATGGAGCCCATTCCGCGGTAGGATTTGTATTTTCTTCCCTGGAAGATGATGGTTTCACCCGGTGATTCCTCTACTCCTGCGAAAAGGGATCCTGCCATCACACTGTGTGCACCTGCAGCAAGTGCCTTCACTATATCGCCTGAGTAACGCAGTCCTCCATCGGCAATCACTGGAACTCCGCTGTTCTTGATGGCCTTGGCCACATTGTAAATGGCCGAAAGTTGTGGTATTCCGACACCGGCAACCACACGGGTGGTGCAGATGGAACCTGGCCCAATCCCGACCTTGACGGCATCAGCTCCGGCAAACACCAGTTCGGAAGCGGCTTCCGCGGTAGCGATGTTCCCTACGATAAAATCTTTTTCTGGAAATTTGTCTTTGGCTCTTTTAAGCATTTCCAAGACTCCAATTGAATGGCCGTGAGCGGTATCAATGATGATGGCATCCACGCTTGCTCTAACCAATTCCTCGATCCGTTCCAGCGTATCGGCAGTGACTCCGACGGCAGCTGCAACCCTTAACCGGCCCTTGTCGTCCTTACACGAATTGGGTTTGTCTTTTACCTGGGTGATGTCCTTGTAGGTGACCAAGCCGATGAGTCTGTTGTTTTTATCGACGACGGGAAGCTTTTCAATTTTGTAGTTCTGGAGAATCTTGGCCGCTTTCTCCAGATCGGTCGTGATATCGGTAGTGATCAGGTTCTGTGTGGTCATAATTTCGGAGATGGGTCTGCTCAGGTTGCGTTCGAAACGCAGGTCCCTGTTGGTGACGATACCCACGAGGCGGCGCTCTTCGTCGATCACCGGGATACCCCCAATCTTGAAGGTTTCCATCAGTTTCAAGACGTCCCCAACCAGTTTGTCCTTTGATATGGTGATCGGATCGAAAATCATACCATTCTCGGCCCTTTTTACGATGTTCACCTGTTTGGCCTGCTGTTCGATGGTCATGTTTTTGTGAATCACTCCAATGCCGCCTTCCCGAGCGATGGCGATGGCCAGTTTTGATTCAGTGACAGTATCCATTGCCGCTGAAACAATGGGCGTATTAAGTTTGATATTGCGTGAAAATTGAGAGGAAATATTGACTTCACGGGGTAAAACCTCCGAATAATCGGGTATTAAAAGCACATCATCGAAGGTTAAACCTTCGAGTACCACTCTATCTGAAAGAAAGGACATGGGTGTAATTTTTTGGTGAGACTTTTGTTGCGCAAAATTAAGAAAAATGAGCGAAAAAATGAATATGTTTGGTTAACGATGGATACGTACAGTGAAATATTGTTAAAATATTGGGGTTATCAGCAGTTCAGGCCTTTGCAGGAGGAGATCATACGAGCTGTTGCGGCCGGGAAGGATACGCTCGGACTGATGCCAACCGGTGGAGGAAAGTCCGTTACCTTCCAGGTCTATTCCCTCTCCACGGTGGGGATGTGCCTGGTGGTGACTCCCCTGATCTCCCTCATCAACGATCAGGTTGACAGTTTGCGTGCGAAAGGGATCAAAGCCCTGGCTATCTATTCGGGGATGTCAACAAGGGAAATTGAGATTGCATGCAACAATGCCGTTTACGGAGATTATAAATTTCTCTATGTTTCCCCCGAACGACTCTTGTCCCCCAATTTTGTCGAATACCTGGTCCGGTTTAACCTGAATCTGATCGCAGTTGATGAGGCCCATTGCATTTCGCAATGGGGGTATGATTTTCGTCCCTCCTATTTGCAGATTGCTGAAATACGCAAGTTTTTTCCGAAGGTTCCCGTGCTGGCGCTGACAGCCACCGCCACGATGGATGTGGTTGACGACATACAGGATAAATTGCTTTTCCCTCAAAAAAACCTTCTCAAAAAGAGTTTTGTCCGCGAAAATCTGACCTACCTGGTGCGCCAGAAAGAGGACAAACTGGGTTATCTGTCTGAGACCGTCTCCAAATCGAAGGGATCCGGAATCATCTATGTCAGAAGCAGGAAAAAATGCCGCGAGATATCTGAAATGCTAAGACAGCAAGGGGTCACAGCCGATTTCTACCACGCGGGTCTGGATTCTGCCTTGCGAAAGGAGAAACAAAACCGATGGATGAAGGGGGATTCGCGGGTGATGGTGGCAACCAATGCTTTTGGAATGGGCATCGACAAGTCTGATGTACGGTTTGTGCTTCATCCGGATCTGCCTGATTCCCTGGAAGCCTATTTTCAGGAGGCAGGCCGGGCTGGTCGTGATGGGGAACGGGCGGTAGCCCTCCTGATTTGCAACGGGACGGATAAACGCCGTTTACACAAGATGGTATCGGACGCCTTCCCGGAGCAGGAACGAATCAGGGCTGTTTACCAGGCGTTGTGTGATTACTTGCAAATTGCAGTAGGAACCGGTAAATATGGGTTTTATACTTTTCAGCCGGAAGATTTTGCCCGGAAATTCAACTTTCCCTTCACAATGGTCTACCACAGTCTGAAATTGATGGAAAGGGAGGGTTTTCTGGAATATACGGACGATCCGGAGAATTCGTCCAGGCTCTATTTCCTGGTGCACAGGGATGAATTGTACCGCACCGAAACGGGAAGCAAATCGCTGGAGTCGCTGATAGGAATGCTTTTACGCTCTTATACCGGCCTTTTCAACGAGTATGTCCGAATCGATGAGATCTTGTTGGCGAGAAGGCTGGAAATGACGGCCGATGAGCTCTATCAAAACTTGAAGTATCTCTCGCAGCAAAAAATCGTCCACTACATTCCAAAACGCGAGGCCCCAGTTGTTCAGTTGCTGACAGAGCGTTTATCTCCCGACAGGATCCGCATCTCCGCAACCAATTACCACGACCGGAAAGTCAATTACCAGAAGCGGGTGGATGCAGTTATTGATTACGCCAAATCGGAATCGGTTTGCAGAAGTGTCCAGTTGCTTGCTTATTTTGGGGAACCTGGATCCAGATCCTGCGGATTGTGTGATGTCTGCAAAGGGGAACATCAATCGGGTATTTCGAATGCCGAATTTGCAGCGATCAGTCAAAGAATCTTCCAATCGTTACAGGATGGGCCAAGGGAGATCCGGGAGTTGTACGAAGAAGCCGAAGCCACGGAAAAGAGTACGCTTCGGGTGACAAGGTGGTTGATGGATCAGGGAATAGTTGAACTGAACGGCAACAATAAGTTGGTCTTAAAAGACTAGCAGCACAATAATTGGGAATTTGTGGAGCTGAATTTGAAGTGAGAACCACTGTACATTCGTTTGATTTGAGGAGGTGTCCAGTAAAAGTTGATCAAAATAACCCGCGTATTCATTTTTTTGCGCAACATCGCTGACTCACCGAACTTTGATTACCTTTGCACGAGAGAATTCTCTGTCGTTAATATGGAAGAAAAATCAATAAATGAATCACTTTTTTCGGACGTGGTTTATTCGAGAAATGTGATTGAATTTGCTACGGTTGCCAATGAATTTTGCGCTTTTACTGAGTCTGTGAGTGATCTCACCCGGAAAGATTTCCTGGGAAAATTGCAAAAAATGTTTCCGCTTTTGTACCTGAAAGCATCACTTTTACCAGTTTTGAGTGAAGAGGATGCCGACGAGTTGCCCGAAAAATTTGTCACGGAAAGTGATTACAATTTCATACTCGGTAAATTAAGTAAAAAGCTGGCCGAATTTGACAGTTATCCTGAAATTCTTGAACCCGGTATGCCTTTGGGAGAAGCAAATGTAGAGGCAAATATTTCCGAGAATGTGGCGGATATCTACCAGGATCTGAAAGATTTCATCCTCTCCTATCGGATTGGTACCGTAGAGGTGATGCGGGCAGCCCTTTGGGAATGCAGAAATAATTTCGAACAGTATTGGGGACAAAAACTGGTGAACGGGCTTAGGGCGATTCACATGTTGGTATATGGGAATAATAGTATAGAATAGTACTTGAAGTATTTAAAGTTTGGAGTACTTCAAATTAAAAAAGCAATGGTTGATTGTCCGATAAACCAAAAGTAATCTTGGGAGTCCAATAACTCTAAGTACTCGAAGTATTCTAAGTACTCGAAGTATTTTTTACCCTGAGATAGAAAATAGTCGATTAGTAACAATGAGCGAATATAAAAAGGAGTTTAAGAAAAGCATAACGGATGAAGAGCTGGCAGAGCTTCCTCTCTCTGTTTTTGAAGGAAAGATTCATTTAATTGAAAAAATTGAAGAGTTGACAGATGCCGTTAATTACCTGAAAAAGCAACCCATTTTAGGTTTTGACACAGAGACACGACCCACCTTTAAAAAAGGGCAAAATCACCAGGTGGCCTTGCTGCAGCTATCGACAGCCGACGAAGCTTTTCTCTTTAGGACCAATCTCATTGGTCTATCTCCTGGGCTGATTAAGATTCTTGCCACGCCATCCATTCTTAAAATTGGAGCCGCCATTAGAGACGACATTAAAATCCTGCAGAAGATTACCCCTTTCAAACCGGGTGGATTTGTGGAACTGCAGGAATTGGTGAAGGATTTCGGTATTGAAAATTTCAGTCTGAAAAAACTTGCCGCCATTGTTTGTGACATGAGAATCTCCAAATCCCAGCGGCTGACCAACTGGGAGGCTCCGGTTTTAACCGAACAGCAGCAAATCTATGCTGCCACGGATGCCTGGATCTCCTATATGATCTACATCGGACTTACCAACTAGAACTATGCAACCAGTCGCCAATGTAATATTGAAAAAGGGGAAGGAAGAGTCGATGGAACGTTTTCATCCCTGGCTTTTTTCGGGTGCCATTGATCGGATCGATGGAGTGGTTGAGGAGGGAGATCTGGTATCGGTTCAACGAAGTGATGGAAAAATCATTGCCTACGGCCATTGTGCGATTGGTTCGATTGCAGTCAGGGTTTTCTCCTTTGGGGAGGCTCTTCCGGACGATTCCTTCTGGAAACACCGGATTGAACAAGCCTGGTTGTTGCGCAAAAGGATGGGATTGACGGATGACAAGAAAACCAATGTCTTCAGGCTGATCCACGGCGAAGGCGACGGATTGCCAGGGTTGATCGCAGACTACTACAACGGAACCGTTGTCCTGCAGGCGCACAGTGTCGGGATGTGGTTGGTCAGGGAAGCCATCGTGGAGGCACTTAAGTCCGTTTTGGGAAAAAAACTGGTGGCTGTCTACGACAAGAGCACCAAAACGCTGCCGTTCAAAGCAAACATCGAAGCAAAGGATGGCTATCTTTTCGGGAAGTCATCTGCTGGTGAGGTGATGGAATATGGCAACCGGTTTAAAGTAGACTGGGAAGAGGGTCAGAAAACCGGTTTCTTCATCGATCAACGCGACAATCGCAAACTGTTGGCAACCTATGCCAAAGACAAAGCAGTACTTAACATGTTTTGCTATACGGGTGGTTTCTCTTTTTCTGCGATGCAGGGAGGTGCAACACTCGTTCATTCTGTAGATTCTTCTGCGAAAGCGATAGAACTGACCAATCAGAATGTGGAATTGAATTTTCCGGGCGACAGTCGCCACGAATCATTTGTGGCAGATGGATTCGATTTTATGCAGGATATTGAGAACAAGTATGATCTGATCATTCTCGATCCTCCTGCCTTCGCCAAACACCGCAATGTTCTCTCCCAGGCCCTTCAGGGATACAAGAGGCTCAACGCAAAGGCCTTCCAGCAGATCAGGCCGGGAGGCATCCTGTTTACCTTTTCCTGCTCACAGGTTGTGACCAGGAACAACTTCCGCGAAGCCGTCTTTTCGGCTGCCGCGATAGCCGGACGGGAGGTGCGCATTCTGCACCAGTTGTCTCAGCCGGTCGACCATCCGATCAACATCTATCATCCCGAAGGAGAATACCTGAAAGGGTTGGTATTATACGTAGAATAACATCGTTCATTTTAAGATTTTTGACCATTGAATTTTCAGGATTTTGATTTTACACACGAAGTAATGGATGGATTGAACTCCATGGGCTTCGAAAAATGTACCCCCGTACAGGAATTTGCGATTCCAGTCATTTTGGAGGGGAAAGACTTGATCGCCTGCGCCCAGACGGGCACCGGCAAGACCGCTGCCTACCTGTTACCCATTCTCAATAACATCTCCCGGGAGGGGCATACGGGCATGCATACGCTCATCATCGCACCAACCCGTGAATTGGTTTTACAGATTGACCAGCAGATTGAGGGTTTCTCCTATTTTACCGGAGCCTCTTCCCTGGCCGTTTATGGCGGAGGAGTAGGTGCTGCCTTCGACCAGCAAAAGTCTGCCCTGGTGCAGGGTGCCGACATAATCGTCGCGACTCCCGGCAGGCTGCTTTCGCACATCAACATGAAATATTCCGATTTTAGCACCATTCAGACGCTGATTCTCGATGAAGCCGACCGGATGCTTGATATGGGATTCTTTGATGACATCATGCGGATCGTGGGTGAATTACCTGTTGATAGACAAACCCTTCTTTTCTCTGCTACCATGCCACCAAAAATCAGGCAGATGGCAGGGATGATCCTTAGAAACCCTGAGCAGATCAACATCGCCATCTCCAAACCGGCCGAAAACATCGTCCAGGCTGCCTATATGGTCTATGAAGGTCAGAAGGTTCAGTTGCTAAGAGAGTTGCTGAAGGGTAAAACAGACTACAAGAGCGTATTGATCTTCACATCCCGCAAGGCCAATGTGAACGGTCTGGTACGTGAGCTGCGCAGGATGGGCTTCTCTGCAGATGGAATGTTGTCGGATCTCGAACAGAAAGAGCGCGAGGAGGTAATGCTTCGGTTTCGCAACAAGGAGACCCAAATACTCGTTGCGACCGACATCGTTTCCCGTGGGATTGACATCGACTCCATCGACCTGGTGATGAACTACGACGTACCGCGCGATCCGGAGGATTATGTCCACCGTATCGGCCGGACGGCCCGTGCCTCCCAGTCGGGTGTAGCCATCACGCTCATCTCGGACAATGACATGCACGATTTCCGGAAGATCGAAGAGCTGATCGAAAGGGATATCATCAAGATCCCATTGCCAAATGGAATGGGTGATGGTCCGGAATACAATCCATCCATCCGCAGAAAGATGGCCCCCAGATCAACGGGTGGCGGCGGAAGAGGAGGTGATCGCAGGGCTCCGGCCAAGAAGGATTTCCGACACCGGGATCGTGGTAATCACCAGGGGCACAAGAAGGCGGGGGAATAGCCTGTAGGACTGTAAGACTAGGAGACTTAGGGACTGGGAGAATTCAAGTTCCTGAAGTGTCTATCTTATGAGAAAAAGATAGACGACTCCAAAAATATTCCGGACAACCATTTATTGATTTAGAACCAAGATTTTTTTCACCTTCTTCAACTCCTCAATTCCCGCATTCTCCTAGTCTCCCAGTCCTTAAGTCCCTTAGTCAATCTTATCCACGTCAATCACCACATGTTTGATCGAATTGTTTCCCTGCCCTGCCGTGTAGGAGTAGGAGATATGCACGAGTCCGTCGGCGGTTTGGATGAGGCAGGGATAGGAGAAGCTTGATTTGCGGTCGGGCGAATATTCAATCACCTCTTTTTTGTACCAGCTGTTGCCCTCATCGTTGGAGAGGTAGAGCGACAGCCGGTAACGGCCATCCGAAATGTCATTTCCGAAGAAGACCCATTTTCCACTCTTCAGTGCGGCTATTTCGACGCTTGCCTCGTTGGGGATATCCGTCTTTTTTGCCAGTGCCCATGAATCGCCGTGGTCCTTGGAAGTGCTGACCCAAACGCGGCCAGGTGCATCGCCTGCGTCGCGCATGTAAGCCACGATTTCTCCACTTTTGCGGACTGCCAGAGCAGGTTGGATGGGTCCGCGGCCCACGATCGGGAGACTCGGGCGCCAGGTAGTGCCATTGTCGTCTGAAATCGCCACCATCGACATGTTGAGACCATCCGAATAGAGCGGAAGCAGGATTCTGCCACTCTCGAGGGTAATGGCAGGAATGCGCGTCATCCAGCCAAAGCTGCGTTTCATTTTGTCTTTGCTGGCCTCCAGAATCATATCGTCGTATTTGGGTGCATAGGAGGCCCAACCCACGTGCGAATCACCCATTTCCTTGAATTTTTTTGCAACTTCCTGGGCAAAGCCATCGTCAGGTTTGAGTAAAATGTCGTCCTGCCAGTCCCATTTGGGCACGCCTTCTCCCAGATATTGGGTCGAAGTGCGAAAGCGCAGGATGGAATATTCCCACTGATTGGCCTGTACGGCAATCCAGATTAGGAAGAGTTTGCCCTCCTTGTTGAGGAAGAGGGTTGGATTACAGTCGGGTATCCCTTTGGTATCAGCCATCAGAAAGGGGGCCGCCCAGATTTTCGTTCCCTTTTTCTGGCGGGATCCCATCACGCGGACATCGTCGGCAGTACGTTCACCATTTCCCTGAAACCAGGCAGCCAGCAGGTCGCCATTGGGAAGCTGAACGATGGAACTGCCATGTGTGTGTTCTCCCTGGTAGGGGAACATGATCTCTTGTTGTACAATGGCCTTGGAGGTCTCCGTAGTCTGCGCACGACTGCAGAAGATTCCCAGCAACAATGTGCCAAGAATGAATAGTTTTTTGAACATGATGTAATAATTTAGTAGTAGTAGAATCGGACGTGAAGTTAGGGATTGATTTGGAAAGATGAAAAAGCTGAAGGTACTTTTTTAGCATAGGTTCAGAACAGTCTCCCTTTCCATTGAAATAGAATTGGACATGCAATTGCGACCTGTAATGATGAAGTTGAAGGATATCAGAAGATGAAAGGGTTGATCAGTTATAAAATGTAACATTTATAACTGATCAACCCTTTCATCTCCCACCAACAAAGGTTCAAATGGCGTCATTGTGAACACTTTAGTACCAAATTATTTGTCGGGAAAGAACTAAGTGTGAAACAATCTGTCAGGTTCTAACTAAAATAGGAAGACTATTTTACTGCCTCGTTTTTTTCAAGCCCAAACAGATCGAATGGCTTTTTGCTAAAAGTCTCTTTGAAAAGGGTGATTGTCAGCAGAATATAACCTGCAAAGAGCAAAACAATCAGGATCTGGATCCAGGAGGTCTTTTGGATAGGTTGCCTGTCTTTCAGTTCGCAGACTTCACCCGGACAATATTGTGCCTTTTCCTTGTAAATCAAGGAGTAGAATTTACATCCCAAACAGATGCCGAAGGCCGATTCGAAGAAAAGGAAGATGAGGCAGATCAGGCAAATGATTCCTGTGATCGGGCTATATGAGTTGACCACTACCAGCAAGACGAACATCGTAAGGGCCAGTACGATCCCTACAATCCAGGCAAACTTCTTTTGCTTGGCTCCCACGTATTCCGGGGTCTGGTTGTGGACGATCAGCCTGCCGATGATCAGGGAGGGGGCAAATCTGGGATTTATCAGTACACGGATCAGGATATCCGTCAGGAAGATGACCACCGCGAATTTCAAGGGCACAAAGTTTCCCTTGGTCAGCACCGTTACGATGGTCGTAAACATCATTAGGAACAGGATCCCTGCGGCGGCCCTGATCTCCCTTTCGTTCAATACCGGAATGTTGTAACCGGGAACATCCTCCCCAAATTTGAATATTTTGCTCATGTTTCTTTTTTTAAAGTTGTTATCTATTACGGATGGATCGTTGTGCAGGTTACAAAAAAGTCAGAATCAGTAAGTCAGAATCAGGATTTGTTGGATGAATGGATTAGCAGGGCTAGCTGTGGGGCATGCGCACCTGTTCAAGGTAATGCCGGAGCGATGCTCCTATTTTCTGCCATGTTTCTGCTGCTACCATAATGGCGGTGCTTTGCACCTAAAACCTTGACTTTACCTTGGAGTGCTCCACGCTGGCGCAAGCACAACATATCCAAGCAATGGGCAGCCCAATCCTGAACCAATATTTATACTGTGTAACGGCGTCATTATGGTAGGGTGAATAGAAATTTAAGGAAGGGGCAGCCGCATAGCGAAGAAATTACAACATGCAATAATCCGCTATTTGTTATCCATTTTCTTCAGGATTTCCCCAAGTAGATAGTTGTGCTCCTGCTTCAGTTCGATAAATTTTGTTACCCATTTGTAAATCACGTAAAATACAAGGGCCAGGATGGCCAGGTAAAATAACATGAAAAGGAAAGGAAGGAAGAATAGGGAATGCATGATGTTGTTTTTTAAGTGTGTCTATTAATCTTTTGAAAACTAATTTCAGGATATGGAAAGTGGCTGAGCAATCTTAAGGATCATCAATGGTCTGAGCTTATTGGTCAATTTTTATTTTGTTAGTGCGAATTGTTTGTGTTGTAGGTTAGCGGATCCTTGGTGGCCGCTAGTTTTTCATCCATAGCGTGTTTCTGTTGACGAATAATTTTTGTCCTTTCTTTCTTTTGTAAAGGATTGTCAGAATTATGGCAGATGCAATGGTCAATCCCCTAATCATGTTCGCGTGTAAGTTTCCCAAAGCATTGTCTCCAATATTGAATAAATTCCAGGATAAGTTCATCAGGGTATGAAGAAAAACTGGAACCCATAAATTATACTCCAATTCGACGAAAAGCCACGCAAAAAATATCGCACCAGAAAAGGTAGTGACAAAGATTCCAATCATGGTCGAAATGTTCTGACTTTGGTATAAATGGGCAGTTGCAAATATCAAGGCTCCTAGAAGGATGGAAGGCAGAAACCCAAGTTTTGTGTTTCTGAAAATTTGTCCGAACAAGAACCCCCTGAAATAGAGTTCCTCAAAAAATCCGGCAAAAATCGTACCTGCGACCAGGTTTGGCAGGCTAATTTGCATGTTGAATTTGTAAAATAGGAGTCCGCCCAAAAACATTGGCAGGGAGAACAGGATGGCAAGCAGGAGTCCAGGCAGAAAGTTTTTGGATAGTCCTAAATGGTAGAAGAGTTTATAGTTTTTATGGATCAGGCAAGTCCCTAGAAAGATTGGAAAACCAATTAGAAGATAGGTGATTAAATAGCTTAAAAGTTTGTAGTTAAAGAACTCATCGATCAGAAGCATGATTTTCCCGAAATTTTCAAAAGCAAGGTAATACAGCAAAAAGCTGATTAACGTTATAAGGATATTTCTTGTAGTTGTTTTCATGGTTGGATATTCCAAAAATTACAACAAAGGGTTATCTGCAACTTAAGTCTGCCGCAACAAATTGTAATTTAGGTTGAAAGAAATCAGTTTAATTGGGCATATACCCGTAAAGGTAGAAATAATTTCATTGGAATTAAATCGCTGAATAGCAAATTGTAGGAAAGGCAAAATTGTTGGAACGCATTTTCACGACAGTGAAAAGTAGTCAGGCAGACGAGAAATGACGGGTGTGTGGCGTGAAATAGTAGCACCGTTGACAAGAAAAAATGTTGGAGCGATGCTCCTTTGATTTACTTGGATTCTGCTGTTACCATAATGGCGGTGCTACGCACCCGAAATATGGTCGTTCCCATTGTACCCATGTTGGCGAGTATAGGGTATATCCAAGAAAAAGGCCATCCAATCCTATGCCAATATTCAAGCCGTGTAACGGCGTAATTATGGTTGGATATAATTGAATTGAAGGAAGGAAGCCGCATCGCGGCGAAATTTCAGAGGGCAATAATCCCTGATTACTTATTCTCCAATTTTTTTAGAATTTCACCCAACAGCTGATTCTGTTCCTGCTTCAGGGCAAAATACCTGTTTGCCCATTTGTAGATCACGTAAAACACAAAAATCGTGATGCCCAAACGGATGATCCCGGCAAAGAAGGGAAAGAAGAAAAAATGATGGTGCATGGCGTAGTTTTTAAATGTTATTACCTGTTATTTGCTGGACTGACCTGTCATTTTGATACCTAAACGACCGATTTGTTAAAAGCGAAATTTCTATCAGCTTTATAAACCTTCCAGGTAGGTGATCAACTCCAGGATGCTAGTCTGTGAATCGTAGTCGACCTTGTGCTCCTTGACAAATTTTTTAAACGGATCGGCCTTTTCTGCAAACTGTTTGGAAAGCTGTCTCAGACCGACCACCTGGTTCAGCTTACCCTCCTTTTTTAGCCAGTAATCGGTATAAGCCTTTGTTTGAACTCCCTCGGGCAAGGCTAATTCATAGACCTGTCCACTCGTCATGTAGGAGGAATAGGTGGTGACTGCCGAAGTCTGGGAGGTACCTCCATAGGCCGCCGGCTTCCCTGGATCGACCATGTTGCACCTATGACGGGCATACAATTCGTACTTGCCTTTGTGGATGAGCTCTACAAAGGTCTTCTCGACAGGAAAAAATTTTCTTTCGTTGATGTAGATGGTATCCACCTGGTCCAGAGGACCGATGGCCAGTTTCTTGCCATTGGCATCGAAGATCATCTCTTCGGTGAGGGCATTGTAGTTGAGCATGACCACATTTTTGCCTCCAGATTTCATCAATACGGTACCCTTCACAAATTCAGGGAAGATGTAGTGGGTAATTTCCTTTTTGTGATCCTGACAGAAGGTTGAGAGTCCGGACAGGGATAAAATCAGAAATAAATAGATTGTTTTCATGGTTTGATTCTGTTTTAATTGTTGTATTTCTCAATGCTCCCACAAATCCGGAATAGCACCATGCCCTCTGGCTTTGACGGGTTGCTGATTGGTAGGTTTAGTCGCTCCCTGGTGAATGGATAAAAGCCTTTGCGCCGTTCTGCCGACTGCCTCCACCAGGTAAGGGTAGGGCCTGTCGGTTACATCTACCAGTCCGCAATTGTAGTTTTCTCCATCGTTTCGTCCGGTCAGGTCCTGGTCGCACCATTGGAACCAGGCAGTGCCGATCAATCCTGGGTGAGAATATGCTTGTTCTGTATAGTAGCTGAATGCTACACCGCGTTCCTTCTGGGAGTTGACCTGCCAGAGCGATTGGGCCATGCCCCTGTCGACGGTGCCGAAGTGGTATTCACCAATGATCATTGGCAGGCCGGTTCCCTCGGAGATTTGGTCCATGAACTCCCTTTTAGGACAGAGGTCGTAGCAATTGAAACTGAAGACATCGAATACATCTTTGCAGATAGTAATGATCTCCTTATCGGGAACATGGCCGAACCTCATCCCGAGGTTGAGATGGTTCGGGTCGTAGGTTTTAACGGTCTTGTTGATCGTTTGGAGGAAGATCCGGAAGGTATCAAAGACAAACTGACGCCGTTTTGAGGGAGAATCACCACCGGATAGGAACTTCTTCAATTCTGACTGAATGGGTTTTTCCTTTCCGTCTAGAATCAGTTGGCAGAGTCGCTCTTCCTGGCCTGTCCAGGATGGTTCGTTGCCCGTGAAGTATCCGATGAGCCAGGGGTTTTCCCGGTAGGGTGTGACAAAAGCTTGGATGGAAGCGTCGACTTTTTCTTTAAAATCAGGGGTATAGACATCGGGCAGACCCATGATGCCGTTTTCGATTCCCACATTGTTCAGTTGCAGCATGAAGGCCTTCCTGTTAAGTGCCATCACCTCCGGGGAGGACCAGTTGCAGATGGTGTTGAGCCCCCAATTTTCCATTCGACGGATGATCAGGTCTTTCGATTTTTCAGGATAGGAGGGGCCGTAACGTCTGACAAGGTTCCATGTTCCGAAAGAGGCGGAATTCGGGCGATCGGGGTTCGAACCGATTCCCGGCGGGGGAAGTTCCTTGAACAGGTTGGCGCGTTTGTCGAGGTGAATGGCATTTCCACCCCCTCCGGGATGGACGCAATCGACTCCTACCGAAAGGAACAGGCACCCTTCCGGGTCTACGAACCACCATTTGCCGTCCATTTTCTCGGTACGGAAGAATCCTGTTGACTTGGCTTTCACAGGAAGGTAACCGCCAAATTTGGAATAGAATGTTGAATTATTGGTGTCGATGGTTTTTTCTTCGGTGTCCCACTCCTTGCGAAGTTGGGTCAATGATTTGGCTTTCCCTTCAAAATCACCCAGGTTCCACTGGCCAAATTCATCGACGACAGGTTTTGTCCCGAGGTATTGATCGCCGGGATCCTCTACGGAAAGAGCGATGGAGCGGAGTTCGATGACGGGATTGTTGATGGGGGCATTCATACGGATGCCGATGGAGTCGATACCACGAAGCGGTCCACGGGTGCCGCCGAGGTTGATCCAGCCTGTATAGCGGTCCTGGTTGAAGGTGGCGGCCAGGTCGTGGGCGGCATCCGGAAGGGCACGGTAAAAGCGTAGCGGAATGGCCAGTTTGTTCCAGCCGTTGACACAATAGCTCATCACACGCAGTTCGTTGTATCCGGTTTCTGTCGTAAAACCAACCTGGAAGCGTTGTGGGGTGGTTGACCTGAATTCCAGTACGACGAAGTTGAATCCATCCCAATTGGCCGGAATGTCTGGGGAAATAACCCTGATTGCGAATTTTTTTCCGGACACCTCCTTGTTGCTGTCGAACCGGATTTTGATGGTTTTCTGGGCCTGACAAGGGTTGAGTTGGAGCAGTCCAACAAAAAGTAGTGACAAGGAACAGGAAAGTAATTTTGTTGTCATTTTTTCATCACGATGTCGTGTTCAATACTGGGAGGCAGAATATGATTCAATATTCAGATAATCAATGATATATTTAATCCTTAGAGCCGAACTCACCGGGTGACTCAGAGTCACCCGGTGAGGGAGAAGCTGGCTAAATAAAAATTAACTTTTTGGGGCAATGGTAAGACTGAATTTATCGTTCGTTTTTGGCGCTTTGGCTTTCAGGTTGATGCGGTGAATGGTATCTCCCCAATTTCTCTGGACTCCTTTGTCTTCCATGTGGTTAAGTTGAATCTTTTCGATGGTCACCTCATACTGGACGGGGTTGTATTTCAGAATGAAATCCAGGGCTTTCACCCCTTCCGGAGCATAATGGATGACCAATTCACCAGGCTTAACCACTTCGGCAGGGTAACAAGTCATCAGGTGCTGCACCACGGAGGAGGCTTTTGTTAATTGAATGGCATCTTCTACTTTGACATTCTGGCCGCGGTTCAACCGGACTGTTCTCTTCCAGCTTTCGATGCCCGCATCGTCGGGATAGGATTTGGCGATGTCGAGGGTGATTGCGGCGAAATTTTTACCAGTCGCATAAGAGACATTTTCCGCCTTGAACTGAGGACCGGGCAGTTGGTTCTTGTCGTTGATGGTGGGAAGATTGTGGTATTCCGAGCAGTTGGACCAGATCTCGTAGCGTTGGTTGCTGAAGGTTTTACGGGTATAGGTGCCACTTCCGACATCGATCAGCAGGGGCCTGCCATTGTAATAAACCATGAAATTTCCAATGTCGTTGTGGTTATGGCTTTCGTCGTTGTTTCCACCCTTGGCAGCCACGAAAAATCCGTCGGTGGTTCCCTTGTTGTCGCGGGCAATCATCACCTGGAGGTCGGGGAGCCAGGTATCCTTTGGTAAGGGAAGTCCCTGTTCGGCCGACTGGTACTCTTTCTGGATGAAGAGTGCGAAGAAATTCCTGAAGTAATGGGCACGGCCTGAAGATCCTTCGCCCGGAGTTCTGTAATAAGCTCCAAATTTCATCATATCGGCATCGTGGATGTCCTTTCCAAATCTGAAGATCATGTCAGCAGACATACCTGGTTTTGGACTCGCATCGGCGAAGTTCATGAAGTAGAGTGGGCTGATTTGAGCGCGGTAAATAAATCGCCCCATATTTTTTAGCTTTTCATCGTTGTAGACGTAGGCAAAGGCATTTTTGGTGGCCAGATTGAGCAGGGCGATGTTGTCGTAAAGAGAGGCTGCTGCTGCACCCCAGTAGCCTGGTCCCTCGTCGCAACCGCCATCCTGTGGATAGGGGTTGAGGAAATTATCCAGGACTCCCAGTATCTTTGCTATGGCTTCCGTTCTCTTTTGGTCGTCTTTTTCAAGCAATAGGATGGCGTTCATCCAGTTGGAGCAGATCCAGGGATTCCAGTTGTTGGGACGTCGGCCATCACTGTTTGCCCCCATGAATCCGTGGTGGGTGGTCATCAGTGGTTGGAAAATGCGGTTGTTGACTTCGTCGTAGATGCGTTTGCGGATTTGGGGAGAGACGGCATCCAGTTTGTCGCCCAGGTAATAATCTACCCAGGCCAGAAAGGTAGAGGTCTCCGCAGAGAATAGCTCGACGAAGGGTTTCTGAACGTTGACAAGTCCGGAGAGCTCTTTTGTCTTCGGAAGATGTGCAGGAACTCCCCAGAAGGATTCTTCACAGATGTTCCACACTCCATCAATGATCTGGTCGATGAATCGACCCTTGTTTTCATAGATTTCTGCCAGCAGCAGGGTACCAAGAACTTCACGTTTTTTGAAGCTGATGGTCTGATATTCATCTCGGTCGCCTGTACGTTCAATCAGGAGTGATTTCGTAGCGGGAATGGAAGGCCACTGGTAACTGAGAAAGCCTTCGGCTGTTTTGACGTAGGCCCTCATCATGTTTTGATCCGCATTGGCCCATCCGGCACGGTCGTCAATTTTTGGGAAGGGGGTCCATTTCTGATGGGAGATCAGGATTTTTGAGAGCTCTTCTTTGGAGAATTTCCCGCTCAACAGGTTCTGTTGTTGGGCAGTGACAGTAAGGCAAAGCCAGATTGCCGGGATGAGAAGGTGAAGTTTTTTCATTTTTTATTTCTTTTTTGATGGTTGAGTACCTGATTTTGTTGAGTTAAAATTGGATCACGGATGACACTGATTAAGCGGATTTCAACGGAACAGTCCAATGGAGGATGCTGGTTGATGAAAACTTCAATAAATTGTGAATTGTACTGTTTAATCCTTGTTGCCTGAGTTTTCGATTCCCTAATTAATCCGTATGATTCCATTTTTTGTGGTTGGTACCGAGATTAATATTCCTTTTTTGATGTGGGAAAACTTGAGATCTCGTGTGGTGCCATCCATATTTAAAGAGGCTTTTTTGATTTTTTCGATTGGAATGGTGATCTCTGTCTGCTGGTTGCAACAGATTTGGTAGTCGGAATTATTTACCGTTAGTGTGGCAGAGCCGTTTGGTTCCATCGATTTTAGGGAAAATCCGTGGTTGGCTATTTCTATTCCTTTTCCCAAATAGAGGCACATTAGTTGATCTCCAAGGATGGATGCAACACCGAAGTAGCCTTTCAAATAGCCGTTTTTGGCATTTTGCATCCGGTCCGGGTCTACGGATTGATAGACTTCCTGGTAAGTATTGCCTTTGTTGAAGACTGTTAGTTCGGTGAAGTTTCCAGGATCAGCTACCTTTCTCTGCGTCACGTGTTCAACTGTAAAACCTGCATTCCCCTTGTAAGGTTCGAAGATGGCTACGAAGGGTTTTGTACGTGCCTCTGACTCCGTGTGGATGGTGAAAAGCGGCAGGTGACTACCAGCGTAATGTTTTCCGGAGGTTTTGGTTTTGAGTGATTTGGCCTTGTAAAAATTTCTGCTGGTGGCTCCCGGGATCATCACTTGCAGAAAAAGGTCACCGGTCTGATCGTCACTGATGTTGAAACGCGCAATCACCTGGTCGGTAGGGTCATCCAATTTTTCTACCTCTTCGTAAAATCGGAATCCGGGATAATCCTTTTCTGTTTTCGGATAACTGGCTGGGATTGTCTTAAGATTCTGTCGATTGCTATTCAGGAAAGTGACGGAATCACCGATATTGTGGTAAACATAATCATTGCTGATGGCATTGTCGGATCTATAAATATCCACGTAATAGCCACTGGTTGCAGAAGTACGGATGATGGAAAGGGTGCGGGACTGATTTGTTCCGGTAGATTTGTCAACATAGCGTGTGTCGGTGAACGAATAATCCGGCGAAACAGCCTCCCGATCAGGGAGCGGTTCCATGGCGGCCAGGTCGATCTGACCGATGTTTTTGGCACCTGCTGCCCCGCTAAATGGGATGGAGCTGGAAGATCCGGCGGCTACAACCGTGTTGTGGGCGGCCCATTGGCTGTAATAGTTTCTGTGAAGGGGATGTTCGTAGTTGGGCCCTGTGCCGGCGTCAATGCCCAATACCTCATTCAATCCGTAGAGTTCCATAGCCATGCCGTTGCAGTGGTTGTGGTTGTAAGTGGCACCTTGCACCCCGATCATTAGTCCGGTTTTGGGATCCGATCCGTTTCGCTGGACGAAGTATCGGGCGAAATCGAGTGCCCCTGTTCGCGGCCATCGGAAGGTGGCATTGGTTTCAGGCAGATTGGGCAAGAAACAAAGCAGTCCCAGGAAACCTGATTTTTCACGTTTGTACAAACCCCCATCAATCATTTTTTTCATCGAGGCGAGCATATCTGGAAGGATGGGATCGTTGTATTTCAGGGCTCCGATCAAACCGATCTCCAGCGATTCAGGACTTTGAGAGGCCCTGCCTGTGTCCCCGAAACCGCCAACTGTGAGATTGGGGAACGAATATTTGAGCATCGCATAGGAAGCCTTGAAGAGTGCTGGAAATTTCTGAAAGATGTTGTAGCCATTTTTTTCGAGTGCCAGGGAGGAGAGCAAGAGGTTCCCAACCGGATAGTTGTGGTAACCACCAGGTTCTTTCCAGTGACCATCCGGCGTTAGCCAGTTTTTTACAGTTGAGGGAAGGGCGAGCTGACCACAACCGCCGTTGATGGTGTCTTTGGAAAGAATAAATTGCAGGTAGTAGTCCTGTTTTTGTTTGTTTTCGAGGCTCAGGGAGGCAAAAACCATCGTTGAACTCTCGGCTGCATACCAATTGTTGTTCCAGTATCCCCGGTAGGCCAGGGTAGATGCGAATTTTTCAAATACGGTCTCGTACCAGTGCAGGTCGTATCCCTTTTGTTTCATGAAGGGTTTGACGAAATCGTAGGCCAGAATGATGGGACGATGGCTCTGGTCTCCCAGCGTTTGCATATCGAGCAGACCAGTGCGGCAGGGGCCTACGATGGGTTCTTGGTAATAGACTCCCTTGGCCCATTGATCCAGCAGGTCGGCGGCAAAGCGGGCATACTTCTCTTCTCCGTTCAGCCAATAAAGGATGGCAGCATCCAGTGCCAGTTCATTGATCTCCCCGTTGATGGAGGAGATCAGCTCCTGAGGATCGATCCACTCCTTCTGATTGGTTTCCGGGTTGTAGAGTTGCATCACCCGGGATGTGTCGTTGGGTAGCAGCTCATCGATGTTGGGTTTCCGGTAGGGAGTTCCTTTTACCGTCAAAGGTGCACGCAAGTAGGTGGATACCCTGACTGTCGGATAGGGGGCATTGCCCGTCCAGCTGGTGAGTCTGGATCCGGATTCATCGGCGAAGACGCGGGTATAATGCTTCCCTGGAATACGGTTCATCAGGTAACGGCTCAGGATCCATTGTGGATCTGAAGTGTGACGTTCTACATAGGGAGTGACGGTTTGACTGATCTCTTCAAGGATGGATTTGGCCCATATTTGGTCTTTGATCTTGCTAAGAACAGCAGATTTGTCTCCGTCATTTACCAGAATATGCGGGTTTTGTGAAAAGCCGGTCACTCTGATGCTGACAAGCAGGATCAGGATAACCGCGGTTGAAATTCGACTGTTTTTTTTCATTGGCTAGTTGGTTCTGGCAGTTGAATATACAATGCCCGTATTTACTTTAGAAAGCTCTTATTCTATTCGCCAAATCGGACTTGAGATTTGGTTTTATCAAGATGCAAAACGCAGTTAAAATTTATTCTATATTCTTTAAGGACAGGAAGAAATGATTTTAGTTCATAACAATCATTCCCAGTCCCTCAGTCCGTCAGCCAGATGACTGGATGTCTGACAGGCAGGTTTCTGATCACTTCTGGATGGGTGGGACGGGCAGGAAGGTGAAGATACATTTGAATGTATTTCTCATTTTGAAACGCGATTCCTGCAAAAAGAAGGCTGGACTGACGAACGGGCCACTCTTCCCATATGAAAATATCCTTGGCAAAGGGCCATTTGGTCTTGTCGGAAATGAATGGGAAGATGTATTCCATCCCTTTTTTCAAGGATTTTCCGTCCGGAGTCGTAAACTCCCAGAGGTTGTCGTTTGGTGTGGATAGGATTCGGGCTACGTTGCAGAAGGCATCGATGTTGAAAAGGGAGTATCCGAAGGGTTTGGTCCGTTTTAGTTCGAGGGGGAAACTTCCATCTTCGGCCATCTGAGAAGGCAAAAGGAT
>CAINVV010000101.1 GCA_903854235.1 uncultured Bacteroidia bacterium | reverse complement strand
GCAGTAGCCCAAACCCCTGTGTTCATGTAACCTGCTTTTGTTTTCATCAGGTTAAAGGGAGCCATGTAGAACTGGGTACTGGCACCTCCTTGCAAAAAGAGTACCTCATATCCTTCAGGAACCGCAAGCAACTCTTTTACCAATGCGATTGCCTGGTCCATCACTGCAACAAACTCTTTGCTCCGGTGAGAAACTTCCATAACGGACAAAGTTGTTCCCGCAAAATTAATGACAGCCTCGGCCGTCTTCTGGATGGTGAACTCGGGAAGGATGGATGGTCCTGCGTAAAAATTGTGCTTCTTCATTCGTATCAGTTTTTAAGATTTGACAACGTAACCGGACGCTGCCGCATCGGATTAAAATATTTACTATTTCAGATATTTAACTACTTATATTTAATGCACTTACATTTTTCTTTCGTGCGTAAAATTAGCACTTTAATCTTCTAAACATGACATAAATCAGTTAATTTTAGGTTAAGCCTGTCCAAAAGTGAAGATATGGAAACAATCTAAATAAATGGCATTTTAACGACTTTGGCCCTGAGTAGTTTGCCCCTAACTTCCAAATAGATTTCACTGCCTGGTTTGGCAAGTCCGGCCGGCACAAAACCCATACCAATTCCTTTTTCGAGCATTGGAGACTGCGTACCTGAAGTAACATGACCGATCACCAAACCGGAGGCGTCTGTGATGGAATAGTGGTGGCGTGGAATTCCGCGGTCAATCATTTCAAAGCCACACAGCCTGTTCGCCGTTCCCTCCTTTTTCTGTTTCAGCAGCAGATCCTTGTCGATGAATTGTTTTTCGTCCCTGAATTTGGTGATCCATCCCAATCCAGCCTCAATGGGAGATGTTGTATCATCGATGTCGTTGCCATAGAGGCAGAAGCCCATTTCCAGACGAAGCGTATCTCTTGCGGCAAGGCCGATAGGTTTAATTCCCAAATCTTTGCCTGCCTCAAAAATAGCCTTCCACATCGTTTCTGCATATTCGTTGTAGAAATAGAGTTCGAAACCACCGGCACCCGTATAACCCGTGGCGGAAACGATGACCTCCTTGACACCAGCCATTTCACCCACTTCAAAAGTGTAATATTTGATTGCCGACAAATTCAGGCTGGTAAGTTTCTGCAATACCTCCATTGACTTGGGACCCTGAACTGCAAGCTGGGAAATCTGATCTGAAGCATTTTCAAGAAGTGCCCCGCAATCGTTGCAGGCAACCAACCAGTTCCAGTCTTTTTCAACGTTTGCTGCATTGACCACGAGTAAGTATTTTTCCGGAGCAAAATAGTAGACCAGCAGATCGTCGACGATTCCACCTTTTCCGTTGGGGAAACAGGAGTATTGTGCCTGACCGGGTAGCAGCACTGCCACATCATTCGAGGTGACTTTCTGCAAAAACGCAAGAGCCGATGGACCCTTCACCCAGATTTCGCCCATGTGTGACACATCAAATACGCCAACTCCGTGACGGACCGTCAGATGTTCATCCTTGATTCCTGAATATTCAATCGGCATATCAAAGCCGGCAAATTCGGCCATCTTTGCCTTGTAACCAAGATGGATTTCGTGGAAGTAGGTTTTAAGCATTTATTGAGAATTTTTGTTTTGACTTGGTTTAGAAATAAACGATCATTCGAATGGCTGATGGGTCAAGAAGCTAATTAATACATTACAAAACACTGCCTTTCATTTATTTAAAAATATTAATTCGCATTTTTATGCTCTTAACAATGGGTGCTTCCGAACCTATTTCAAACTCCAAAATTAAGAAAAATATACCGAGGTGTACCTAACAAAACTCATGTGAAAAGAATAATTATTCCTACTTTTACGAGTGAAACTAAACTTAAACCCATTTATCCCTTAAAAAAATGGCTGTTACAAATTTAACCTACCTAAGGACAATTACCGATGGAAACAAGGCAATCATTCGTGAAATGATTGAAATGTTTCTGATGCAGATCCCAGTTTTCATTCAGAATATGAACGACGATTACCAAACAGGAAATTTTCTTGCACTTGGTAAAGAGGCACACAAAGCCAAATCATCGCTGCAAATACTTGGAATGACCGAATTGGAGATCGAAATGAAAACCTTGCTAATGAAAACCATTGCAGGAACTGACGTTGAAAGTTACCCCATCCACATCAAAAAATTTGAAAACCAGTGTGCAGCCGCAGCAATAGAGCTGAAAGCGGTGCTTGCCACTTTGTAATTCAGAATTTTCTCACAAGGTACTTTGTGATGCCGGCGATTATATGTTCAGCAATCGAATGACCCGGGAGCCCGATATTATTTCAATTATTTCACAGGACTCAGGCCTATAACCTGTTCTGCAAAAGAAAAGGTAGCCTTTCTGACTTCAGCAACGGCGCCCGAAGTCAGGTCGCAGGCCATTACGTGCGCTCCTGCGGTTGGGAAAGCCAAGGCTCTCTTTTGGGCAGCCTGAGTGCCCAGGTCATCAAACATATGGAGCGATGCCTTGACTTCCACGGTTTGATCCTGGTGCTGTTCATCCTTGTAGTAATAGCCCATAAAAACCGGACATTTCACTTTTTCGAAAACCTCTTTTTTCATCGTTGCATCCAGCAATTGCTGCAAATATACGGTTCCCTCTGCCCTGTAGCTGCAATACCAGTATTTGCAAACTTCCCCTTTGGGGTCATCATCAGTCACCCTGAATTTGCTTCCGTAGTTTAATCGGGCAATCTGCAATCCCCAGGGACCGGAAAGTAGCATAGCCGCCCTTTGCTTGATCTGAATGTTTGGGGAGTACAGGATCATTGCATCCACCATCTCCGGAAAATCAGCCGCAAGTTTTAATGCAAGAGTACAGCCCGTCGAACAACCCATGATGACAACTTTCTTCCCCAATTGTTTCGCGATAACCAAGGCTTCCTTGGCAGATTCATAGAGTCGATCCGGAGTCATGTTCAACAAGGGATTGTCAGAAACCAGACCATGGGCTGCCAGTCTTGCAAAATAGGCATTGCAACCAAAACGTCTAGCAAAATCCTCATTGACAGGAGATCCCTCCCGCCAACTCGCAGAAAATCCGTGCAGATAGAGGAGTGCAAATGGTGTCTGTTGCCGTAGGGAATCGTTGGCCCAAATAATTTTCGCTTCACATCCAGGTCTGATGACCAATCCTGGCTTGTGTTCCACATTTGCCACATAATTGCTCACACTACCAGTAATGGATGGCAATTGACTGTTCAGCGCTGGTTTTGGCATCTTGGGACCAGCCAGGTAAAGAAGTGCCATGGCAAGAAGAATAATCAGCAGATTTTTGAAGAATTTCATCTTATTTGCGATTTTCAATTTTGGATTTTCAGTTTTCGTTGGGCAGCAAGTTCTGATGCTTTAGTTTCCAGGTTCTTGATTTTTCATTCGCACCACTGCAGTTCGTTTTCTACCATCCATCAACACCTCCAGCGGGTGCTCAAAACGGACCCATCGTACAAATTTTCCTTTTCGAACCAATTGTTGGGATGCCAGTAGTTTCATGTTCACAAATTCGTTTCCATCGACCAGAGGTACTGAAAAATAACCTACATTCATGGAGGTCACATTGTGGAAGAAATGCGAGCCGAGTGATGCATCTAGCGGAAAGTCGGGCAGTCCGATTTCGACTATGACCTTTGCATTGTTGATGTTGGCCCACCTGACGGGGATTCCGGTAAATTCATCTCGGGTTCCCCATCGGCCGGGGCCAACCAATACGTATTTACGCTCCTCGTCGCACAATATTTTATTGAATTCTGTGATTTCCGCTGCTATCTCCTTGGTGCGGGTCCTGTCGAAATCATCGATATCCACGTAGAGCACATCCGTGATACCGTTGATTCTGCCATTGCCCATTCCCTTTTGGGATAGCAGCACCAGGTTGTTCCGATCCAACTCATCGAGATCAATTACGATATCATCTTCCCTGCGTATCAAGGGTTTCAGCTGAAGTAGGTAAAAGGTTGGCCAACCGTTGTCTCCCTTATTAAGATCGATGGCGAACTCCATTTCCACGGGAGATCCCATGGCCTGCTGAAACAGTTTCATCAGTATCAGAAGGGCATCTGCCATTGGCACCTGATTGTATTTCAGGATATTGGCAAAATCGACTACCCGTGGGCCCCTGGTAAAAGTACCTGGCATAACCACTTCATTTTCCATATCATAAGTAGAGACGCACTGGTCGATGACCCCATCTTTTTCGGCAGCTGCCACCGGATATTTTCGGATGGCCGCCAATTCCCCCTCGTGGGTCATATCAAATTCACTGTGAGTCAAATCAATGGCATAAAACTCGCGTTGTGTATCCCGGACCTGGTCAGTGATGGCTCCAATGTTAAGGGCCGGATATTTTGGACAGAAACGATAGGCTTTTTCCCCTCCGGATACGGCTTGTCCCAGGCCAAGGGCGGCTACAGCAAATCCATCTTCCGGTTGCATGTAGGAATAGGGGTAATAATTGTAGGATTGTGCGATCCCACTGATGTCGACATAAAATTTGCCATGGTGCTCTTTTCCAACGACCGGCTGGATGATGATGGCCATTTTCTCCTCTTCGATCTTGTAGTTGATGGCCTGAAAATAGGACCTCGCATCGTTGCTGAAGACGGAAGCATAGATCAACTTGACGGCATTGACCAGTTGCTGGAACCTAACTTCCTCCTCCGGATGGTTGTTGGGAATGAGATAGGTATCGTATACACCTGAAAAAGGTTGCAACAGGGAGTCCTCGAACAATCCCGATGACCGTATGGCCAATGGTTGTTTGATGTACTGAATGTACTGCATCAGCTTTTCCTTCAGGGTGACGCTCAAATCTCCGGCCAGAAAGGCTTTCTTGATCAACTCCTGATCCGTGGAATGGAAGGCAAGATCAAAAAGATCGTTCGATTCGAGAAATTTGTCAAATTCGATGGCTCCGATGATCGAAGTGGCAGGCATTCGGATGTTGATCCCTTTCAGAATCGTTTTCATGTCGATGTTTTCCAGTAAATTGCTCATGAAGGCCAGTCCCCTGCCCTTGCCACCGAGCGATCCCAGTCCCATCCTGACGATGTAACGGTTCCCGGAGATGAGGCTCGAATCAAAATTGACGATCCTGCCCCTGTTCTTCTTTTCGCGAACATCTGCAAAAACATTGAGGCAGAAATTGCGTAGCTTCTCCGTATTTTCAAAATCTTCCACTTTGTAGGGGATGAGCCGCTCTGCCATATTGATCTCTCCACGTGCCATCAGCCAGGTGGAAAATCCGTTGGCGCGGGCATGGTAGAGCAGCGACTCCATTGGTACTTTGGCAACCAGTTCCTCGAATTCGTGCAGGTTTCTGGCGCAGGCGATCTTGTTCCCTTTTTTATCCTTGAAGATGAAATCCCCAAAACCCAATTTGGTATTGATGAATTCGTGAATGTCGTGTGCGAGGGTATCCGAGTTCTTGGTGATGAATCCGGCGCCAACGGCATCTGCCCTTTTGGCATTCTCGATGTCGTGCGATTGCAGAAGCAGCGGAATGGGATATTTCATGGCCTTGTGTGCATATTTCAGCAGTTCTATGCCTGCATCCTCGTCGTTCACTCCCCCTTTTGCAAATTTCACATCCGAGATTACGCAAAGGAGATATTCCTTGTAATCGTTTATAATTTGGACAGCCTCTTCATAGGTACTCACCAGTAAAACCTTTGGCCTGGCCCGGTACTTGAAGATCTTGTGTAATTCGTCTGTCGAATTGTCCGACACCAGCGACTGGGTCTGGGTCAGTACGCTGGAAAAAAGAAGGGGCAGGTATCGGGAATAGTACTTGACAGAATCCTCCACCAGCAAGACGATCCGAACGCCTCCCAAAATCGTATCACGGGCAACATTGCGCTTGTCTTCGATGTATTTGATCATCGCCAGGAAAACGTTGGAGTTGCCGTTCCAAACAAATACCCTGTCTATAGCCGGAACCCTGGCCGCAGACCGTTTGAAATAGCCTACGTCGTTGTTGTTGTTGACCAGTAAAAGGATCGGGATGCGAGGCTTGTAGGCGTGAATCAATTCTGCCACCTTGATGGGCATCTCCTTGTCGACCCCTGCCATGATGATGATCAGGTCAAAATGGCGAAGATTGATGGTTGGAATGACATCTTCGGGCGTATTTACACTTGTAAATCGCGGAGCAGCGTATAGGTTGAGCTGCAAATATTCTCCGAATATCTTGTCTGAAAACTGTCCCTCCCTTTCGATGGAGTAGGCATCGTAAAGCGTGGCAAAAAGCAACACCTCCTTGACCCTTGTGGGCATCAGTTCCTGAAAAATATCGCGGTCGGTTTTCCTTCTCTTAAAGAGCGAAGATATGGAGATCTGATCCAGTTTTTCTTTTTCCATGGGGCTTTTGATTGGCCCTTAAAGTTAACAATTTTGGAGAAAACTGAGATCGGGTAGTGATGCTGCGATATTCGATTTTCGATTTTGGATTTTGGAATGGCCAAAAGGCAAAATTGCGGCTATTTGATGCAAAGAAATTCTCAACACGGTTTCAAGTGGAAAAGGGTAATTGAAATATTTTTTTATTCCAATTACTCTTCAGAATTCTGTCTATCT
>CAINVV010000100.1 GCA_903854235.1 uncultured Bacteroidia bacterium | reverse complement strand
GTCATTCTTCCTTTTGAGTCATTGGATGATTTTCGGGAGACCGCAAGGCTCGAAGGATTCTACCTCGCCAGAAAGACGGTCGTCCACCCCAGAGTGGGCAAACCACCCAAGCGGGTATTGCTGGAATTTTCCCCGACTGCTGTTTATCCGGAATCCGATGCACTCGTTATCCTGGATGAGTCAGGCAAATATTCTGCCAGATTTGTAGACCTGACGAAAGAATTCTATCTGAACCCTGGATAATTCATGGGCAGAAACAGTTTTTTTTGTAGTTTAGTCAAAAATCGAATCAATAAAAATTAGCATATGGATATGTTTTCTGCTTTTGCAAAGGTAAATGTCTGGGCGGTTATTTTAGCCGGAATCTCTTACCTCATTTTGGGGGCACTGTGGTACTCTCCCCTGATGTTTGGAAAAGTTTGGATCAAACTGAACGGGTACACGGATGAAGATTTCAAATCCAACAAACCCATGTGGATGATTACGCTCTTGACATTTCTTTCTGCTTGTATTGCTTCCACGGTGATATCAATGATTCTGGGCCCTAACCCCAATGCCCCTTTTGGCGCTATCATCGGCTTTTGTATTGCCGTATTCTGGGTAACTACCTCCAAACTGACCAGTGTGCTCTTTGAAAACCAGCCTGTCAAACTCTATTTTCTTCATGCTGGGTTCGACATCGTAGCATTTATAATCATGGGTGCCATCATTGGTTATTGGCGATAATTGTTTTTTAGAACGGTAGTTTTCTTTAGTGCGGTAACTGCTTCGTATCCTTTCTCCGACAACCATAGATAACAGATCATGATCAGACGATTCCTCTTTTTCCTGACCCTTTTGACCCTGTCGATTCCATCCAGTTCACAGCCATTGTCTCCTTCGGCAAAGGCAAGCCTGCTGATTTGCGCCCCCGGTGATGAGATCTATTCCTATTTTGGACATGCAGGTATCCGGATCCAGGATTCCATGTATGGGAAGGACATCGTTTTCAACTACGGCGTTTTTGATTACACTGCTCCCTATTTTATCTGGCGATTTGCCATGGGTGAAACCGATTACATGGTCGCAGCCTGGCGGATGAGCACTTTTATGATGGAATACAGGGAAGATCACCGAAAAGTGGTTGAATATGAGCTCTTGCTGACCCCTTCGGAACGGGAATTACTCTATGAAGCTTTGGTGGTCAACAGCAAACCTGAAAACAGGGAATACAGGTACTCGCATTTTGAAGACAACTGTGCAACCAGGGTGCGCGATCAGATTGAGAAGGCAGTAGGAGGAAAAATAAAATACGATACCTCGAGCGATAAACGGATGTCATTCCGTAACCTGATCGACCTATATCTGCAGGACAACAGCTGGAGCGGATTGGGGATCAAGCTGGCCCTTGGACTTCCGACGGATAAGATCTCCACCTATTCCCAAAAAATGTTTTTGCCCGACTATCTCGGGAACGATCTGCGTCAGGCAGTGGTAGTCAGGGATGGGGTTGCTGCACCGCTGACAGGGGCTGCAATCGTAATTCTTGACGAACCAGCAGTGGAACACCCTTTCTCCATCTTCTCCCCGGGAGTGATTGTCCTTCTTCTTCTCATGCTGGTTCTCGCCCTTACCATTCTGGAATGGAAAAGAAAAATTCGTTACAGCGGACTGGATATCGCAGTGTTTGCAGCATTTGGAATTGCCGGAATGATCCTCTGGTTTACCACCTTTATTTCCGTAATGCCCTCCACCAAATGGAATCTTAACCTGATTTGGGCCTGGCCAACACACCTGCTATTGGCCATCCTTTGGCTGAAACCATCCATGAGGCCAAAATTAAACTGGTATATAAAGCTAACAACTGTTATCGTAGCACTATTCCTGATTTCGATGTTTTTTCTTCCCCAGACCTTTCACTGGTTGGTCGTGCCGCTGTGCCTGATTTTACTGTTGCGGACCGGAACCTTGTCGAAGAGATAGGTTGTAATGTTGGACGGATGAATTTTTTACCGCGCAGCAGTTAAGGTTCTGTTGACCGAATTCTGTGATTTTCCTATATTTACCTGATCATTCTTTAAACGACAACATTGACAACTACTCCCAATAAATATGTTGAGACCCCGCTGATGAAGCAATATTATGCCGTCAAGAACAAATATCCTGACGCTGTGCTTCTCTTTCGGGTAGGTGATTTCTACGAAACCTTCGGAGAGGATGCCATCAAGGCCGCCGAAATCTGTGGCATCACCCTTACCCGACGAGCGAACGGATCGGCCAGCTTCGTTGAATTGGCTGGATTTCCCTATCACGCTTTGGATACTTACTTGCCCAAACTGGTCAGGGCAGGGCAGCGGGTGGCGATCTGTGAACAGCTCGAAGATCCCAAACTCACCAAAAACATCGTCAAGCGGGGCATCACGGAACTTGTAACGCCGGGCGTTTCCATTCACGACAATGTACTGGAGCACAGAGAAAACAATTTTCTTGCCTCCGTTCACATAGAAAAAAATATTGCCGGAATCGCTTTTCTTGATATTTCCACGGGTGAATTTTTTACCGCAGAAGGAAGTTTTGAGCACATAGACAAGCTGCTGAACAGCTTCCAGCCGAAAGAGGTGCTCTTTCAAAAGGGCAAAGAGAAGTTGTTTGTGGAATTTTTTGGCTCCAAATTTTATACCTACAAGCTCGATGATTGGGTTTATACCTTCGACGCGGCCAACGACAAGCTGCTTCGCCATTTTGAAACGGTCAACCTGAAAGGATTCGGCATCCAAAACCTGGAAATGGGCATCATCGCAGCAGGTGCCATTCTCTATTACCTCGATATCACCCAGCACAAACGGGTAAGCCACATCACCGCACTTTCCCGCATCGAGGAGGATCAATATGTGTGGCTCGACCGCTTTACCATTCGCAACCTGGAACTTTTTTATTCGATCAACGAAGGAGCCAAGACGCTGATTCAGGTGATCGACCGCACCATCACCCCGATGGGAGCCCGACTGCTGAAGCGCTGGATGGCACTTCCGTTGAAAGAGGTCGAAAAGATCCGCGAACGGCAGCAGGTAGTGGCCCAATTTATCCTGAAGCCAGAACTCCGGGAGGAAGTTGAGACCCAGCTCCATTTGGTAGGAGACCTCGAGCGAATCATCTCCAAGGCTTCCACGGGACGCATCAATCCGAGGGAGATGGTCCAGCTTAAAAATTCATTAAATGCCATTGCAAGGATCCGCGGGTATGCTGAGACGTCGGGAAACAAGATCCTGGTAAGGTATGCAGAACAATTGAGTCCCTGCAAGACCATCTGCGAAAGAATTGAGAAGGAGCTCGTTGCCGAGCCTCCTGTGATGCTGGTGAAAGGCAATGCCATTGCACCAGGTGTCTCCGACGAGTTGGATGAACTCCGTTCGCTTGCCTTTTCAGGCAAGGATTACCTGCGGAAATTACAGGAACGGGAGAGTATCCGAACCGGAATTTCTTCCCTGAAAGTCTCCTACAACAATGTCTTCGGTTATTTCATCGAGGTGCGCAACATGCACAAGGAGAAGGTGCCGGCCGAATGGATCCGGAAGCAGACACTTGTCAATGCGGAAAGGTACATCACCGAAGAGTTGAAAGAGTACGAAACAAAGATTCTGGGTGCGGAGGAACGGATTTTGGCACTGGAAACGACCCTCTTCAATGATTTGATCAGCTCTCTGGGCGATTATTATCAGTCCATCCAATTGAATGCCAATCTGACGGCTCAGATCGACTGCCTTCGCTCCTTTGCCACCGTGGCCGTACAAAATAAATATGTCTGTCCGGATGTGAACGACAGCGACCTGCTGGAGATCAAGGGAGGAAGGCATCCTGTCATTGAGCAGCAGCTTCCGGTAGGGGAGAAGTACATCGCCAACGACCTGTCCCTGGATAATACAGAACAGCAGATCATCATGATTACGGGTCCGAATATGGCAGGGAAGTCGGCGTTGCTTCGTCAGACTGCCCTGATCGTTTTGTTGGCCCAGATGGGCTCCTATGTGCCGGCAGAAGCAGCCAGCATCGGCTACATCGACAAAATATTCACCAGGGTAGGGGCATCCGACAACATCTCGTCCGGGGAATCTACCTTTATGGTGGAGATGACGGAAGCAGCAAGCATCCTGAACAACCTCTCCGACAGGAGCCTGATCCTTTTCGACGAATTGGGCCGCGGTACGAGCACTTACGATGGTATCTCCATTGCCTGGTCAATTGTGGAGTACATCCACGAGCATCCACGGGTGAAGGCAAAAACATTGTTTGCGACGCATTACCACGAATTGAACGAAATGGAAAAGTCGTTTGGCCGGATCCGTAATTTCAATGTCTCTATCAAGGAGATGGGCAAGAACATCATTTTTCTGCGCAAACTGGTCCCGGGCGGAAGCAACCACAGCTTCGGTATCCATGTGGCACAGATGGCCGGAATGCCGCGCAGCGTAGTGGCACGTGCTGAGGATATCCTGGCACAGATGGAAAAGAGCAACAGAAAGGAGTATCCTGTCAAACCTGTTGGAGACCTCGCCCAAAATAGGGAAGGATTTCAACTTAGCATTTTTCAGTTGGATGATCCTGTTCTCAAGCAAATTCGCGACGAGATCAGGAACCTCGATATCAACAACATGTCACCGCTCGAGGCCCTCAATAAACTGAATGAGATCAAGAAAATTATCGGAATCTAAATAATGTGCTAATGTGACAATATGCTAATGTGCTAATTTTCTAATTGGGATTGGTGTCGAGAAAAGAATTAAATCCTTTGGCTACAAAATGTATTTTTTGCAAACTCTCCTTTTGTCACAAGATTTTCAAATTAGCAAATTAGCACATTAGCATATTGTCACATTAGCATATTGTCACATTAGCAAATTAATAAGTTATGAGTATCGGAAAAGAGTTCAAAGAGTTTGCCATGCGTGGCAACGTAGTAGATATGGCAGTAGGTATCATCATCGGTGCTGCCTTTGGAAAAATCATCTCGTCCTTTGTTACGGATGTATTGATGCCTCCGCTGGGCATGCTGGTTGGCGGTACCGATTTCAGGGCCCTAAGAATACAGCTGAGCGAGCCTGTTATTTCCGGCGGGAAAATTGTATCCTCAGGAGCAAGTCTCAACTATGGGAACTTCATACAGACAACAGTAGATTTTCTGATCATCGCGTTCGCCATCTTCATCATGATCAAGATGATGAACCGGTTCATGAAAAAGAGCGAAGTGCCAGCCGCACCGGTATCTGCACCTGAACCAACCAGAGAGGAGTTGCTTTTGACGGAAATCAGGGATCTGCTTAAGAAAAACGTTTCTTAAATATTCATTTTGGTGCAGGTCGGCAGGGATGTCGCCGTTACGCGGCTTTTTTGCCTTGGTATTCGTGCATGCTACCATAATTTCGCCGTGTCACGGCTAAATAAATGGTAGAGATTTTCACCATTTTTTCAGGTGCATCGCACCGGTATTATGGTAGAAAACGGATGTGACATGAATGGAAAGCCGCTTAGCGGCGACACCTGAAACGAAATTGTGTGCCAGAATTCCAAATTAATTGATTCCGCAGACGCGGGATGGAACAAAGCTATTTATGAGAAAACTACAAAAAGTCTGTTATTTTTTGCTGATTGTTGCCGGAACGAGCCTCCACCTCTCCGCACAATCCACCTCTGGCATTCCCAATTGTGTGAATATTCCACCCGGAACTTCCCTTTCAGGGATCGTCAGGCAGGCAGCCAATGTGACTCCTTCGCCGCGTCAATTGCGCTGGCAGGAGCTTGAGCTTACAGCGTTCTTTCATTTTGGGGTCAATACCTTCACCGATAGGGAATGGGGAGAAGGGACCGAGAAGGAGCAAATTTTCAATCCGACCCAACTGGATGCCGGACAATGGGTGGCTGCCTGCAAAGCAGCGGGGATCAAGCAGGTGATACTCACCGCCAAACACCACGACGGATTTTGTCTCTGGCCCAGTGCCCTGACGGAACACTCCGTGAAGAATTCGCCCTGGAAAGGGGGCAAAGGGGATGTGGTCAGGGAGGTTTCTGATGCCTGCCACCAACAGCACATCGGTTTTGGGGTCTATCTCTCTCCCTGGGACCGGAATTCCAAACTTTACGGAACGGAAGCCTACAACGACTATTTTGTGGGCCAACTCACCGAATTGCTCTCAAACTATGGCCGCATCGACGAGGTATGGTTTGACGGCGCCTGTGGAGAGGGTCCGAACGGCAAGAAACAGGTCTATGATTTTGAACGCTGGTATGGCGTGATCAGGAAGCTGCAACCCACTGCGACCATTGCCATCTCCGGTCCCGACGTGCGTTGGGTAGGAACCGAGTCGGGCTATGGCCGCGAAACAGAATGGAGCGTTATCCCGGTAGGGAAGAAATTACTCCAGGAGATAGCAGATGGTTCCCAAAAGGATGTGAACTTTCCGCCGGTAGGCGATCTTACCAAATCTGACCTTGGAAGTCGCGAGGCTTTGGCCACTGCTCAGACCCTGGTGTGGTATCCTGCCGAGACCGATGTCTCCATCCGACCGGGATGGTTTTTTCACGACAAAGAGAATTCGAAGGTGAAAGGCGGGGAGAAATTGATGGATATCTATTTCCACTCCGTAGGAAGAAATGGGGTGCTTTTATTGAATATTCCCCCCGACAGAAGGGGGTTGCTGCACGAAAATGATGTCAAGGCGCTGGCAGACTGGAAAAATATCCGGGATAACTTGTTCAAAATCAACCTGGCAAAAGGTGCAAAAGTGACCTGTTCCAATGGCGCTGGAATGAAGTTGATGCTCGATGGCAACTCCGCCACCCATTTTACCACCACCGGAATTGACTCCACTTCCGTGATTACTTTCCTACTAAAGGGAAAACAAACCTTCGACGTATTGCTTTTGCAGGAGAACATCCGCATTGGACAGCGGATCGAGCAGTTCCGGTTGGAAGTTTGGAAAGATGGTCAGTGGATCACTGCGGCCCAAGGAACGACGGTTGGTTACAAAAGATTGTTGCAGTTTTCACCGACCACAACGGATCGGGTGAGGCTTTCGATATTATCTTCCCGGCTAAACCCAACCATTGCCGAGTTTGGATTGTATAAAATGAAATAGAACCTTTTGACAGGCACAGGGACCGGAGCTTAAATTAAAATTGCAGGTAATTGCACAAATATTTTCTAAAAATATTTTATGCTTATTGTTAGGAAGATGAAAATGATTACTTTTGCAGTCCGAAATAGTTCGAGTGGGCACAAAAAGAGGAGTATCTATCCCGCCTTCCGGACCCTAATAATTAAATTGTAAACATGTACGCAATTGTAGAAATCGCCGGACAGCAGTTCAAGGTGGAGAATTCAAGGAAAGTGTATGTACACCGTCTTCCAAACGAAGTGGGTGCAGAAGTTACTTTCGAAAAAGTATTACTGGTCGACAATGAAGGGGTGATTACTGTCGGAACACCCGTTGTTGAAGGCGCTAAAGTCAACGCAACCGTTCTTTCTCACCTGAAAGGGGAGAAGGTCATTGTATTCAAGAAAAAACGCCGCAAAGGCTACAGGAAGAAAAACGGTCACCGTCAATTCTTCTCTCAGATCTTAATTAACGAAATAGTAGCGTAACCCTCTAAAAACAATTTACCATGGCACATAAAAAAGGGGCGGGTAGTTCGAAGAACGGCCGCGAATCAGAAAGCAAACGTCTTGGCGTAAAAATTTTTGGCGGGCAGGCTGCCAAAGCAGGGAACATTCTGGTTCGCCAGCGTGGAACCGTGCACAATCCGGGAGCCAATGTAGGAATTGGTAAGGATCATACCCTGTTCGCCTTGATCGATGGTACCGTTACTTTCAAGAAGAAAACCAACGCCAAGTCATTCGTCAGCGTTGAACCTTTGAAGGAAGTTGAGTAACCTTTAGATCATTCAAAAAATTCTCTCCCGTTTTATTGCATCCGCAATGAGACGGGAGTTTTTTTTTGTTGTAACTTTGTGTTTTAATTTGATAATCATGTTAAGTTTAAAATTCATTCAGGAAAATCCGGAGCTGGTGATTGAAAGACTGGCCGTCAAACATTTCGATGCACGTGAGATCGTGCAGCAGTTGCTGGCACTGTACCAGAAACGCAACGAATACCAGATCGAAAGTGATGGTTGCAAGGCGGAGATGAACCAGTTATCCAAAGAGATCGGCCTTCTTTTCAAGGAGGGAAAAACCGATGAGGCCAACAAGGCCAAGGAGCGTACGGTCGTCCTGAAAGAGTTGATTCGTCAGCACGACGAGGATTTCGAAACCATTGATACCCAGATGGCTGCCCTGCAGGTGGTGATGCCAAATCTGCCCTCTACTCTGGTTCCTGAAGGAAGAACACCCGAAGACAACCTGGTGGTGGCTACCGGTGGAGTGATTCCCCAGTTGCCTGAAGGATCCAAACCCCACTGGGAACTTGCAGCGCAATACGACCTGATTGATTTTGAGCTGGGAGTAAAGATCACAGGAGCTGGATTTCCTGTGTACAAGGGATTTGGTGCCCGTATCCAGCGGGCCCTGATCAATTTTTTCCTGGACCAGGGCAGGGCAGCAGGCTATCTCGAGGTGCAGCCACCCTATGTCGTGAATGAAGCCTCCGGTTTCGGTACCGGCCAACTCCCCGACAAGGAAGGACAGATGTACCATTGTCCGGTAGATGGCCTTTACCTGATTCCAACGGCTGAGGTTCCCGTGACCAACATCTTCAGGGATGTGATCGTGGAAACAAAGGATCTTCCGATCAAAACTACAGCCTACTCGGCCTGTTTCCGCCGTGAGGCAGGATCCTACGGGAAGGATGTGCGGGGTTTGAACCGGCTGCACCAGTTCGACAAGGTGGAGATCGTGCAGATTGCCCATCCCGATAAATCTTATGAATCACTCGACCAGATGGTAAGTTATGTACAATCACTCGTGGAGAAGCTGGGATTGCCTTACCGGATCCTCCGGCTCTGCGGAGGTGACATGAGTTTTACCTCTGCGCTGACCTATGACTTCGAAGTCTGGTCGGCAGGGCAGGGGCGCTGGCTGGAGGTCTCGTCTGTTTCCAATTTTGAGTCGTTCCAGGCCAACCGACTGAAACTGCGCTACCGCGAAGAGGGCAACAAAAAGTTGCAGCTGGCACACACCCTGAATGGCAGTGCGCTGGCTCTACCCCGTATCGTCGCCTCCATCCTCGAAAATTATCAAACGCCTGAAGGCATACTCGTACCGGAAGTACTGATTCCCTACATGGGTTGTGCTATCATCAACTAGGGAGCACCAGTTAGAAATATTTAAAAGACTGAACTGTTTGAAGGGTTAACGAATTTAGCCCCTCAAACAGTTCAGTCTTTTTTTATACCCTACAAATTTTTTTTACCAAACATTTGCATATTACAAATAATAATTAGATATTTGTCTAAATATCTATTTAAGATGAATACTTTTTTCAAGGCATTGAATGATCCCACCAGACGGGAGATCCTCGAACTGCTCAACAAGGGGGATCTGACGGCCGGCGATATTGCCGACAGGTTTGATATGACCAAGCCCAGCATTTCGCACCATCTGGATTTGCTGAAGCAGGCGGGGCTGGTGGTGAGCCTCCGGGAGGGGCAGTTTATCAAATATTCCATCAATACCACGGTTTTTGATGGGATTGCGGTATGGTTGATGCAGTTTAAGAAATAAGTAATTAGAATACTTCGAGTACTTCAAGTGCTTAGAGTGGGGGGTAATAGTTGAAATAATTGTTTTTAATTTTTGATAAAATGAAAAAAAGTGCGTTGATTTTGGTTTTTGTGGTAACCGTACTTGGATCCTATGGACAGGAGATTACGGGTGCCTGGAATGGATCCCTGAAGGTTCAGGGGATGCAGTTGAGAATTGTCTTCAACATATCAAAAACGGATACGGGTTACAGTTCTACGATGGACAGTCCCGACCAGGGGGCAAAGGGAATACCTGTGACCTCCACAACTTTTGCGGATTCAAAACTCAAGATTGAGATGACCAATCTGAGAATTGAATATTCGGGCGAGTTAAAGGATAAGACGATTACGGGAACTTTCAAGCAGAATGGGATGGAATTTCCAATGAATCTGACCAAGGAGCAGATTGCGAAGGAGGTGGTGAAACGTCCTCAGGAACCCACAAAACCCTATCCCTACTATTCGGAAGAGGTTACTTTTACGAACAGTCAGGCAAATATCACGCTGGCCGGGACTTTGACCTTGCCAAAAAAAGAGGGTACTTTCCCAGCTGTCATTCTGATTACGGGAAGCGGACCCCAAAACAGGGATGAGGAGATCATGGGACACAAGCCTTTTCTGGTCCTATCTGACTACCTTACCAGACAGGGAATTGCGGTGCTGCGCTACGACGACAGGGGAGTCGCCCAGTCGCAAGGGGATTTTAAGACCGGTACTACCGTGGATTTCGCTACCGATGCGGAGAGTGCCCTGGCCTACCTGAAGGGAAGAAAGGAGATTTTGCATAACAAGATCGGCTTGGTCGGCCACAGTGAAGGCGGGATCATCGCACCGATGGTGGCTTCCCGGAACAAGGAGGTCAATTTCATCGTATTGCTTGCTGGTACGGGTCTAAGAGGGGATAAAATATTATTGCTTCAGCAGGAGTTGATTGGCAGGGCTGCCGGAAAGCCGGAGAAGGAGATTGCCAAAACCAGGGAGGCCAATACCAAAGCATTTGAGCTGGTGCTGAAAGCCAAGACAACTGAGGCTCTGACAACTGACTTGACGGGATTCCTGACCGAATTGCTAAAGGATAATCCCGATAGTGGAAAACCAAGCGGTATGTCGAATGCGGATTATATCGCGCTCCAGGTAAAACAGATTACCTCTCCCTGGATGCAGTATTTTATCAAGTATGATCCTGCCCCAGCTCTGGAGAAGGTAAAATGTCCGGTGCTGGCCATCGACGGGGAAAAAGATTTGCAGGTTTCCGGGAAAGAGAATCTGTTGGCTATCGAAAAAGCCGTAAAGAAGGGAGGCAATCAGCAAGTAACCACCCAATTGTTTCCCAATCTGAATCATCTCTTTCAGGAGTGTAAAACTGGATCTCCGTCCGAATATTCCCAGATAGAGCAAACTTTTTCGCCCATTGCCATGGAGGTGGTGGCAAAGTGGATCCTGCAACAGGCGAAGTAAGGAGGGGTCTTTACCTGTTTATCCAGAACTATTCGATGCTTGCAAATTAATTTAAACCTTCAATATTGATCTAAAAAACCAATTAAAGAGACTCCCATGAAAAGAGAAAAAATTATTCAGGAACTGGTACTCATCTTGCTGACTCTCCTTCCGATACTATACCTGGGATTGAATTGGAGTGTCCTTCCCGAATCCGTGCCAATCCATTTTGATGCAAAGGGTGAGCCCAACGGATACGGATCCAGGTATGTATACCTGATTTTGCCTTTGGGTATCTATTTATTGATGCTTGTTTTACCCAAAATTGATCCGAGGAAAGCAAACTATGCCGTTTTTGAAGGCAGCTATTACAAGCTAAGGCTGATTATGGCGGTTTTCTTTGGGGTATTGAATACGACCATATTGTGGGGCATAGTACACCAGACCAATTCTGTCCAGCGGTTTTTACCGCTTTCGCTCTTTTTCCTTTTTATGCTGATAGGAAATTACATGGGAAATTTCAGGCCCAACTATTTTGTGGGGATCAAAGTTCCGTGGACTCTCAACAGCGATGAAGTCTGGATCCGGACGCACAAGATGGCTGGGAAGTTGTGGTTTTGGTGCAGTCTTGCAGGAATGGCCCTGTTCTTTGTAGTGGATAAGTTCGAATGGATTTTCATCCCTTTGATGATTGTGCTGGTAGTGGTGCCCATCGTCTACTCCTACGTCATTTACCAGCAGCTAGAAAAAAAGAGTTGATTTTAAACCACTGAAGATGGAATAGGTTGCTGGATAATACGTTGTCCAGACAAGGTTGCGGCATGGTATTTCATTAAAATGCACAAAGGGTTGAAAAGGCAGGGGAGTCCCTCTTTTTTCAGCCCTTTCTGCGTTTGGTCTTAGAAATGCTTCTTCCGATTCCGGGATTTACGCCGGGGCTGATCTAAATATGATTCATAATTTTCCACCTATCCATATTTTTTTATCTTTGTGGAAGGTCCTTTTTCAAAATTGATAGCAAAGTCTGAAAAAGAGATACCAATGGATGATTTTATTCGTTCCAGGCTTATCATGTGGCCGTTTTATGACAATATAAAAAACAAACTATTCCCGATGAACCAACTATTTAGAAGAAAGTCCGTCACGATTCTTTTGGCAGAGGCAAGCACGGATGAGCACAAGTTTAACCGTGCCCTTACCGCAAAAAATCTGATCACCCTTGGAATCGGGGCCATCATCGGAACAGGTATTTTTGTCTTGACAGGAACTGCGGCGGCCAATTATGCAGGCCCTTCCATCATGTTGTCTTTTATTTTCTCTGCGCTGGGCTGCGTTTTCGCCGGACTAGCCTATGCCGAATTTGCATCCATGATTCCCATTGCCGGAAGTGCCTATACATACGCCTATGCCACACTCGGGGAGTTCCTTGCTTGGATCATTGGCTGGGACCTGATTCTGGAATACCTTTTTGCCTCCTCCACGGTGGCAGTAGGCTGGTCGGGCTATTTTGTCAGCTTTTTGAAGGATTTTCACATCATCATACCACAAGCCCTCTGTTCTGCCCCTTTCAACCACATTCCCGGACAAGGATGGGAACGGACCGGAAGCCTTTTGAATTTCCCTGCAGTGGCCCTCGTCATCCTCATCACTGCCCTACTGGTGATTGGTATTAGGGAATCGAGCAGGTTCAACAACGTCATCGTGATCATTAAACTGGTGGTGATCCTGCTTTTTATTGGGTTTGGCATTTCTTACATCCATCCCGAGAACTGGACTCCCTTCATTCCGGAAAACACCGGAATTTTCGGCCATTTCGGAATCTCCGGTATCTTCACTGGTGCTGGAGTAATATTCTTTGCCTATATTGGTTTTGATGCCCTCTCCACAGCAGCCCAGGAGACCAAAAATCCGGCCCGCGACATGCCCATTGGCATCCTATGGTCACTCGTCATCTGTACGGTACTGTACGTAGCCGTTGCTGCGGTATTGACCGGCATCGTCAATTACAAGGACTTGAATGTTTCTGCCCCGATTGCCTTGGCCATCGACAGGGCTGGCGATTCCCTGATCTGGTTGCGACCCTTTATCAAGATAGGCGCGCTGGCTGGGCTAAGTTCCGTCGTATTGGTGATGCTCATGGCGCAGCCAAGGATATTCTATACAATGGCCAAAGACGGACTTTTGCCCCAGGCATTCACCGTCGTGCATAAAAAATACAAGACCCCTTACATTACAACCATTGTTACAGGCGCATTCGCTGCACTCATTGCCGGTCTTTTCCCCATAGCCGTGCTCGGAGAACTAGTCTCCATTGGTACCCTGCTTGCCTTTGTCATCGTTTGTGCCGGAATCATCATTCTCCGCAAAACAGATCCGGATGCCGTCAGACCTTTTAAGTCACCGTTTGTTCCCCTCTTTCCAATTCTTGGAATGGTCATTTGCCTTGCACAAATGGCATCTCTTCCATTTGATACCTGGATGCGTCTGATTATCTGGATGGCCATTGGCATGTTGATCTATTTCCTTTATGGCAAAAAGAGAAGTAAAATTTTCATCAATCAGGACAAGCAATCAGAAAAATGAGAAAATGTTTGAAATGGGTCATTCCGGCTTTGCTCTTGCTCATTAGCATATCCTGCAAGAAGAATGGGACTACTGATACCCCCCCTGTCGTGGTCACACCAGATACCACCAAACCGGTCATCAGCCTGGTCGACCCAACAGCAGGTTTGAGCTACGCACTGGGAGCCGCCATTCACCTGCAAATGGATCTCAGCGACAATGTGGAGCTGAAATCCTACAAGGTGGTGATTGCAAAAAGTACCAAGGGATTGCAGACCTCTGATTGGGCCTATAGCAATACCTGGCAGCTGGCGGCCGGAAAGAAATCCGTAGCCATCAACCAGAGTGAAATTTCAATCCCTCTGACGGTTACAGGAAACCAGACCACTTTGGGAAACTATGACCTGACCATTACCTGTACTGACCTTGCCGGGAATGAAGCTTCCACTTCGGTATTGATTACCCTAAAATAATCTGGAGGGCATTGGTGCTTTCTGAGACCGATGGGCCTTCAGTCTTTCATGGGTGTTAGACCCAGCTCTTTGCTCTTTTTCATCATAAAGGCATAGGCTTCTTCATAGTTGTTGTGGATCTCTCCATCCAGAATAGCCTCCTTGATGGCAGATTTTATCAGTCCGACCTCCTTGCAGGGCTGAAGTCCAAAAATTTCCATGATCAGTTCCCCGGTTACGGGAGGCTGAAAATTGCGAACAGCATCCTTCTCTTCAATCTCCTTCAACTTTTCACGTACCAACTGAAAATTGGCCAGAAAACGGGTCACCTTCTCCTCGTTTTTGGAGGTGATATCGGCTTCGCAAAGGGTCATCAGATCGTCAATGTCATCGCCTGCATCAAACAGCAACCGCCTGACCGCACTGTCAGTGACCTCCTCTTCCGACAATACAATGGGTCGCATGTGCAGCAATACCATCTTTTGAACAAACTTCATCTTCTCGTTAAGCGGAAGTTTTAGCCTGTCAAACATTTTGGGTATCATCTTTTCCCCGACGAAGTTGTGGGCATGAAAAGTCCAGCCCAGGGTGGGGGAGAACCTTTTCGTAACCGGTTTCGCGACATCGTGTAGCAGCGCCGACCAACGCAACCAGAGATTGTCTGTATTCTGACAGATGCGGTCTACCACTTCAAGGGTATGGTAGAAGTTGTCCTTGTGGTAAATACCATTCACACTTTCCCTTCCTTTCAGGTTTTGTATTTCGGGCAGAATGATCTTCAACAAGCCTGAACTTTCCAGCAGTTTAAAACCGACGGAGGGTTTATCGGAAAGGATGATCTTGTTGAGCTCTTCTGTTATCCTTTCTTTTGACACAATGGTGATGCGGTCTGCCTGTGTTGCAATGGCTGCGAAAGTCTGTTCCTCAATTCTGAAATTGAGTTGTGACGCAAAGCGGATGGCCCGCATCATGCGCAGGGGATCGTCGGAAAAGGTAATGTGGGGATCGAGCGGTGTGCGAATTAATTTACTTTCCAGGTCATTAAGACCGTCGAAAGGATCAATGACCTCTCCATATCGATCCTTGTTCAGGCAGATGGCGAGGGTATTCATCGTGAAATCACGCCGGTTCTGGTCGTCCACCAGCGTACCTCCTTCTACGATCGGTTTACGGCTGTCCAGCCTGTAGGATTCTTTACGGGTCCCTACAAATTCAAAATCAACTCCCTTGTCCCGAAACATGGCGGTCCCGAAGTTCTTGTAAACAGTTACGGCCAGTTTTGGATGAATGGCTGCTGCCACCGCCTTTGCCAATCCAATCCCGCTGCCAACTGTCACAATGTCTATGTCGTAATGCTCCTTTTTCCGGTACATCAAAAGATCCCTGACATATCCTCCGATCACGTAGGTTTCGAGTCCTTCGGCATCTGCAATGGAACCGATTAAGGCAAAAGTGGGGTGTTGTAGATGATCCTTTAAATTGATGGCTGCTGACATTCCTGAACTGTTGGTGCTATAATTTACGGCAAAATTAATCATTTAAAGGGAAGTGTTTGTCGGAAGAGGCTTATTTGGAACAGCAAGCAGGTTTTGTGTTCAATTCTTCCGTTTACAGTTCAGGTCTGATGGTTTCAAGTTTCATCCCCCTGGATCCTTTGATCAGTAAAAGGTATTCCGAAAGTTGAGTCTCTTTCAGATAGGCTACCAGTTCCGCGGGTTCATTGTAGCAATGGAAGGTTGCAGGCCTTTTGCAACCAGCATAGTGTGATCCGGTGAGCAGCACCAGGTCAAGATCCAGTGTGGCAAGAAAATCGACCATTTTCTGATGCTCTTCGGGTGCGTCGGCACCTAGTTCCAGCATATCGCCCAGAATCACCCCTTTTTTGGTTGACTTGAGATGTGCAAAATTTTCCAGGGCTGCCATCGTGCTGGAAGGATTGGCGTTGTAGGCATCCATAAGCAACCTGTTGCGATCAGTCACCACCATTTGCGACCTGTTGTTGTCGGGCTGGTAGGATTCGAGGGCCGCAACAATATTCGTAGGATCAATGCCAAAATAGTGGCCTATGGCAGCTGCTGCGAGTGCATTCTCGAGGTTATAGCCACCAACCAGTTTGGTTTTGACGTACAACCATCCTTTGGGGAAGAGAATTTTAAAAAGCAGTGAGGGATCGGCACTCACCAGTTCCCCCTCCAATCCTTCTCCCGATTTGGCGGTGGTGTAGCCAATTTTGGAAACTGTTCCGGCTTTAGCGGTCAGGATCGGGTTGGAGGTATTGATGAAGATGACCCCCTTTTTCTCTTCCAAAAAACGATACAACTCACTTTTTGTCTGAATGACACCCTCAAAGGATCCGAAACCCTCCAAGTGTGCCCTACCGACATTGGTGATCAGCCCGAAATCAGGCAACGCAATCCTACACAAAGCCTCTATTTCTCCGGGATGATTGGCTCCCATCTCTACGACGGCAAAATCAGTTTCAGGCCGGATACTTAGCAAGGTGAGTGGCACCCCGATGTGGTTGTTCAGATTGCCTTTGGTGCAGACGAGGTTGAACTTTCGTGAGAGTACCGCGGCAGTGAGCTCCTTGGTGGTGGTCTTTCCATTGGTTCCCGTGATCGCCAGGACCGGAACGCCCGTACTTTGACGATGCAAACGTGCCAACCCTTGAAGGGTTGTCAGTACATCCTCTACGAGCAGAATTCTCTCCTCTGTAGCATAGCAGGCTTCGTCCACTACGGCGTAAGAGGCTCCTTTAGCCAGTGCTGTCATTGCAAACTCATTGCCGTTAAAATTATCACCCTTGAGCGCAAAAAAAATTGAACCCGTCTGGATGTTGCGGCTGTCTGTGGTAACTACCGGATGGCTAAGGTAAATTTGATAGAGTGAGGCTACGTTCATAAACAGGATAAAAAAACCTCATCCGGAGACGAGGTTTTGTTGCTTATTTTGGTTCGGTATCTCCGAGTTTTGTCATCGCACAGCGGAAGCCTATATCATTCGTCGCTTTTCTTTCGTCTAGGTATCTCCTGGCTCCCGGACTCAACCAATAAGGTCTGTCTTTCCAGCTACCACCCTTGTAAACGCGGGTATGGTCAGAAATGCGCGGATTGTAATTGTCTTTTAGATTCGGATACATGGCATTTGAACTGATGCTGCTTCTGATCGAATCATCTTTATTTTTCCATAGACTTTCATCCAGGTTGGATTGAAAATCACCGTCCTTGAAGTTGGTAAAGTTGGCAACGGTATCCCTGACCATTTCGCCAAATTCATTGCGAACAAAATTACCGGTAGAATCTTTTTTGAAATTGGTATAAACACTCCCGCGAAGTGGCTGAAACTCGTTGAACTCCTGAAAAGAGGTGGGTCTGTAAACATCCTGCACCCACTCATTAACGTTTCCGGCCATACAATATAGACCCAAATCATTGGGGGAAAATGACTTGACGGGTGCGGTAATCTCAAACCCATCGTTCAAGGCGCCTGAAACACCCATGTAGTCACCCCTGCCTCTGACACTGTTGGCCATGAAGACACCACGGGTCTTCTTTTCCGTTGACCGGATGTGACTGCCATTCCAGGGATAGATTCGACGGTCGGTGACAACCTCCTCATCCGTATTTCCAATCAGGGCAACTGCTGCATATTCCCATTCTGCTTCGGTAGGAAGGCGATAACGAGGAAGAACAATCCCATCAGACATACTGGTCCTGCGGGTGGCACCATCTTTGCCAAGATTCTTGAGTGGTCTCTTCCCATCCGTCCCATTGTAAAGTCCATTCAGATAACTGTCGGAGGAGAAAGTATTCTGTCCGCCCTGTTTGGTATCTTCTGCAAGGATTTGATCCTTGATTAATATTCTTTCGTTCACCCGGTCTGTCCTCCATTTGCAGTAGTTGTTGGCCTGGATCCAGCTAACGCCGACAACCGGATATTCCGAGTAAGCCGCGTGACGCAAATAATTTTCCAGAAAGGGCTCATTGTACGCCAACTCATTCCTCCAAACCAATGTGTCGGGCAATGCCTCCTTGTAAACTTCAGGTTTATCCGGATAAACACGCTGCAACCAATACAAATATTCCCTCCAGTCGACATTGCGGACCTCTGTTTCATCCATGAAGAAGGAGGAGACCGTTACACGCCTTTGCGAATTGTTGTTGTCAAAAATCACGTCCTGCTCTACACGGCCCATGGGAAAGGTTCCTCCCTGAACATAAACAAGTCCGGGACCTGTCTCTTGTGAGTAGTTGGAATTGTATTCAAATCCGCCATTTTTGGGATTGTTATAGTCCCATCCGGTAGTCGAAGAACTGGATTTCTTATTCGGCAACAGACTGCAAGAGGCAATCAAGAGGCTGAAGGACAACAGTATAATCGTATAGAATTTCATATGACGTTAAAAATTAAATCCTTTTTTAAAATCTAAATCTGCATTTCAACAGGGTTGAGTCTGGTGAAAGATCAGGCAGCATGGACAAAGAAACTGTGATTGCCACAAATATATTGCAAAATAATGAAAACTATATTCATTTTTCACAATCGTTCTGCACTATAAACCGCGATTTTTTTAAAATTGTTCATGAGTTGTGCCATAAAAAATCAATAGCGCCATTTCTTGCCCGATAAGAAGACTTTTCTGGGGGATAAATGGTGGCTGTTTCAGATAAAATAATTGATATAACTAGCAGAATGTAAAGATAATACAAAGATAAAATTATATTTTGGAATCAGTTGTGATCGTCGATTCCTGAAAATTTAGAGATTTTGCGGATGCTCCGTCTCTATTTTTCATTTTTGGACAGGAATTTTATGATCTTTGCCTCACTATTTGGTGGTTATACCTGGAAAATCAATCGCAGAATGTGCCAAAAACTATTTTACAAAGTACTGCTTATTTCTCTGACACTCTTCGCAATCGAAGGCAGTAAGGCGCAAACTGCAAACATACCCTCCTTGTTTGCAAATGGGAAATGGCTGAAAATTGAAACTTCCAACGTAGGGATACACAAAATTTCTTACTCCTGGCTGAAGAATTTGGGCTTCCTTCATCCTGAAAATATTAAAATTTACGGTAGTAGAAACCTGACTTTACCGCTTTCGAATGCCGTGGTTTCCGACAATGCTCCAGTCCTTTTGCCCACCTTTAGATTCAAGGAATCTGGTGGAAATGACGTGCTGATATTTTATGTTGGAGGACCGGTAACCTGGAATTACGATGCTGTTTCCGGAGAATTTAATCATACGGTAAATCAGTCCGCCAGGGGGAAGTCACTATTTTTCCTGACGGAGGATTCCGGCAAGGATCTTTCGTTGGCTTCTCTCGGGCAACCTGCCGGAAATCCGGATATGCGGCTTTCAGATTACGATGATTACCTGGTTTGGGAAGAAGAAAATATCAACCTGCTGGAGTCGGGTACCCGTTGGTTTACAACCTTGATGACAGGTGGCAATATTTTAACCCGAAATTTTCTATTTCAGGACCGGGTTGAAGGAGCGTTGGTAAAATGGAGGATTGACGCTGCCGGGAGAAGTATTTCCTCCACCGCACTGGAGGTCTCAGTCAATGGAAACAGTATGGGAAGCGTCCAGTTTATCCCAGTTAATACTTCAACGGGAACCGATTTTGCTTCTGCCGGTTCCTTCAAAACCTCCGGCATCTTCTCCGGCACCACCTTGCCCCTCTCGCTGAGATACAATGGCTCTGCATCAGACCAATGCTGGGTTGATTTTGCCACGGTACAAGTTCGTAGAAACCTGCTTTATCGGGGTACTCCGCTACTTTTCAGGGATGGGGGCACCGCATGGAAAAATAAATTGGTAGAATTTCAGGTAGGGAATCCCAATGTCAACTTACTGCTTTGGGAGGTGACTGATCCGTTAAAACCTGTACAGCGATCCTTTCTGATCAACAACGGTCTACTGACCTTTCGTTTTCAAAGCGACAGCCTGCGCAACTTCCTGCTATTTGATCCGCAGAATCCGTATCCCGCTTTAACTGTAAGGGAAGAGATCAAAAATGAGGATGTCAGACAAACAGAAATACCTCAATACCTGATTGTTACTCCTACTGCATTTTATGGTCAGGCGAAACGACTGGCCGATTATCATGCTTTAACCGACCAGTTGAAGACGGCTGTCGTTTCGGTGGAAGCCATCTTCAACGAGTTGTCGGGAGGTTATCCCGACGTTTCTGCCCTCCGAAATTATGTAAGGAATCTTTATCAGCAAAAGGGTAGTTTAGGACCCACTAATCTGAAATACTTGCTTCTGTTTGGCAAAGGGACTTGCGATCCCGTGCACGACCCTGCTGAAAATAACCCCAACTGGATCCCCACCTGGCAATCCGACAACTCATTAAGTACGGTGGATTCCTTTGTTTCCGACGATTATTTCGGATTTGACGATCCCGGTCAACCGGGGAATCTTTCACTTGGAGTTGGCCGGATACCTGCCGCATCCCTTTCCGAAGCCACGATCGCCGTGGATAAGATTCTTCATTACCACGATGCCGAAACCCTTGGGAGCTGGCGGAATAGCCTCCTGTTTATCGCGGATGACGAAGACAATAGCCTGCATGAAGGTGACTCGGAAAAATTGGCCTTGAGCCTGAACCGGAGAAGTCCGGAATATTCCACCTCAAGGATCTATCTGGATGCCTACCCCCAGGTACTGACTCCCGAAAAGAGATATCCGGCAGTAACAGAGGCAATTCGCCGTTCGGTCCAGACTGGTGACCTGATCGTAAACTATGTTGGACATGCGAGTGAAGATGGGCTTGCACAGGAAAGGGTTCTTACCTCTGCCAATATCGATGCCTGGACAAATAAATGGCGACTTCCCCTTTTTGTGACGGCCACGTGCGCCTTTAGCCGCTGGGACATGAGCATGAAGCGTTCAGCAGGGGAACACCTTCTGTTTCATCCGGCAGGCGGTGCAATAGCCTTGCTTTCGGCCACTCGTTTGGTTTATTCGGCTTCCAATTTCGAAATCAACAGCAGCTTTCTGAACCATGTATTTGACAAGGACCCTTCAGGGGCCATGCTTCGTTTGGGCGATTTAATCCATCTGGTGAAAAATGAAACAGGAGAAAGTGTCAATGCCATGAAATTTTCTTTGTTGGGCGATCCTGCCCTGCGTCTGAACTATCCGGCATACAACTGTGAAAATATGTCAATCAACAATCAGCCTGTCAGTAAGTTTAGTGGTATTGTTGCTCCGCTCAGCGAGGTGACCTTCACTGGCGAAATTCAGGATAGATTTGGCAAAAAAATGGAGCAACTCACGGGATCCCTGTCTGCAGAGATCTACGACCAGCCTACCGGGAAAATCACCCTGGGCAATGGTGGGCAACCCCCTTTTTCCTATCAGGTGCAGGAAAATATACTTTTCAATGGAAATGTTCCCGTCAAAAATGGATCCTTCCGTTACTCTTTCATCGTGCCCAAAGATGTTAACTTCAACCAGGAAGCGGGACTCATCCGGTACTATTTCAACGACGGCTCAACGGATGCAAATGGTTCCTTTGCAAATATCTTCTTCAATGGCACTGGCAATATTCAGGGCACTGACTTCACAGGTCCGGCAATCAGGCTTTACCTTGAAAATGAAGGCTTCAGGGATGGGGCAACTGTCTCCGCCAATCCGTTATTGATTGCCTACCTGAGTGACGATTCAGGCATCAATACTACCGGATTCGGTATCGGTCACGAGATCACCATGAAACTCGATGGACAGGCAGGTAATGAGGTAATCCTGAACGATTATTACAAATCTGATTCGGCAACCTGGAAATCAGGATCCCTGTTTTTTGCGCTTTCCATGCTCTCCCCCGGAGTTCACACCTTGACCCTGAAAGCCTGGGATACAGCGGATAATTCATCCGAAGTGACGGTCCGCTTCCTGGTCAGCAATGGCCTCGTATTTGATCGGATTGTCAATTATCCCAATCCATTCCGCGAACAGACCAGGTTTGCCCTTCATCACAACAGGTACGATGAAATGCTGACTGTTGATTTGGAAATTTTTGACGTGGAGGGACATTCCATTTTTTGTTCTCGTCAGTTGCTCGCCTCTCAGGGATACGAACTTAGGGATTTGTACTGGAACCCATTGTCATCGGATCCTGTACCTGTCGGTGGAACCTACCTGTACCGGGTCACCCTTACGGATCAGGAGGGTTCGCATGCCTCCCGATCAGGACGACTGGTTTGGATGAAATGAGTTGGGCCGCCAGTACGATTGTAAACCAAACCACTTGTCACTTCAGAACCTTAATGTAACTTTACGCTAATTTTAGGCACCTTTAAACAAAATGAAACCATGAACATCCGAATTGGCCTTGGGTACGACGTCCATCAGCTGGCTGCCGGCGAGGAGCTATGGTTGGGAGGCATACTGATTCCGCACGACAAGGGAACCGTAGCGCACTCCGATGGAGATGTGCTCCTGCATGCCATTTGTGACGCACTCTTGGGCGCCGCCGGACTGAGAGACATTGGCTATCATTTTCCGGATACGGAACGAGCATACAAAAACATCGACAGCAAGAAGCTACTGGCATCCGTTTACCAGTTGATCAGGGGAAAGGGATACCGTCTGGTGAACCTGGACGCAACAGTAGCTGCGCAACGTCCAAGGCTGAAGGATCTGATCCCGGCCATGGAAGAGGTGATCGCAGAAATCCTTGAGAGTGAAACGGATTGCATCAACATCAAGGCAACTACCACCGAAAACCTGGGCTTTGAGGGGAGGGAAGAAGGTATCAGTGTACAGGCGATTGCCCTGATAGAGAAGACCTCCTGACTAATTTTAGCGGGTTTGCGGAACGAAAATAAGAACGGTTCGTAACAATTTTAGAGAACTTGTGTAATTTCACAAGGATTTACTAGTCTAATAAACAAAAAACTAAAGTATGAGCAAAGCATCCTGGATAGTAATTGGAGTCATTTTATTGGCTCTTGTTTTGATGGTTAATTGGGGAATCAAAACCGGAAACAACATGGTGGCAATGGAAGAGGGCGTCTCCTCCTCTTGGTCACAAGTCGAAAATGTATACCAGCGTCGTGCGGATTTGATCCCGAATCTGGTAAGTACGGTCAAAGGTTATGCTGCACACGAAAGTGAAACTTTAACCGCCGTTATCGAGGCCAGGGCCAAGGCAACCTCTGTTACGGTTGATCCTTCTAAACTGAACGCTACCTCTATTCAGCAATTTCAACAGGCTCAGGGAGGTTTGTCCTCTGCATTGTCAAGGTTGATGGTCGTTGTGGAGAAATATCCTGATCTGAAAGCCAACGAGAATTTTCTGAATCTTCAGGCCCAACTGGAAGGTACCGAGAACAGAATAACGGTTGAACGTCAAAAATTCAATCAGGCTGCTCAGTCCTTCAATACCTACATCCGCTTGTTCCCGCAGAGCCTCATCGCTTCCATGCGAAACTTTGAGAAAAAGGCCTACTTTGAAGCTGAAAAGGGAGCCGAAAAGGCACCGAAGGTTCAGTTCTAATAGGTCTGATTCTTATTTGGATCCGTACAAATTGCTTGAGCGCAGTTTGTATTTGATTTTTTCATTTTTCACAATTTAATGCGCCGATAGGGATGGGTAAAAATAAATTTCTCTCCAAAGAGGAAGAGGCAATGGTTGTTCAAGCCATTCAACTGGCCGAACATCGGACTGGCGGAGAGATTCGGGTACACATTGAATCAAACTGCAAGGGAAATGTCCTCGACAGGGCTGCTGGGCTTTTCAAATCGTTGAAAATGCACGAAACAGCCTTGAGAAACGGGGTATTGATCTACCTTTCCACCGACGACAGAAAATTTGCCATCATCGGAGATTCCGGCATCAATGCCGTGGTTCCGGCGGGATACTGGGATGATGTAAAGGATCTGATGATTGGAAATTTTTCAAAAGGTGCGCTGGTGCAGGGCTTTGTTATGGGAATCGAGAAGGTTGGTGAGAAGTTGAAAGAATTTTTCCCTTATCAGGAAGAAGATGTCAATGAACTTCCCGACGAAATATCTTACGGAAAATAACCATGAAGAAAATGATATACAAGCTGGTTAATCCCCGGCTATTCCTATTTTTCACCCTGCTGCTGGCAGCATTTGTTGTTCGTGCGGCAGATGAATTTCCCTTACGCCCCGATCCACCCCATCTGGTAAACGATTTTTCGGGAATCCTCTCCACCTCACAGGTTTCTGCCCTGGAGCACAAACTGGATCTTTTCAACCAAAGAACCTCTACCCAGATTGCGATAGTCATCGTGAAAGATCTTTTTGGGCACGAAAAAGGGGAATATGCCTTCCAACTGGCTGAGAAATGGGGCATCGGACAAAAGGGCAAGAACAATGGCATCCTGGTGCTGGTAAAACCGAAAACCAAGGATGGAGAGACTGGCAAGGTATTCATTGCAGTAGGATATGGCCTCGAAGGTGCAGTACCCGACATCACGGCCAGGAAGACCATCATTGCTGCGGAAATGATGCCTAGCTTCCAGGAAAATGATTATTACTCGGGGCTTGATAAGGCCACTACAGTGCTGATGTCTCTGACATCCGGTGAGTTTACGGCAGATCAGTACGATAAGCAGGTTTCAAAGAAATCGGTATTTCCGGGATTCGGATTGCTGTTGTTGATCTTTGCCGTGATTATGCTTTTCAACCGTAATCGGTACCGTACGGTTGGTGCCGATGGAGGTGGAGGTAGTTTGCTGGGTTCCATATGGCTGCTGAGTATGCTCGGTGGCAGAGGAGGCGGTGGCTCCTGGAATGATTTTTCCGGTGGTGGCGGAGGCGACTCCGGTGGTTTCGGTGGCTTCGGCGGCGGCAGCTTTGGAGGTGGCGGCGCCGGCGGTGAGTGGTAGAAAGTAAAACGAATAAATATAAAAGCCTGTTTTGCAAGCAGTGGAAGACCTTCTGCCGTCTGCAAAACAGGCTTTTATATTCTCTTTATTGGAATTTTTGCGGTATATTTAGGTAAGTGGCAGAAGGCAACAATCGAGTTGTTGGAGGGATATTAATATTAGCCGCACAATTACCGGTTATCCATAGAAAAATCTACGAGGTT
>CAINVV010000099.1 GCA_903854235.1 uncultured Bacteroidia bacterium | reverse complement strand
AGTCCCTAAACGTGAAATTCTGCCGGATCCAAAATTTGGCAATGTCGAGTTGTCGAAATTCATGAATGTGATCATGGAAGGCGGCAAAAAAGCAGTCGCTGAGCGCATCATTTACGGTGCGCTAGAGCAGATCGAGAAAAAGAACCCTGGTAAAGATCCGGTTGAAGCCTTCACCATGGCCATCAGTCTGGTTTCCGGATGAAGTTGCTGCCGGTAATGGTTAAGGTTGTGTCCCATCGCACTCAGATTGATCTCCATCACCGTCTGGTGCCGCTTCTCCTGAAGTAGGGAGGAGAGTCTGTCAAACCTGAAATCCCTGGCCCCTTTCAATAAGATAAGGTCGTTTCTGAACCAGGACTCCTGAAATTGCAGCAAGAATGCCTCCGTATCGGGAAAAAATTGTTGATGGTCAACCTGAAACAGACTGCTGAAGTTGCTGATGGTGCGGCCAATGCCAATCAACCTGCGGATGTTTCGCAGATGGACATATTCGGCTACCTCGCGGTAAAGCAGTTCGGGGTTTTTACCGGATTGCAGGATGTCTGAAAGGATCAGGGTGCTGTTGAGTTTTCTTGCATCTTTCTGCTGCCCGAGAAAGTCGAGCGCATTCACGAGCGATGCCGTATCGGAGTTGTAACTGTCGTCGATGATGGCACATCCGTTGATCCCTTTTTTGATCTCCAGCCGCATCGAAACGGTTGAGAGGAGCAGGAAACGTTCTTCGAAACTACCGGATTGAAAGCCTGTGGCAAGCAAATAGGCCCAGCAATGTATGGCATTCTCAATGTGTGCTGCATCGGTGAAGGGAATTTCGAGTGAAATATTCTCTTCCTGGTACAAGGCCTTGATTACTGTTGAACGACTGGAACTATCGGTTGAAAGTATTTGCAAATCAGCCTTCTCCCGTGACGACCAGGAGAAAAATCGTGGATTTTGGGAATAGGGGGCCTCGGTAAGTGCCTGGTGAACAATTTCAAAATCCTTGCAATAGACGATGAGCCGGCAATGGATAAAAAGTTTGACTTTTTCCTGAACCAACTCCTCTAATGAGTCGAAATTTTCAAGATGGGCATTCCCCAGATGGGTAAAAATGCCATAATCGGGATGCAGGATGGTCTCCAGTCTGATCATTTCGCCAGGCTTAGAGATACCTGCTTCAAAAAGTGCCAGGTCAAAACCCTCGTCCATCAACCAGACGGAGAGCGGATTGCCAATCTGTGAATTGTAACTGCGGGGACTCTTCACCACGTGCAAGTTGACACCCAGGATTTCGGAGAGCCACTCCTTGACCAGCGTTTTGCCGTTGCTGCCGGTGATGGCGGTCACCGGGTAACTGAAACGCTTTCTGTGATAGGCAGCCAGCTGCTGCAAGGCATCGAGGGTGTTGCTTACCAGGATGAAACTGGAGGGAGTTTCTTGGTCCTCCGAAGCCGGAAGTTGGGATACCACAAAGGCGCTAACCTCCCTGTTACGGGCATCCCTGATAAAATCGTGACCATCATTCCTGCCATTCCGGAGCGCAAAAAAAAGCGTTTCCCGCGGAGAAAGCAGTGTACGACTATCAAAAGAGAGAAATCGAATCGAATGAGCAGTGGGTGTTCCAAAATGAATGAGCTGACCACCGACGATTTTAGCAATTTCGGTCAGGGTATAGAGGCTCATGTTTTGGTGTTTAACGTCCGAAAGCACTCTCTGCAAAGTGGTTCGTAGCTGTCTTTCTCACCCAGCAAGACCAGTTTTTCAGCATCGGAAAGCCGGTGACTGAAGTGTGCAATGTGACCGCAACGCATGCAGACCGCGTGAACTTTTGTGACATATTCGGCGCAGGCCATCAAGCCAGGCATCGGACCGAAAGGAACGCCCCTGAAATCCATGTCCAGACCGGCAATGATTACCCGAATACCCATATCTGCCAGCTTGTTGCAAACCTCCACCAGATTTTCATCGAAAAATTGGGCCTCATCAATGCCAATCACATCCATGTCTCCAGAAAGCAAAAGGATCGTCGAGGAGTTGTCGATGGCGGTCGAGCGGATGGAATTTTCATTGTGGGAAACTACTTCTGTGGAGGAGTAACGTGTGTCGACCGTAGGTTTGAAGATTTCAACCCTTTGTTTTGCAATTTCGGCACGGCGCAATCGCCTGATCAGCTCCTCGGTTTTTCCGGAAAACATCGATCCTACGATGACCTCTATCCAGCCCCGCTTGCGTCCGTTATTTAAATTGCTCTCTATAAACATAGATCAAAAATAGTTTTTTTCTGCTTTGATCCACCACGCTTTGGCGCAGATGATACAGTTAAATTTGTATTTTTACCAAATACAAACCAATATTGATTCCTCCGAAAAGTCAATTTGTTTCACTTGAAGAATGAATCGGACAAGCCCTTGAGCGAAAATCCGGGAACTTGCCGGTAACTTATAGGAACTCAATTGGAAGAAAATAGCTTAACCGACAGGAGCAGATCGTCAAATTGTAAAATAGATCCGATGAACAAGAAAATATGGCTGAGTGTAATTAAGGAGGAACTTGGACTGCTTGATAAACTGGCAACTGGTATGGCAGAGGATGAGCAACTTTCCAGACCGGAGATCGAACTGGCCGTCTCAAGATCTGGGATGGTAACCAAGGTGTTTGAAATGTTGCTGAACCAGATTCCGGCTCAGGCTCCTCCTGAATTCAGGAGAGAAGAGACTCCGGCTTCAAAAGTGATTATCAAGGAAACTGAGGTTCTGGCTCCTGAGGCGAAAGTCTTTGTTGTTCAGGATATTACGGTTGAATCTCCCCTTCTTCCCAGTCCCCCAGTCTCCCCGACCTATAGTCCTCCAGTCCTTCCGTCCCCCGGTCCCGACGTCCCGACGCCTGTCATCGAACCGCTGGAGATCGAGCCTCCAAAAACACCCTTCTTACAACCCGTGAAGGAGGAACCTGTTGATTTGGGATTGGAGGTAAAAAAGGAGGAATCGACCAAATACAAACCAACTCCGATCAGAACACTTCGGGAGGGCTTAAATCTGAACGACAGGTATCTTTTCCAGCGGGAGCTTTTTGGCAACGACAAATCCAGACTGGATGAAGCCATTGCAGCATTGGATCAACTGTCCAACATACAGGAAGCTGTCGGATACCTGAAGGCCAATTTCAAATGGGTCAGAAGCGAGGCCTCTGAGCGGTTTGTACAACTTGTCAAAAGGCGATTCAGCGAATAAAGGCAAAAGGTACAGAGATGTTGCATGCAACGTCTCTACTGCTGCTCCCGTCACCATCCTTGCAATCCTCTCACATATCTCATCTCTTATATCTCATCTCTTATATCTCATCTCTTATATCTCATCTCTTATATCTCATGAGCAAACTTTACCTGGTTCCGACCCCGATTGGCAACCTGGAAGATATGACCTTCCGGGCCGTCAGGATATTAAAGGAGGTGGATCTGATTCTGGCGGAGGATACGCGGACCTCCTCCCACTTGCTACGGCATTATGAAATTTTGACCAGACTGGCCTCCCACCATAAATTCAATGAGCACAAAACGGTGGAGCGCATCGCGGATCAAATTCTTGCAGGAGAATCCATCGCACTGATCTCAGATGCGGGAACGCCCTCCATCTCAGATCCCGGTTTTCTGCTCGTCCGGACTTGTCTGGAGAAAGGGGTGGAAGTAGAATGCCTTCCGGGGGCGACCGCATTTGTACCGGCCTTGGTTAATTCCGGCTTCCCAAACGATCGGTTCTGCTTCGAGGGATTTCTTCCGCAGAAGAAGGGAAGGCAAAAAAAATTGACTGAACTGGCCCAGGAGAGCCGGACCATGATTTTCTATGAATCTCCTTTTCGATTGGTGAAGGCACTTGAACAGTGCGTCGAATTTTTTGGTGCAGATCGCAGGGTCTCCGTTTCACGTGAACTTTCAAAATTATTTGAAGAAAATTTCCGTGGAACTGCTGCAGAGGTTCTGTCCCATTTTCAATCCAAAACCGTGAAGGGGGAAATTGTGATCGTGGTAGAAGGAAAGGCCGATCTGAAAAAAGGGGAGGAGGATGAGGAATAATTCTGAGATTTTTGCTGTCGCCTTTTCAGGGCTTTTGGATCCGCTCATTTACATTTAGCAAGCAAAGGGCATCGCCCCGTTTAAAGAAGGAAGTAAGGAGTAATCGCCCTGAAAGGTCATAAGCATAAAAAACATGCCTCAATCACTCTCTAAAGTCTAAGTTCACCTAACATTCAGTGCCAAGCACAGGCAGGCTCTAATCGATGACAACATTAAAAATAAATGAAATATACCCATCTCTTCTTTGACCTCGACAACACCCTCTGGGATTTCAATGCCAACTCGTACGATGCGCTCCGCCTCGCCATTAAAAAACTGGATTTGGAGGCCGCAATCGGTGACTACGACCAATACTTTTCCATCTACCTTCAGGTGAATGAAAGGCTTTGGGATCTTTACAGGGAAAACAAGATTTCAAAGAATGTGCTGAAGGGTCTTCGTTTTGAAGAGTCACTCGAATTGAACCAAACACCATTGCCCGGAATGGGAGATACCCTAAATGATGCCTATCTCCGCGAAATGCCCAAACAAATGAGACTCGTACCGGGAGCAATCAGGGTATTGGACCATCTTCACCACCAATACAAAATGGCCATTATTACAAACGGTTTCAGGGAGGTGCAGGTCGACAAGTTGATCCAGTCCGGATTGAAGAAGTATTTCGATAAGGTCTTTATTTCGGAAGAGATAGGTGCCCAGAAACCTCATCGAAAAATTTTTGAACACGCCATCAAATCCATGAATGCCCCCAAACGGCGAAGTCTGATGATTGGGGACTCCTGGGAGGCCGACATTCTTGGAGCCAGAGCCTTCGGGATGGATCAGGTATACTATTGTCCAAAGGAAGAGAAATCAACCCTCCTCACCGAAGAGCTGCCTCCGGTTTCATCCAGGATTACCACCACCACCATCACTCATTTGGAACAATTGCTGGATTTGTTGTAGTCTCCCGGACTGAAAAGAGGATATTAGAGGTGAAATTCTCCCCACAGGGCAAATATTAAGCCCCCTGTTGGTTATTTTGCGCATTTTTCTTCCTTCAAACCCGCTATTCAATCATATAGATATGTTTCTAAATCATTTTTTTGACTTGGACAAGAAAATTATTTTGACAAAAAAATGAAAATAATTGCGAATACCCCCATAAAAACGAATGCATATCCTATAAAAAGCACACTATTTTAAAACATACCCCCCTAATATTTACTAATTGTTAAATTTTATAAAATGGGCACATAATTTGAAATGATTCTGGACAAAAAATGATATTCCTAAAATCAAAAATTAAATATCAGATTAACAGCCCGATAGATTTCGAATAAATTTGACATTTGTTCGTATTTATGACTTTTGTCATATTAATCAACTGGAATTCAGTAAAAAGAATAGTTATTTGCTATTGCAAGATCTTTTTCTTTAAATATATTTGCATTGGATAACAATTTTTAACACATTTGCCGTTTAAGGTTAAAATTTCCTTTAAAAGATGGGGTTTGAGCTTTAAAACGATTTTGTCGGCTTCGTGCTGTTGGAAATTTGACATTTTTATTGAATTGTTCGAAAAAAACAATTTTTTGTATTACTAAGCTATATTACAGTTCAATTTTGTTTAACGCTAAAAATTTGTCTATGAGAAAAATTTCGCTGTTGCTTGTATTCCTGGGCTTTTTAGGATTACAAGTTGTCTTCGCACAAACCCGTACAGTTACGGGTACTGTGACTTCCAGCGATGACGGAACCTCCATTCCAGGGGTATCGGTCGTTGTGAAGGGATCGACGCTGGGAACCATTACCGATATGGATGGTAAGTTCAATTTGAAAGTTCCACAGAATGCCAAGGCTTTGGTTATTTCTTTCGTTGGAATGAAAACTACGGAAGTTGCCCTGGGGGGACCTTCCAATTATTCCATAAAGCTGGAGACTGAAAAAACCGAACTCCAGGAAGTTGTTGTAACGAGTGGTTACGGAATCAAACGGGCCCCCAAAGGCTCTACGGCCCTCAACCAGGTTGTGAACAACGACAAACTGACCGCAGTTCGTCAAACCAACGTGAACAACGCATTGGCCGGTAAAGTTTCTGGTATCCAATTCCAGGGACAATCTGCCGCGGCTCTTGGCCGTACGGGTAACATCCGTTTACGTGGGGATGGTGGTTTCGGTACGGGTAATGGTGTCCTCTATGTAGTGGATGGAACCATTCTTCCCAACTCAAACGACATCAACATGGACGACGTAGAGGATGTAAGCGTACTTTCTGGTCCTAGTGCTTCCGCGATTCTGGGTGCGCAAGGTGCCAACGGTGCCATCATCATCACCACCAAAAAAGGCAAGGCTGCCTCCGGTAACAATGGCAAGGTAAATATCGAACTCAATTCTGGTCTTCTGGGTTCTCAGGTTTACATTGTTCCAAATTATCAGAATGACTATGCCGGTGGTAACGTAAGTCAATTGACAAGATATACCTACAAGGCTACTGATCCGGTTGAATGGAAAACTTTGGATGGTAAATACTATCCCAACTACTCCGACGACTCCAGCTGGGGTCCAAGAATGGTAGGACAGGAATACATCCCTTGGTACTCCTGGTATGCAGGTACAAAATACACGGGTACAACCGCCAAATTGGTTCCTCAACCAAACAACTCCAGAGACTTCTTCAACACTGGTACAACGTATAACAACAGTGTTGCCTTCTCCAAAGCTACCGACGACTTCAACATCCGCATCAGCTTAGGTAATGTGGCCGTAAAGGGTTTGCTGCCAACAACAAGTCTGAACAAAACTACTTTTGGTTTGAAGACTTCCTACAAAATCGCAAAAGGTCTTACCTTGGCTGCCAACGTAAACTTCTTTACTACCCAGACCAATGGTGACTTCAACGACGGATACAGCAACCAGTCTACAGGTTCATTCAACCAGTGGTTCCACCGTGACCTGAATATGGGTATCATGAAAGAATTGCAAAATCTTCGCACACCGGACGGTATCTATGCAAGCTGGAACCACAACGATCCAAGTGCCTACGATCCAAACAATACCAAGCCATTCTATGCAGGTAACTACTGGTACAATTTCTATACCTACCAGAATTTGAGCAAGAGTCCTTCCAACACGGACAGGTTGTTCGGTGATGTTTCCTTTAATTACCAGATCACGGACTATTTGTCTGCTAAAATTACCTACAGGCGTCAGCAAAACGTAGGCTGGTCTGAGCAGAAATTCAGCACCGACCTGAACGACAGCGGTACCCAGACAACGGGTAACGAACCAAGGAACAAAGGTTACTACTACTCTGGTGAGACCTATTCCAACCGCGAGAATCTTGAGTCACTGCTCTCTTTCAACAAGACATTCGGTAGCTTCAAGGTAAATGCCAATGCAGGTACCGACTTCTTCCAGTCTATCTATAAAGCCAACAGCGAACAAACCGTGAATGGATTCAACATCAAGAATCTTTATTCCATCACCAACTCAAAGGATCAGCCTTTGATTTACAACACCAGACAAGCTGAGAAGTACAAAGCTGCCTTCGTTAGGGCAGATGCCGGTTACAAGGATTTCCTCTTTTTGGATGTTACCCTGCGTAATGACTGGTT
>CAINVV010000098.1 GCA_903854235.1 uncultured Bacteroidia bacterium | reverse complement strand
TGAGAAAATTTTGGATTCACATACTCAATATGGCCATCTATTCCAGTAATCACGATAGACACCGGACTCTGCTCCACCGCACTGGTCAGAATACGAATTTTATCTTCATTGTTAATTTGATCGGTAATATCTTCAATCATGCAAAAAATTTGGGGATGACCCTTATCTTCCGTGATGAGTGTTGTGGCAATCAGATTGACCCAAACGAAGGTCCCATCCGGACGGATGTACCTTTTCTTTAACTGAAAATGATCAACTTCTCCCAAATTTAACTTTTCCAGCTGTGCCAGATCTTCCTGAATATCATCAGGATGGGTAATTTTCATCCATCCTGTTTCCTTGATCTCCTGCATCGAACGCCCAACTATCTCCGCAAATTTCTGATTGATTTCTATCAGCTCCCTGGTAGAGGAGTCGCTTAGCCAAATTCCCATCGGAGCCTGCTCAAACATCGTCTGAAAACGCAAATTCGTGCGGACAATCTCTTCTTCAGCCTTGATGCGCTCTGAAATATCACGCACCACGCCTTCTGTTCCCGTGATCTGATTATTCTGGTAATAAAATTGAATATTCATAGACACCCAGAAGGTACTTCCATCCTTTCTCAAGGCCTCGCCAATTAAATCATCCACCCTCCCCTTCTCTTTCAGCCTTGCAATCATACTTTCCCTGATATTGGGGTTTGCATAAAGCATGTTGGCAGGTTTCCCAATTAGTTCATCCTCCGAATCATAACCATACATCCGCAAGGCAGAGGGACTTACTCTGGTAAAATTACCCGAGAGGTCTGCTTGCAAAAATGCATCCTGAAGATTGTTGTAAATGTTACGAAACTGCTCCTCGCTTGCCGAAAGAGCAGACTCAGCCCACAAGTGCTTCTGTTCCTGAATGATGCTTTCGAGCGCAAAGCTGATATCGTTGGTTATCCCGGTAAGCAGGGAAATCTCAACCTCATCGAAAAAGTACGGGATATCCGAATAGAGTGTAAAAGTTCCGACAATCTCCCCAAACTCCCGGATAGGCAGGGAGATGGAAGATCTGTAATCCCGTTTTATCGCTTCTTCTCTCCATATGGATACGGCAGTATCCTTCGCATAATCCTCACAAAGCACATAAATTCCCTCCCTGAAACTTCTGCCGGTCGGTCCACGGCCCTCAGGTATATCGCTGACTGAAATTTGTTCGATGACAGTTAAGTATCCATCCTCCTGACCCGCAAAAGCGGTTGGTTTAATTGTACCTGTGTTTTTATCCAGGAATCCAATCCAGGCCATCCTGAACTTTCCCTGTTCGATAGCAATGCGACACACTTCCTTCAAAAGGAGATCCTTCTCCTTGATGTGAACAATGGTCTGGTCGATCTGGCTGATAACAGCATACAACCTGTTGGACTTTTGCAATTTTTCTTCTTCCTGTTTCTGCCCTGTGATATTTTTGGCAAATATTGAAATCCCATAAGGGTGATTTTCATGCACCAGCAATCCCATATTCAACAGAAGGTTCCTTGTATTCGAAAAAGTATTGTATTCCTTTGTCAGGGATCCCTCTTCCAGAGTTCGGGTATATTGATCCAACCAAAATGAGACAAAAGAAGAGCCTTCCGGGAACAGATTCCAAGGGGTCATCCCAACACCTACTTCTATACCCCGCTCGTTAAAATAAAAATCATGAAACGAAGTATTCCATCTTAACAATCCAAAATCTTCCGTATTAACCACCCAAATCAGATCTGTCGTGCTGTTTAAAATGGATTCAAACAGGGTCTGAGAATTCCCAAATTCGGCTTCTGCCAAAAGCTTCATTTCCGACGAACTCAGCCTGCCACGGATGTCTTTAGATTTACTTTCAGGATCATATTCCCTTGAGACCTTTTCATATTCACTTTCCAATTGGTTGAACCGGGATATTTTGATCATCGCCCTTAACTGAAGGGCCAGCTCAGGGAGATCTGGTGGAAAGGAGAGAAAGGCATCTGCACCGGCATCGGCGGCATTTCCCCTTATCTCTGGTTCATCCCCGGCAGAAACCAGGAAAAGGAGGGGTATCACTTTAAGTCGGTCATGCTGCTTCAGCTTTCTGCACAATTCCAAACGCACCTGTGGCGGCTGTGGTATCCCTAGTATAATGACCTCCAAATTGCTCCAAGTAACATAATCTTTGATGGCATCCTGTTCAGAAACCAGGTGAATTTCCGAATCCGGAAGGGTCAAGGCAATCGCCTCGGACATTGACTTTATCCAATCCTTCCTATGCTCAATGATCAGGATTCCAGTCATATTATTGCGTTTCATTACACGATACAGTGTCTCCCAATTAAGGTATGAACTCCCGATTTGAGATCCCTAAATATACGAATATTTAAGCGCACATTCAAAATATTCAGTCTTATCTTACATAATTATTTCAAAACAACAAATTATAACCGGTTGAAAATAAAATATTTCACCTCAATTTACAGTAGGGGAAGGGCCAATGACCAAACTGCTTCCTATATCCGACTAACATCAATCTGTCATTTCCCTGGGAAATAAATTGCTGATAAAGAGGAAGGGTGCGAAAAAAAATGGTTCCAGGAAAGGTGGCTATTTTCTCCTATTAGGCATTAAAAAAGTATTTTTATGGAACAGAATTCTTTCAGTCAATAAACAACAGGAATTCATTCCAAAGATTTTGGAGCAGGGAATCGTGCTTCTTCAAACTGCTTTCATAGACTTTGTTCTTTTCGGGTTTTAAGGATTCAAATCACCAGTTTGCTGCTTATATGATACTATTTAACTACGCTACATGAAAAAATTTAGCGGTAGGAGCACCTGATTCAGATAAATCGTTGTACGAAGCAGAACGGCATACAGAAAATTTAAGACTCTTCCAATCCACCTTCACAAGGATGAACAATTAATAAATATTTATAAATTTGCTAGATAGTTTGCAGGTTTATTAACCAAAAATTGGTTTTCGAAGATTCTCCAGATGGACCCAAGTTCCCGTCATGTTAATCCCCTTACATTAATTTTTTCGGTGACTAAGAGATGCATCGCTACTGATAAAAAATGGTTTTGATGGTTTCCGATCATTAATGTGCTCTAAAACCTACACCTAAACTGATATAATTTTCTAAAATTATTGGAAGTTTATGCCTTTTTCAGTGGATTGTTAGGTTGGAGTCGAGAGTTACTTAGCCAAAAATTATTCTGAATACTAAAATAACCGAAGTCTTCTCTAAAAAAATTGCATGAAATTCACAACCATCCAGACTCGGATCAATTTGATGTTGCTTATCACTGGCCTGATATTTCTGCTGTTGCTGTATATGCTTTACAGGACTACGGAGAATCAGGAAAAATTAATCCTTAGTGAATCTCAGATTCAATTTCAGAATGAAGTCAACTCTTTGATAGATACCAAGACAGAAACCTTGAAACAGGTTGCCAAAGATTATTTTTTCTGGGATGATTTTTCATTGAGCATTATCAAAAATGATACTGCCTGGTTCAACAACAACATTTCAACCATTCTAAAATCCTTTCGGGCAGATTATGTTTGTGTGTACGATTCTTCCTTTAACCTGGTTCACGAAGCCTTTGTCCCGTCCATTCACATCCACGCCATCATCTCCAGGGAAACCCTCAAAAAGTTGAGGGAAAAGCGATTCTTGAGTTTCTTTCAGAATACCTCCGAGGGACTGTTCGAAATTTCTTCGGCTTCTGTCCATCCGGATGATGACCTGACTCACATGGTCCCCAATCCCAACGGGTATCTTTTCATTGGAAGAAACTGGGATCAGGATTTTCTGAACGGGGAATCCAATCTAAGTAGTGCACAGGCTAGTCTGGTGATATCGACGGATCAGGGGGGAAAGTTCGATGCATATACCACCAGCGCCTCGGTTCCCTTGTATGATTGGAACAGAAAGGAGATTGCACATGTTGCCTTCAAACGATCATCCAATTTACTCAAACTTTACCGGCACATCTCCTTTTATATGTTTCTGACGATGCTTATATCCATTTTGATCGCATGGTTGATGATAGGAGTTACTACCCGTATCTGGATGACAATTCCTTTGAGGCAGATCAGGAAAATTCTGGAGACAGAAAATGGAAATGACAGACTCATTGGGGATCTCAAAAATAGTCCGGGTGAATTCAGGCAGATAGGAACGCTTTTCAGCGATTTTGTGGATCAAAAAAAAGAGCTCCAACGCGCAAAAGAGAAAGCGGAAGAGAGTGACCTGCTGAAATCTGCCTTTTTGGCCAATATGAGCCATGAAATTCGTACTCCCATGAACGGAATTCTTGGCTTTGTTGAACTGTTGAAAGAACCAAAGCTAACCGGGGAGGAGCAAAAAGAGTTTATAAAAATTATTGAAGAGAGCGGGAAAAGGATGTTGAACATCATCAACGATATCATCAGCATTTCGAAAGTGGAAGCAGGGCAAACGGAGGTCGTACAGTCTGATACCAACATCAACGACCAAATTAAGTACATCTATACTTTCTTCAAGCCGGAAGCGGAAAACAAGGGGGTCGAACTCCTTTACAAAACAGGGCTTTCTGACGAGGATTCCTCCATGCGAACAGACAGGGAAAAGGTATATGCCATATTCACCAATCTGGTAAAAAATGCCCTCAAATTTACAGACAAGGGATCCATTGAATTGGGATATGTGAGAAAAGGGAAAATGTTGGAATTTTATGTGAAAGATACCGGAGTAGGCATTCGTCAAAGCCAGCAGGAAATCATCTTTGAGCGGTTCCGGCAGGCGAGCGAATCACTGGCCAGAAATTTTGAGGGTGCCGGTCTGGGGCTGGCCATCACAAAGGCCTATGTAAAGATGCTCGGAGGAAATATCTGGGTAGAAAGTGAATATGGCAAAGGTTCTACCTTCTATTTTAACATTCCCTACCAACCTCATTTTGCAGAAAGAAAAAATTCCAATTCGATCATCCTTGAGAAATTGGAAGATTTGAATATCCGAAAACTAAAGGTGTTGATCGCTGAGGATGACAATGTATCCAATTTTTATCTCACCCGGCTGATTCACTCCTACGGTAAAGAGATCATCAGGGTCAAATCCGGACTGGATGCCGTGGAAGCCTGCCGAACGCATATGAACATCGATCTTATACTTATGGATGTTCATATGCCCGTGATGGATGGTTACGAGGCGACCAGAATTATCCGGACATTTAATCAGCAGGTGATCATCTTTGCACAAACAGCCCTGAATTTAAAAGGGGAAAGGGATAAAGCCATCCTGGCAGGTTGTAACGATTTTCTTTCCAAACCAATTTCGATCAACGAATTTACTCTGCTCGTCAAAAAATATTTCGAATTGCAGGAATGAAGATCGGCTGCGTCCCTTCTCTGGATAGCAGTCACCCCTTGTGTGATGTCATTATCAGAAATTGACCCCAAAAAGTGAAACCTCAAAGGAGACAGTCGGCAATAAATTTAGCAAAATAGCTTCCATCCAGAAAAAAAATACCCTGTTATGAAGAGAATTGTTTTAATCAGTGTGCTGTTGTCGATGGCGGCCATGCTTCAATCCCAAAACCTCCCCAGGGTCGTTTCCGGAAGCATTCACCGTATCGAGAATTTCAAGTCAAAATTTATCGATACCAGAAACGTGGATGTCTGGTTGCCTGATGGTTACAGTAACTCAAAAAAATATGCCGTCGTTTATATGCACGATGGTCAGATGCTTTTTGATTCCCTGACTACCTGGAACCATCGCTCCTGGGACGCTGATGCCGTCATCAGCCAGCTTATCCGGGATAATCAGATAGAACCAGTGATCGTCGTTGGCATTTGGAATAGCGGGAAAAGCAGGCATCCCGAATTTTTTCCGCAAAAACCTTTTGAATCGCTCACGCCGGAACTAAAAGCGCTGGCTACCAAACAGCTGCAATCCATGGGAAACACCATAGAAAAATTCCAGCCGCATTCCGACAATTACCTGAAGTTTTTGGTAACCGAACTCAAACCATTCATAGACAAAAATTACAGTGTTTACAAAGACAGGAGACATACCTTCATCGGCGGCAGCAGCATGGGAGGGCTCATTTCGATGTACGCCATCTGCGAATATCCCAAAATATTCGGAGGTGCAATCTGCATGAGTACCCACTGGCCCGGATCATTTACCGTAGAAAACAATCCAATACCCGAATCATTTTTCATCTACCTGAAATCCAGTCTGCCGGATCCCAGAAAACACAAAATCTATTTCGACTACGGCGACAAAACGCTGGACGCCATGTATCCTCCCTTGCAGCAAAAAGCCGATGAAGTGATGAAAGCCAAAGGATATACCAACAAAAACTGGATAACAAGGTTTTATCCCGGAGATGACCACAGCGAAACAGCCTGGAGCCGGAGGTTGCATGTTCCCCTCGAATTTCTACTGAAAAAATAACAAACATTTTCTTTCCAACACAAATTCCGCAGAGACTACTTGATACTGCTACCCTTCACCAGCCTTAAGGTAGTGGTGAACTGTGTCGCCATAGGAATTGTCTGGTATTTGTCGGATACAGCCCTCGCCGTGCAACCGACTCCGGTGGTCTGGTAATCGAGATTAAAGGTGATGCCATCCGATTTTGTCAGCTGATAAGTATACTTTGCCTTTGATAAATTCTCCGTGGAATAGGAATAGCAATTGAAATTAAAAGGCTGTTCTGCGGAAAGTTCGATCCCGGCACCCTCCTGATCAAGAAACCTGACGTACTTGTTATCTGTTCTTAAGCCACAATCCTCAGGCAACAAATAGGGAACAAACAGATCTTCCACCGTAGCCTGAAAACGACCCATCCGGTAGCCGGTTTCTACCAGCATCCGCTTTATCGATTCCACGCTGGCTGCAAGCAAAAATCTGATCAAGAAGCTTGAAGACGAGACCAGAACCTCC
>CAINVV010000097.1 GCA_903854235.1 uncultured Bacteroidia bacterium | reverse complement strand
TTTTTGTCAACCACGGCATTCCATCTGACTATGAGGAGTTGGAGCGCATGGGTGTGGAGGTAAAGGGAAAAATAGTAATAGCAAAATACGGCGGATCCTGGCGGGGCATCAAGCCAAAAGTTGCAGCAGAACACGGGGCCGTGGGTTGCCTGATCTATTCAGACCCGGAGGACGATGGTTATGCCCAGGGAGACGTTTACCCGGAAGGTGCTTTTCGACCAAAGGATGGCGTACAGCGTGGTTCGGTGATGGATATGCCCATTTATCCGGGTGATCCACTAACCCCTGGAATTCCGGCTACAAAGGAGGCCAAACGCCTCGACAGGAGTGAAGCGGTCACCCTGATGAAAATTCCGGTATTGCCCATTTCCTACGAGGATGCACTGCCCTTGCTCCAATCTTTGGGCGGGCAGGTTGCTCCGGCTTCCTGGCGCGGCAGATTGCCCCTCACCTACCACGTGGGACCCGGAATAGAAAATGTGCATTTGAAATTGCAGTTCAACTGGGATATTAAATCTTTGTACGATGTCATTGCCAAACTTCCGGGCAGCGAAATGCCTGATGAGTGGATCCTTCGCGGCAACCACCACGATGCGTGGGTGAACGGAGCTGCCGATCCCATCAGTGGCATCGTTTCAGAACTGGATGAAGCAAGGGCCATCGGAATTTTGGTGAAAAATGGTTATAAATTGAAACGTACCCTGGTCTATTGCACCTGGGATGGGGAAGAACCGGGTCTACTGGGTTCAACGGAATGGGTGGAGGATCACCAGGCCGAATTGAGTAAAAAGGCTGTTTTCTATTGCAACACCGACAACAACTCCCGTGGGTTTATAGGAGCAGCAGGATCTCATACCCTGGAACCATTTTTTAATGAAATAGCTGGTGATGTGATCGATCCACAAACCGGTGTAAGTATCAGGGAGCGCAAATATGCCTCGGCCTTGGTCACAGCAGACAAATCTGCCAGGGCAAAGATGACGGGAAATAAAAATATCAAGCTTGGAGCCCTTGGCTCCGGGTCGGACTACTCCAGTTTCCTCCAACATGTGGGAGTTGCCTCCATGAATCTAGGTTTTGGCGGTGAAGGAGCTGGTGGTGAATACCATTCCATTTATGATTCCTACGACCACTTTACTAGATTTACGGATCCCGGATTTCAATACGGAATTGCCCTGGCCAAAACCACGGGCCGGGCAATGATGCGGATGGCCAATGCAGACCTTTTGCCCTTCGATGTCGGCAGCTTTTACAAAACTGTCGCTGAATATGCAACGGAATTGAAGAGTTCGCTTGAGACAACGCGGAACGAAACGGAACTGCAAAACATCATGATCTCCGAAAAAATATTCGAACTGGCCAAAGATCCAACCAAAGTCTACCAATCGCCAAAAATGGAAGAACCCATCCCCTATCTCGATTTCAGCAGGCTGGAAAATGCCCTGATGCAATTGAAAAAAAGTACAGAGGAGTTCCAAAGGCAATATGATCGGTCGAGAGCAGTCCCCTCTGACAAGCTGCTGCAAGTGAATGAGATTCTGTATAAGGCAGAAAGAAGTCTGCTTAACGATAACGGTTTGCCTCGAAGATCGTGGTACAAGCATGAGATCTATGCTCCCGGATATTATACGGGATATGGTGTAAAGACCCTACCGGGAATCAGGGAAGCCATCGAACAGCGGAATTGGAAGGAGGCGCAGGAAAATATTGAAATCGTTTCCGAAACCATTTCAAATTACCAGACTCAGGTGCAGCAGGCGATCGGGATCACCAAATAACTAAAGGCAAAAGGAGAAAGGCAAAAGGCAAAAGGGTGGAACTCCCTAAATGGAGGCTTTGAATTTACAATCAATTCTTGATCACGGCGTTTTTTACTTTTGCCTTTAGTTCATCTTCTTCTTGTTTACAAAAACATTTTTGATTTGGATTCCCTGTATCATGCTGTGGTCGAAGGAGCCGTTTTTTGCGACAATGGAGAGATCCTCACAAGTAAAATCCTTGAGCCTGTTATTTTCTCCGATGGCCACATCGAAAAATACCTCACATTTTAAATCGATGTGCTTCATGGAGATATTTTCACAAAAGGAAAGTGGTACATCCTTCCTTCCCTGCAGATCGAAGAATTGGGTCCAGGGTTTGACATAGAGTAAGCTAAAGGCCTGTCCCGTTATATTTTCTACAGATACAAATTCATATTTTTGGGGTGTATCAGGCCGCATCTTCAACCACAAAACCCGCATGGCATCGTTGATGTGGCAATTCCGCATCAGGATATTTTTGTTGTGGATGGCCTCACTGCCGCAGGTTAGGGCTGAATGACAAAAGCCGAATTCACAATTTTCGATCAGGATATTGGTATTTTCTCCGTTATTGGGATCCTGGTCTGCAAATGGCCCCTTTCCACCTTTCAGTGCGATGGCATCGTCGTTCACAGACAAATAGCATCCGGATACCAAAACATCCGTGCAGGCATCCAGGTCGATGGCATCCGTACTGGGTGCTTTTAAGACGGTGTGCGGAGAAAAAATGTGAAGATCAAGAATCTTTACATTTTTGCATTGATAGTAATGGCTGGTCCAGAAACCCGAATTGTGCAGTTTAACATCCTGTACCTGAACATTTTTGCAATTCCAGATAAAGAGAAGACGAGGTCTGGAAACCTCAAGGTTGGTGCAATTCTTGTTTTGCCTGCGTCTTTCCCAAAAGGATTCCCAGTATTTCTGGCCATTCCCGTCGATGGTTCCCTTTCCGGTTATGGTAAATCCATCGACTCCATAGGCATTGACCAGGGCAGCAAAGTAATCAAGGCTCTGCCCTTCCATCCTGGAGGGTATTTTTGGATAGTTGGCTATGTCGTCAGATCCTTTCAATACTGCACCTTCAGACACGTAGAGATGCGTCTTTGGTTTGAAGAATAGTGCCCCGCTCAGGAAGATCCCCTTGGGAATGACCACTACTCCTCCACCCTGTGCTGCCGCTTCGTTGATGGCTCGCTGGATGGACTCCGTTTGCAGAATTGTACTGTCATTCACTGCTCCAAAGCTGGTGATAACAAATTGCCTTCCTAATTTTTCCAAAGGAATTTTCGTCTTATCCAAAAACCATTGTGACATTGGCCTTCCATCTGGGAAGCACTCATTTAAATTTTTTCCCTCCACAGAAGAATTCGATAAAACCACTGATAACACAACAAGAAGGAATAATTTCCTCAAAACTAAAGCAAGGCTATTCATATCAATATTATAAGTTTATTGGCCAATTCTTCGACTCCTTCGCCAGCCCCTTTTGCAATTACCTGTATGCGCCTGGGCAGATCCTTTGGCGGATTCGGATCGATCAGGAAAACTGGACAACCGTTGGGAGCATAGTGAAGTAATCCCGCTGCGGGGTATACGTTCAGGGAAGTACCTATGATGCAGAGAATATCTGCAGATTCAACAAGTGGTACAGCCTCTGCCATGGCCGGAACCTCTTCTCCAAACCAGACGATGAAGGGCCTTAATTGGCTCCCTTTTGCACATTTTTCACCCATCAGGATATCCCTGTTTCCAATGGCGTAAATAAGGGTAGGATCCGCACTGCTCCTCGCTTTGGACAACTCGCCGTGCAGATGAACCACTTTGGTAGAACCGGCCTGTTCGTGCAGGTTATCGATGTTTTGGGTAATGATGCAGACCTCGAATTCCTTCTCGAGAGCGGCGAGCAGTAAATGGCCTTTGTTAGGTTGACAGGAGAACATCTGTTTGCGGCGCTCGTTGTAAAAACGTAGCATCAACTCCGGATTTTTATGCCAGCCTTCGATGCTGGCCACCTCCATCACATCGTACTCCTCCCACAATCCGTTGGAATCACGAAAGGTACGTATTCCGCTTTCGGCCGACATCCCGGCACCGGTTAAAACGACAAGCTTTTTCATTATCTGCAAAATTAGCAAATAATCAGGAGAGCGGTTAGCGACGTTCTGGCAAAATCACCGGAATACAAAAATAGACGTTGCATGCAACGTCTCTACTGGTTCATTTATGGTTAATTTATTGTGACCAGGAAAATCTGTTTCCACGAATCTTTTGATCCTACTTCCTTAACAGGACGGTTGAAGGCAACGGTTTTTCCGTCGGCCGACCAAACGATGTTGGATAACTCCTCCTTGCTGGTGGGAGTAATTCGCCTGAATCTTTTTTCAAACGGCTTGTCCGATACTTTACAGATGACGATGCTGTTTTCGGTGACATAGCAAATGGATTGGTTGTCGGCACTCCACCTGGCGCAACTCTGCACCCCGGCTGGATGCTCTGTAATTTGCCTTGAACTTCCGCCGTCAGGCGAAATCAAAAAAATTTGTTGTACACCCTTTGAATCTGCCGCCAGGTAAGCGATCCATTTTCCGTCGGAGGAAGAGCGCACTACACCGCCGCAACCTGGGTGTGCCGATTCGGCAGTGTAGGTCAGTCTGTGCTGAACGGTTCCTTTGGGTGGCATGGGAAAAGTGGTTGGTGTTCCTTCCAGCGGACCGAATTCGCCGGGTTGATTGATGGAGTCGGGAATGTCGACCACAAACAGCTCATCGACCGGCTGGTTGTTTTTATTCCTGACCTTACCTATGAAGGCTCTGGCAACCTGTTTTTTGCCTTCTTTGTTCAAATAACTTCCGGTACCTACCCAACTGTCTGAGGCGGCATTGCTTACCTCATCACTGCCTGGTTCAGGATTGGGCACAACTCTGACTACCAGAACACTGTACCACTCTCCGCTCACATTTTCGCCATCGCCGCTTTTGTCAACCAGCACAGGTTTCAGTTTGGTCGAAACACCAACCGTCCTCAAATTAAAGGTCTTACCGGTTGAATCCTCCAGTGCTTTCAGGATGGCATCGTTGTAGGTAAAACCCACCCATTTGCCATCCTTACTCCATTCGTGGCGGTGGGTACCTCCGCGTAACGCTCCTGGCGTAAACGGCATTGTCACATCCCTGGCATCCATGTAAATGGGAACATTAGGGTGGTTGTCCTCTACGATTACACCCGTGCGTTTCCATTGCTGGTAGGGATTTTTCTCACTGCAACGGTCGAGGCCGTGAATGAAGATTACCTTGTTTTCCGAAGGATGATAACTTACTGCTCCTGCGCCAGGGCCCCAGGATTGGTTGTCTTTTACGGCGAACAATTCCTCAATTTTGCCTGTTTCAATGTTTACACGCTCTACGGAAGGCGATCCGCCGATGCCGCCGATACCAGTACGTGTGTCATAGGCCAGCCATTTTCCATCCGGCGAAAAATTGTCGTTGTTGTCCAGATCGTGGTTGTAGGCTCCATTCGTCAGCTGCACCATTTTGACCTGCGGTTCTGAAGGTGTACAGGCCGCGATGGTCACTACTGTCAGCAAAACACCAATCAATCTGTTGGCTCTGTTCATAGATAGTTGTATTTTAGCTGTTAGCTTTTGGCTGTTACAAATTGGTTATAGATCATTGATTTTCCTTCTAGTTTTCCAATTCCTAAAGTCTTATCGTCCTATAGTCTTTCCTGGTGAAGGGCACTCGCCTGCAAACTTGAGCGCCTCCTCTTCATAGATGCATCCTGTCATTTCGCCCAATGAGGTGCGGCTACAGTAGCTGTAGCGTTCAAAGCCATTGAAATCCTCCTTTGTGAGCATATATCCGAAGGCATCGTTGGTCAAACCAAAAAGGAAAGGCTGCTCCGTGTTCATTTTCCGTTTGACGTAAAAACCGATATTCGGGAGCGCTTCACCGGGAATAGTAATGATTTGTGCCTTTCCAATGTTCAAGAGGTTCAGCCGGGTCGAAATGGTCGAAAAATCGTTGTTCTTTGCAAATTCCGCGGCGAGTGGTGAATGTTGCAGGACAAACCTCATTTCTTTGGAGTCGATGGGAAATTTGATTGTTTTTGAGGCACAATAGATGTTGGCATTTTCGTCTGCCTTGACTGGCTCAATGATTCTCAAGGCCTCATCTGCCATCAGGTTGCCGATCCGGATGCATTCGTTCCAGTCATTATTTTCCTTGCCGTTGTCTATTTTTGGATCTACCCTGGTATCGGCAGTAACCATCCCGCCCTGCGCACTGTTCATGAAGATCGCCATTCCGCCAACCTTTGATTCCAGTCGGTCATAAAGCGGTCCAGCCAAATCCGGACTGATCATTTTGCGGCTAGTTCCCAAAATTTCGGGATGGGTGGCATAATTTACCAGGGTTGCAATCGGCTTTCCGGCATTCTTCCCGGATAGTGAAATAGCCTGGATGACACCCATTCTTGGATCGTACAATTTGGGAGCATAATAATTATAGGCAATTTGCCCTTTCGCGATTCCAACAGCAGTCCTGATGGAGGCCGGTTCCAGTTTGGCAACTGCTTCATTGACAGCATCCGCAATCTGGTGGACACACCAGTCGAGGTATTTAAGGTCGGCGCCGGTATTTCCCTTCTCATCCGTAAATCCATACGCATCCGGACAACTGTGTGCGTGGGTAACTCCAATCAATACATTTTCGGGGGCAATGCCCTTGATCAGTTTACGTGATTTGTCGCCAAGGAATGCCGGCCATCCAATGTTATCAACCCCCACGATGGCAAATCTGGTGGCCCCTTTTTCAAGTACAAATGCTCGCACGGTAAGTTTACCCTTGAAACCGTTGGGCATTTCAGGTGTTCCCATCCCACCTGAAATCGGGATCAGGTGATCGGGTGTGATGTCACGCATAGCGGCTCCGGCCTTCAGAGTTTGGCCCTGAACTGGCATCAAAAAAATTGCAAATAAAAAAAGAATTAGTAGTCTCATGGTAGTATAAATTAAAACAGTTAATTGAAAAATAAAAGGCAAAAGTAAGGGACTCCGAAGATTTGGGTAAAGATATGAGGTATGAGATATGAGATATGAGGTATGAGAATTGGGTGATGAGCAAATAAAGTTAAGTGCGTTCTTTCCTCTTGCTTTTAGTAAATATATATTGGATTTGTGTAAATCCACGGCAGCCATTCATCGCCTGGTTTCACCTCCACCTCCAGCCGGTAAGTGCCTTTCGGAAGGGAACGATCGAAACTGTACTGGTATTGATCAGCGGCAGAAACATCAACAGTTTTTCCATCCCGGATCAGCGTGAACCGTCCCGGATAGGGCGAAACAGCAGTCAATTTTCTGACAGATGCAACTTTGACAGAGTCGCCCATCATCCCTGCCATTTTTCCATCCTGCCCCTCAGCATAATAGCAAAAACCTGTTGCGTCGGCCAGGCTTTTAAATGCGGTAAAATGATGGCCCAGAATCAGGTGATGGGAGATATTCGGAACAGTGAGGGTGTCCGCAAAAAGGTAGTTCACAGAATTGTTGAAGGAGGTCTCGTATGTGTTGATAATCATCCACTTGAATATCCATCCACTTTGATCTGGTTCGTGAAACATCCATCGGTTCAGGAAGGAAACCTTCACCGTATCGATGGGTTTGGTATTGATCCCCATCCACTGAACCCTCCCATCCTTCAGATAGCGCGCCCTGAAATTGATGTTCTCGTGTTCATCGACGGCAGAAAAACCCACCACGTGACGGTACCTGTTCAATGAATCCCAGCGTGCCAGTATTCTGGTCTGACGGTCGAAGATGGTCCGGTAAGCCCAGGCACGGTATTTGGAACCATTGATCAGAAAATCGGTCAGAATGGGAAAGGTCCTTGTTTTCTCCAAAACGTTGGTGTGAAAATTGTATATCTCCATCCCCTGAAAAAATTGGTTGTCCCAATTGTGAGGAATCTCGGTATGGGAATAGAAGATCATACCTCCATTATTTACCAATCGTTTTGAAATCGTATCCTTGTTGATCTTCCAGTCAATCACCGTGGTATCCATGGGCCAGGAGACAAAATCCTCCTTTTCGCTGCCGGGCTCAATCAACACGCCGTCATATAAACCTTTGTATCCTCTTGGAAAGGAGTCGAGATTGCCGTGGGGATGATCCGTCAGAAAGAGAAAATTAATGTTGCGGAGCTTGGCCGCTGAGACCAAATCATAAAGCGTACCCTTGCTGTCGTGCGACCAGTAACTATGCAGATGCAGCAATCCTCTGTAGATTTTTAGGCTGGTCGGAAGCTGAACCTCCTTTTTCCTTTGCTGAAAGACCTCTACCTGTTTTTGAAATCTGGGATAAGTCACGAAACGGTGCCATAGAGGTTTGGCGAAGATCACCAGCAACACCAGCACCAGAGTCACCAGCAAACCCAGCAACAAATTTTTAAGGAGTTTAAACAAGCGCTTCAAATTCTTCATACATCACTTAATTGTTAGTAGCAATTAATTTTCGATTTTCGGTTGTTTCTTCACCACAATAGGCACAAATTACACAATATAATCTATTTTGTCGATTGGGGTCCTTCCCTCCAAACTCTTAACTCTTCACTCTCTCATTTTCCTACTATCCCCGTAAGGTGCCGGATCAGGTCCATGGAGTAGTCGCCCATGGTCGGTCCGAACCAGCCCATCAGTTTCGGTTCATATTCATCCATGTAGAAATACCTGCCGGGAACAATGTAACCGACATAACTACCGTTGAAACTGGAAACCACGGCATCGTAACCGCTAGCGGCCAGGGCATTCTTAATTTGCAGTGCGTACTCCCCGCTAAAATCGGAAGGAGCAGTAATCCATATTAACTTGCCAATCCGAACCGCTTGAAAGTAGACGTTTTTGGGTTCTGGCATCAGTTTTTGGCTAAGCCAGGTTGCCAGGTTAATGGTGGTGGTCAAACGAAGGTGGTATTCCGGTAAGGTGACCCTCAGGGTGGCCGAAGAGATGGATTCGGTTTCCTGGTAAGGAGAAACAGTCAACTTTTTGCTCAAACTATCGGCCAGCGACTCGCCGATGTACCTGGCACTTTCAAATCCCTTTCCCTTTCCGGAAGGACTTTGGCTGCCTATAGACCCAGCACAAAACAGGGCGACATCGAAGGAGTTGCCCTCCATTTTTCGTTCCCAGTAACCTGGATAGTCTCCGCTGAATTCCATATTTCCTGCCCCCTGGGTGGTCGCATGAGCCGAGAAGGTTCCGATCACCGCCTTGCGTTTGCCTTTCTGTTCAACAAGCAGGTAGGAGAAATCATCATTTTTGGTACCCAGTTCACCTATGAACCGGTTTCTGGTGAGGCCGGCAGCTTTGAAACTTCCGGTAGCAACAGAGGCCTTCGACAAATCCGCGACCGCGGAAACCGCTGCCTTGACAATGCATCCGACCATCCACTGCTGAATAGCTGTATTTGGAGCACCTGCAAACTGCTCTCCAATGAATCCTGGTCCCCAGGCACCGATGCTGGAGTGCGAGTGGGTCGCAGAGAAGAATAGCTGGTCCCTGGATATTCCTTTTGCAGCAAGTTGTTCAACGACCAGATCGATGATGTTAGGAGGCATAATCAGCAGATCCGCACCAACAAATACCACCAGTTTGGAACCCACTTTCAGTGCCACAGAACGAACAAAAATACTATCGTGAACACCGGTAGCCGATTTCCCTTTGCGGGCGCCAAACCCTGCCAATGGAACCGAGACAAATTTTCCGGTCGCCGGATCATCCGTAGGATTATTGACTTTTGGTGTGATGCTCACCTTTGAAAATCCTGCCAAAAGCGAGTCGGATACTGCCACTTCCGATCTCTTGATACTGTCGACCCGCGCCATTGTCTTCTTAAAATAGGCAGAACTCATAAAGGGGTCTACCTTCACGGAGCCAGTCGAAACGACAAACAAAATAGCCAGCAAAGCAACAAAAGCCAGAAATATGTACAATACCTTTTTCATCAGAGGAAAATTATTTAATGTGGTAAGTTGCTAATGTGCTAATTAGGAAAGAGATTCTTCCATTTCCAGAAATCTAACTCATTAGCACATTAGCATATTAGCATTTTATTTCTTAAAAATTACATTCTTGTCCGAAGTGACGAACATTCTGGTGCACTGCGTAAAATCGGCACCAAAGGGGGATTTGTATTTAAGCTCTACATAGAATGCCTTGTATCCAGATTTTGGATAGTCAATCTCCACCTGCACGACCGGTTTCTTCGCCGCATCCAATCCAACGAAACCCCATTTTTTGTCGCGGAACTCCTGATTTGGAGAGGTGGTGGAGTAAAGGGAAGCATCTACCAGTTTATCGGCGGTCGTATTAACCGTCAGGTTTATCTTTCCGTTCTGTTCAGAAATGCGGTAATCGCAAATGGGATATTCGCCGTTGGTAACTGTTGTCCCGAGGAAAGCGCTCAGGGTTGCAAATGCCCTTTTTTTGTCTCCCAGATCGTGTGCTGCATTAGGTGTGTAGCAGATGTGGTTGTTGCCAGGGATATCATCAATGTAGTTCTTGACAGCATCGACAGGCCAATAGGGATCGTTTGTTCCCATAAAGAGCATTTTGGGCATGGTCAGCAATTTCCGGTAGGAATAAGGATCGATCATTTTAACCAGATCGTTGCTCTGGGAGGAGCCAAACTGCTGGGCCAGCCCAAGTTTTACATAATCCTGAATTTCGATGCTGTAATCTCCCCAAACCACCTTGTCGTACGGAATGTTGACAGGCATGTTGAGCATATCGATCACCATCGGACCTATAGCGACCACGCGGGGATCATTTGCGCCGGTGAGCCAGGTAGTCCAGCCTCTTTTGGAGGCACCGGAAACCACAAAACCCTTGATTTTTTTGTGAATTTTATTCTTGGTAAACTCCTGCATGATATCCATGGCCCGAACGGCACTCTTGGTCATCGGAAAAAGAAGCGGCCAGTTGAAATCGTGGTCCTTCTGATAATTGTGCAGCGTGTAGGAGATCAGCGCATCTTCCGTAAGGTCGTCATACAGGGGCTGGTTGGGAACCTGCCAGATAACGGCAATCAGGGTCTTGTTGACAGTGCACATTTTGGCGAATTCAACCGGGAGATCATCCTTGAAATTATGAGAATTCGGTTTCTCGTTCTTGTTGCTGCCACCTGTGATAAAAAGGAGCGCCTTGTCATAATTGAGTTCATCCGGAACCATCAGCATCAGATCGTGCGTCCAGTGTATTTTTTGCCAGGTCTGTGAGGTAAATTCAATCCGGTAATAGGTCATTCCCTCCCCTTTTTGTTGTTCTTTCAGTTCCCACTTGAAGGAGGTATCTCCATTGTGAAGATAGGCCTGAAGGGCTGTTTCAGGGGTGATCGCCTTTTTGGCCACGGAGATACCCGGCTGGAAAAGCACAAACGTGAATAAGATCGAGAGTAGTAAAATTTTCATTGGGAAAATGTAGTTTAAATAAACAACCGAAAATCTCCAGCCAGTTATACCATTGAACGGTACAACCCAACAGAAATTACAGTTATTTGATTTGAAATAAAAATGTAGTTAATTGAAATTAAAGTAGTTGAAAAAAATTAACGAAAATAATAGTTGATTCGAATATCCGATTAAACCGGGTCATTCACAACTGTTTATCCGTTAATAAATGTTAAGAAATCTAGCGATCGAATTTCATAAAAAAAGCCACGGAGCCTGATTGTTAACAATCAATGTGCTCCGTGGCCATTTCTCAACAGATGAAATATTGATATTTACTGGATAAGCCAGATTTTAGAATATTCCGTATCACCCTTATCGAGTTTTGCGATCGCAGCCTGATAGTTTGCCGAGTTGTTCGACATTTCGGTTTGTGGATACCTGAAACGCAACGGGAACAAATACAATCCGCTGATCAGCTCACCATTGGATTCAAAAGCAGGCAATCTGGTCCTTCTGTGGTCTGAATAGGCTTCAACCCCCATCAGGAAGTTACCCAGCCATTTTTCGAGGGCAATCTTGGCCAGTTTTTGATTGGTAGTTCCATTTGCCGGGAAGGCCGCCTTGGCATTGTTGAAATAGGTACCCGGTAAGGTAAGACCCCATCGACTGTAGGAAAGTGCCACACCATTCTTGTAGTAAGTTTCGGCATTGCTTGAAGCAACATAACCCTTAACGATGGCTTCTGCCAACAAAAACTGAACTTCATCTGCCTGCATAATATCTGCCTTAAGAAGCGGATTGGAGTTTTCATTCAGCAGTTTGGTGAACTTGGAAATTTTGTAATTGAAGATGGTGGTAGGAAAATCCCAGCTACCATTGGCAGCCAGTACGTTCTCATACATACCCGCAGTATAACCGGCATAAAGGGTAAGTGAATCAACAATAAAGCCAGCAGCCCCTTTGATACCGGATTTTGTCCGGTCGATGTATTCGTAGGTGGAGCTATAGGAAAATCCATTCGGATCGGTGGTTGCAACCACTGTTCCGTTCTGGGCGGGCACATTGGTCCAGGGTTTCTCAATCGGGGCAACCCAAACTCTCAATCTGTCATCGCCGAGGACTTTTAAACTGTCGACCAGAGTCTTGCTTGGACGGAAAATCATGAAGTTATCGCTGTATCCCATGTAAGAATTTCCCATCGGCCAGGAGTAGGTCCTGTCACCTGCAAGATAAGGAAGGGAGGCATTGTCGGTAATTGCACCCATCAAAGGAAGAGCGGCAACGGCTGCAATTTCACTGGCTGCATTGGTATAATTCTTGCTCGCCCGCATCAGAAGTCTAAGGCGCAAGGAATTGGCGAATTTGATCCATTTGGCTTTATCCCCGGCATACATAATGTCGTAGGTTTTGTCGATGGATTCTGTACTTGAAGCGAGCAAGGCAGTTGCATCCTTCAAATTTTGGATCAAGGCAGGATAAATGCTCTTTTGATCGTCAAATTTTGGGAACAGGATACCATCCTGTCCGCGAAGACCCTCCGTATAGTAAATGTCACCATACAAGTCTGTCAGGGTAGACCAGAGTAAAGATTTGAAAATCAGAAAAATTCCTTCATAACCTTTCAAACCGAGGTTGTGCACGTTGATAATGGATGCTTGGACCAGTTTGATGGGTGTAGTAAACCCGTACAAATCGCTGTTGGGTTTCGGAAATCCCCGGTAGGTATTGTCGTCGGAGTTTCTGTTTCCCTGCATGTACTGAACCGTGGTAGCAAGTTGACGGTTTCCGGCGCCTCCTTCATAGCTGTAGGCAAAAGTCGATTGCTGTATGACAGAGGAAAGTAACAAATTAGGAGTTGCAGACTCCACCGCATCACGCTTTTGTAACAGCTCATCCTGTCTGAGCAGCTGTTTTTCACAGGCTGTCAAGGTAAAGAGTGTCAGTAGTAATATTGATATCTGTTTTTTCATGTTTGCAAATAATTTAAGCATTAAAAATCAAACGATACTTTGAAACCATAGGAGGCAATGGAAGGAAGAGCCTTACCAACGATACCCTGATTCTGACCGATCCCTTCGAATGCGGATTCAGGATCTACATATTTATCGGCGGCATTCCATTGGAATATGTTTCTGCCCACAAATCCAATCACGATATTTTCAACCTTGTATTTGGAGGTGAATTTGTTTGGTATCGTATAATCAATAGTGATCTCTTTCACTTTAAAGTTGGTAGCATCACGAAGCAATGACTGCGGGAAACTCCAGTATTGTGCTCCCAGAATCAATCCTGGCAAGCCATAGAATGTCTGCAATGGATCGGCACCGTTCACGATGTAGTCGGCATCATTGGCTGGGTTACCGCCGGGTTTCAGCCAGACTCCCTTGAAATAGGAAGCGTCATCAATTGCGACAGGAGTTCCGTATTTGGCATAAGTGGAGACCAGGGAAGCTTGTTGTGCATATGGCATCTTGCTGGCATCAGGCCAGGGCAGACCGCCTGTTGATGCATCACGTCCACCAACGGTATAAGGGTTCGGGCCATTCACCTTGTCACCAATGGTCAGCAAGGAGTGACCATCTGTAACCGCGCGCCGCTCGATGTCGGAGATGTATTTACCACCTTTTCTGAAACTTCCTACGATGCCCAGGGTAAAGTTTTTCCATTTCAAGGATGTATGGGTTCCCAGGATGAAATCAGGGTTGTAGTTACCGATGGATTTCCGGTCCTTTTCGAGGTTGGAATACTGCCATTCACCGCTGTTTGTCAATACATACATTCCAGCATACTTACTGGTAGAGGGCATCGTTGTAAATACGTTATGCGCCCACATGGTTCCAATCGTTTCACCCACAGCCAATCTCAGGTCGATATTCGGACCATTGCCATAGAAGGTCTGGCCAGTCGGAACATATGCGGCTGAAAGGGAGGTAATCTTGGAAGTTACCTGACTGAAGTTGAATCCTATTTCCCAGTTCCAGTCCTTGGTGCGGACCGGTACAAAATCCAGCGAAGCTTCGTAACCTTTGGCCTCAACGGTACCAACGTTTGTCAACATACCACCGTAACCAATACCCGGAGAGGTTGGAATCTGACCTTGCTGATTTTCGTGTATTTTCTTGTAGGCAGTAAATTCACCAGAAATACGGTTCTTTGCCATGGAGATGTCAAATCCACCTTCATAGGAAGTTGTAACCTCGGCTTTGATGTTCGGATCTACAAGTGAACCACCGATATTCAGGATTTTGGTGCTTCCGTAATCGATGGGTGCAAAGCTGAAGGTATTGTTACTTCTGGGTGTTCCGATTCCGTGACCAACCTGGGCAACACCAGCCCTGAATTTCAGTAGGTTGATTATTTCAGGTAGTTTGAAAGTGGTAGATGGCAACCAGCTCAAGGATGCAGATGGGTAGAAGTGGTGGTTTTTGTCCTCTTCCAGAATTCCGCTCATGTCATAACGACCAGAAAGATCCATAAAAATCTGATTGGCAAAACCCAACTGACCTGTCAGGTAACCGCTTTGAGATTTTCCGATTCCCCAGGCGCTGCTGGTAGAAAGCGTTCCGGCAACAGCATTGCCAAGAGAGTAATCATTGACCCTGACCAGCTTTTCAGCGTTGCCTGCATAGCTATAAGAATTGCTGTAGGCATAATTGTAACCTGCGGTTGCATTGGAGGTAAATCTGCCAAATTCCTTGTTCCATACCAGCATAAGGTCATTCTGTACACTCAGGCCGTTACCCTGGGTAACAGAGTACTTACCGTCACGTTGGTTGCTGTCCACGAAGTCTTTGGCCCGTTTGTATTCATAATTGTCACCGCTGTAATCAATCCCGGAACGAGCCATTACTTTGAGCGACTTGATGATTTGCCACTCTAACTGGGCCTTGCCGAAAAAGTTGTCTTTCCGGTAGGTGTTGATTTCGGAATAGGCATACATGTATGGGTTATCCAGCATGGGTGTGCCATCCGGCTTGTAGTAGGGAGCATTCTGCAACTGGCCCGTAAAACCTTTTTTCCAGATCGTCTGCATCTCCTTGATTGGCTGGATGGATGCAAGAAAGTCCATGGTCAGCTCTTCAATGACCTGACTGTTGGCAGAGGTCTTGTTGGGTGTAAACTGACCCATGTAGTTGCTGGTAACGGAGATCTTTACTTTTGGGGTGATGTTGTACTCCGCACTCAAACTGGCATTCATACGGTCTGTCTGGTTGTTAGGCATGACACCAATGTTGGACATTTTACCGAGGGAGAAACGGAAAGCACCCTCTTTGTAATTACCCGTCACACTGACATTGTAATTCCTGGTTGCTCCGGTCTGCATAAACTCCTGCAAACGGTTTTCCTTGGTAGCAGCAAAAAGTTTTGTTTCAACCCTTTGCGTCAACGTATTGTATTGGTCAACAGTTGCAGTGGTAAAGTCAGCAAATTTTGCACCCCAGTCGTAACCTGAGGTATAAATAGAAGATGCACGGATTCCATCTCCATAGAGTTGTTGTGTTGCAAAGAAATTGTAGGGTTTGTCCCAAACGATGGAAGTATTGACAGATACACCGATTCCGGCTTTTCCGCCTTTTCCTGATTTGGTGGTGATCATGATGACCCCGTTACCGGCGGCTGAACCGTAGAGTGCACCTGCACTGGCACCTTTCAGGATGGAGATGCTGGCGATATCTTCTGAGTTCAATTGGGACAGCAAGTTTCCAAAGTCAGCACCATTCCTGTTGTCGACGGAAGTTGTTCCTACCGGAACTCCATCGATTACAAACAATGGCTGACTCGCAGCTGTGGAAGAAGAAAGGTTCAAACTTGTCGCACCACGAATGGTCACAAAAACAGAACCGTTCGGATCCGTACTGGAGTTGGTAAAGTTAACCCCGCTCACACGGCCGTCCAAAGATTTGATCACATTCGAGTTGGCACCTTTGGCCAGCTCTTCGGATTTCACTTCCGAAACGGAATAGGCCAGTGACTTCTTCTCCCTGGAAATACCAAGGGCGGTAACTACCACTTCATCTACCCCAATGGTACTTGAAGCAAGCGAAACTTCTATTTTGCGCTGGGTTCCTAATGCAACCTCCTTCGATTTCATTCCCACGAAAGAGAAGGTCAACGTTGCATTTGCAGGAACTGACAAGGAAAATTTTCCATTTATATCGGTCACAGTACCAGTTGTCGTCCCTTTCACTACCACGCTGACACCGGGTAATGTCTGACCAGTATCATCCTTGACACTACCTGTGACAATATTTTGAGCAAACAGGCTGCTTGATACAACCATTAAGATGCACAAAAACATTGCTTTAAGCATTTTTCTCTTCATCATAAATAATTTTTATTAGTTGTAATATTTGAAATACTTATTTTTTCCTGGTGAAACAGGGTAAACTGAACATTTACCCTGTTCCTGAGATTGTTTAAGGAGCAACTTCAAAATAAAGATTTAGTACAAAATTGGGTTTACCAACCTGTCCCGGAGGAGGTACTGCTGAGATGAAGATGTTGGCAATCATCTGAGTATCCGTTATCGAGGTAATGATACACTCGCTGGAGAAGTCCATAATTCCGAGGAACCCACCCTTGGTGAAGCTCAATGTTGTTACACCTGGATAAGAAACAGCTGAAGCTGCAACTCCATCTGGGGAGGTTGTAATGGTGAATGTTTTGTTTTCATTGATGGCAAAGGTCGCCCCGGCAGGAGAGGTAAATGGTTTGACATAGGTCAATCCGGAACCACCTGCATTGCCGATGTTTGGAACCCCATTCAATGCACAATAGATGTATCCTCCAAATATTCCGCCACCATTCGGGTGAATGGTAAGCGTTCCATCAGCCTTGAACTCGAATGTATCGTTGTAAACAGCACCCAAACCAACGGCAGAAAGAATATTTCCCGGATAGGATTTGTAATTCGGAGCAAAAGTCGCAGTAGCATAATTGATCAGGAAAGTTGGAGCACCAACCGCAACCCGCCATTTTTTGCTGCTTGTGCCTCCTGCCGAACCACCTGTGAGCAATTGCATTTTGGTTTTAGGAGGAATAGTTACCTTATTAACTACAGAGGCAGAACCGCCTGGACCCAGAATGGTAAGGGTTACCGTATAATCCACTCCATAGGATGAATAAGCGTGAACCGGAGAATGAAGTGTATTGATGTAACTTCCATCTCCAAAATCCCACTCATATTTACTGTCATTGGTGACCTGGGCAATAAAAGTTACCGTGTTACCTGTGACAGAGTAAGTAAAGGCTGCAGTTGGTAGTGGAGTCTCTTTTTTACAGGCGATTACGAGAATCAACCCTAAAAAAAGCAAGCTGGCTAATTTGAATTTTTTCATAGAGGAAACATTTTAATTTAATTACTCACAAATCACGTTTTAATTTGAAAATCTTATAATTAATATTTATTGATTTTTTAGTTAATATTCAGATCTTATCAGGTAGCCTATTCAATAAAAAAAAGATGCAACTATGGCATTCCTGCCCGTCACAAATAACAAAAGTTAACTATTTGGATTAAAACTACACAATATTAGTTAAAAATCCTTAACAGATGGTATTTTGCGGAAATATTTTAAATTATTTGCAATACGTGCAATAAAGCATAACAATGGGTTAAAATTTCATTATTAGTCGAAATTAAACATTCGACTTTTTTCTTTGGAAGGTCGGGTTAAGCCTTGTTTAGCAAGTAGGAAAAATCTCTCCACAGCACCTGAAATTGACTCTTACAAGACAAATATTTCTCCCTTTACAACTTAATAAATTATTTATTATCAAATAATTACGAATATATCCTATTTATAAAACAGGGAAAGGTTTTGTCCTACTTGCAATTAAATCAAAAAGTGAATGGTTTCAAATAATGACAAATGTCATTTTTCTTTCAATAAAACAGACTTTTCGATTGGTTTGGTAGAAAATAAAAAACAAAGAGAAAGTGTTTCAACCTTCTCCCGGTTTTGCCTGATTCCTCTATATCCGGAGCTAATTGGTCTTTCTGACTGGCAATGCACTCATCTCAAACTTCAGAATTCCGCCCTGCGAGATCTGACCATGTCTGATCCTGAAATTGGGCAATAGTTTTCCATTCAGCCAGATTTTGGATACATACCTGTTTTGAGGGGAATAGTTTTCCGTCTGAACCTGCAAGATCCGGTCTCCCAAACGGATGGTGGCATTTTTAAACAGAGGTGCTCCCAGTTCATAGTAATCGGAGCCAGCCATCGGGTAGAAACCTAGCGAGGCAAAGAGGTACCACGAGGAAAGGGTGGCGCCATCATCATTCCCATCCACCCCTTCCGCATTCACGGCATACTTGTTGTCCAGTATCCACCCCGACCATTTTTGCGTCAGGTCCGGGCGGTTGGCTTCATTAAATAGATAGGCAGAATGGAGATCGGGTTCATTTCCGTGCCAGTAGTATACTCCCGGATTCCAACTGCTCATCGTGGGATCGGATTTTTCGAAGAATTCATTGAGTTCCCTGACGAAATTAATTGGTCCGCCGAAGAGCGAAATCAATCCCTGCGGATCATAGGGAACGGCAAACCGCCACTGCAAGGCGCTCCCCTCCACATAATCTTTGGTATAAACTCCGTCGGTATCAAAATAGGAAAGCTTTAACGGATTGAATTTACCGGAAAAGACTCCTTTTGTATCTTTGGATTGAAAATATCGGGTAGCTGGATTCCAAAGATTCCGGTAAAAATCGGCGTGGGCATAAAACAGCTTTGCATCCTCCTTGTATCCCAGTGAATCAGCCAAAACAGCGATTGCATGATCGGCCCACGCATACTCCAGTGTGCGCGATACCGCTTTGTCCATCAGGTCAGTAGGGCAATAGCCAAATTTGTTGTAATCCTCAATTCCACTCCTTCCTCCGAACCTGGAACCTTTTGGAGTAGGATTCAGTGCCAGTAATTTCATCCCTTTGTAGGCATCTTGCACATCAAAATCACGGATTCCCTTCTGATAGGATTCAGAAATAACCATATCGGCCGGTGATCCCAGCATGGAACCGGTATACCCATTCCCGGAAGGCCATCTCGGCAAGTACCCTCCCTGTTCTTTCATTTTCAGCAGCGAAACGATCATATCCCGCTGTGTTGCCGGAGCAATCAGGATGAAGAGGGGATGAAGCGTACGGAAGGTATCCCAAAGGGAGAGATCGGTGTAATAATTGAATCCTTCGGCTTTGTGCACGGCTTTGTCGAATCCGAAATATTCGCCGTTTACATCCTGGAATAGGGTGGGCATCTGAAACGACCGGTAAAGCGCCGTATAAAAGATCGTTTTTTCCTTTTCGTTACCAAACTCAGGTTCCAGCAGTGCCAGTTTCTCTTCCCATCTGTTTTTAGCGGCCTCAACCAGGGCCTCAAAGGATCGTCCGTTGGTTTCCGTTTCCAGATTGAGCCTTGCATTGGCCACACTGACGTGCGAAATCCCTAACCTGAGTCCGATGGAGGTGGCTGCTCCTTCGAAAGCAAAATCGACACCCAGGTTTTTCCCAGTCCCCATCAAAGGATCTGGGACCGCATTTTGTCCCTCCCTAATGACGAATTTTGAAAACTGCCTGTCAAACCGGGCAAAGAAGTAGACTTTTATTCCGCCGTACCGGCCTGAAAAGGTGCCGAAGGTCCTCACCTCTCCTTCCAGCTCCATGTGGTTGGAATGGATGGAGACAGTGCCACCCTCCACTTTCTTTTCACCCAAAATACTGCAAATATCGAGGAGGATATGCGGCTCATTCTCTCCGGAAAAAGTATACCTGTGCACCCCTGTCCGCTGGGTGGCGGTTAGTTCGACCAGCACAGACGGATTGGTCAGTTTTACGGCATAATACCCTGGGAATGCCCTTTCATCCGAATGACGATAGGAGGCAAATTTTCCTTTAAGATAAGCTTTCCAACCGTCCTCACCTGTGGCCGGGATGATTCTGAAATGGCCTCCATCGGTAGCTCCGGTCCCACTCAGCCGGGTATGGCTGAAACCCATGATCCTGTCGTCGGGGAAATAGTAGCCGGAAGTATTCAGCGCCTTCTTCCTGAAAACAGAGGATTCGGTGTCAGGACTCAGTCTGGCAACCCCAAAAGGAAGCGATGCCCCGGGGAAATTATTGGCACAAACCCAGAAATAACCACCTGTTCCAATAAAAGGAGATACGCTCCGACCCAGCTTTCCGGGCTCAAACGAGGTTTTAAGTTCGCCGAAGGCCTGGTTGTTCCGATAGGTAAAATAGGCATATAAGGAAGTAAGGCCGATGACTCCAGCCAAAACAAGCAGACCCGCAACCAGAAAAACCCGTTTCACGATTTTCTTCCACATGGCATCTATTTTTATTTTAGTATTTTAAAATGATACTTACCAGATCCCACTCTGAAAACTACTTTCCCCCTCTCCTTGCCCTGTAATTTGAATTGATCCGAATGGAGCAAAGAGTTTCCTTGCTCCGTCACCTGTTCGGGATGTTCGCAGGGGAAATGAACCAGCGCCGAGGAATTGGCGGGTATTTCAATGTCCATCTCCAGACCATCCACCTCTTTCCTCCAGGAAGATGAGAGTCCGCCAAAAATGGATTCATAAGAAGCTTTGACATAGGTTAATTCATTGTCTACGAAGGGATCAATCACGAAATCTGGTTTACCCGGAAGTGCCGGATTTGAGGAGATCCCCGCCAGGGTATTGAAAAACCAGGCCACCACGCTTCCGTACATCGGATGGGAATGGGAACTTGCCCCATCCCAGTTCTCCCAGAGTGTGGTGGCATTTTTACCCAGGATGTAGTTGCCGTAACCGGGAAAATCCTTCTGGTTCATCACCGTGTAGGCCAGATCCGGTCTGCCGTTTTGCGTGAGAACAGTCAGCAGCAGTGGAGTGGCCAGGATTCCCGTATCGAAGTGGAATTTCTGCTGTTCCAGCAGTTTCAGCACGGTGGCAAATACCCGGTCCTTTTCTCCTTCTGGAACGATACCAAATGCGAGTGGGAAGAGATTGGCCCCCTGTTTCCCGTCGAGGTAGCAGGCCTGTTCCCTGTTGTAGAATTTATTGTTGATGTGGTTCCTGATGGATCCGGCCAGCTTTTCAAGTTGTTGCTGATCCTTTCTTTTCCCCAATGTGGTGGCAATTTTGGCCATCAAATCCGTTACCAGAAAATAGTAACAGCTGTTGACCAGTTCCGGAGAGAGTTTGATTTTTTCGGGGGTGGCCCAATCACCGAGGCACCAGCCTTTGGGCTCTTCCCTGACGACAATCCCTGTTGAATCGCATCGGGTTCCCAGGTAGGAAACCCACTGCTTCATCCCTTCATAATGGTTTTCCAGCACGGTTTTGTCGCCATAATACCGGTAGTAGGCCCAGGGCATGATCACATAACCGGATCCCCAGGCTGGACCGCCTCCACCCCCACCAAATGGGACCGTGTGGGGCACATAACCGGTCTCGTGGTTCCTGGCATCCTCCATATCGAGAAACCATTTCCGGTAGAAATTGGTCAGGTCGAAATTATAAAGGGCCGATTCGACCGCCACCTGCCCGTCGCCGGTGTATCCCAGGCGCTCGCGGTGCGGACAGTCGCTGCTGATGCTTCCGTGCAGGTTCTCCAACTGCGTCCGCAAATAGTTGTCATATATTTTGTTGAAGAGCGGATTCGAGCATTCGAAATGACCTGCTGAAGCCACATCCGTATGCACGATTTCGACTTCCAGATCCTCCGCCGAAGGTTGGTATTTCAGTCCGCTGACCTCGATCTGACGGAAGGCGTGCCAGGTAAAACGCGGCTCGTAAATTTCTTGATCACCTCCCTTTAAAATATAGGTATCCAGCTGGTGGTAATCCTTGCCAAGCTCCTCAAGGTAGCGTATGCTAACCGAATCGCCGCGTTCGCCGTGCATTTTAATTTTAACCCATCCGGAGATCATCTCTCCAGCATCGAAAAGAAAGCTGCCAGATTCGTTTTTTTGAAGCAATACCGGTTTAATGGTGCGGATGATCCGGTCAGGAGGAGCCAGCTGGGACTGAAGCTTCCCGGCAGGAGCCCTCACTTCCAGGGCCTGCTTCCAATGACTGTCATCAAATCCAGTCTGGTTCCAGCCGGTAAATTCCAGTCTGGCATCATAGCGTTCGCCGGTAAAAATTCCATCGTGAAGAAGGGGTCCAGTGGTCATTTTCCAGCTTTTATCGCTACAAATGACTTGAAGTGTTCCATCCTTGTAGTTAATTTCCAATTGAAAAATCAGTCGAGGGGTGTTGTACCAGAGGCAACCCTCGGCGGTCCTATCCCGCTGATTGTACCATCCGTTACCCAGTACTATCCCTGCCACATTACCGGTTTCCTTCAGCATTCTCGTCACGTCGTAGGTATTGTAAAGCACCCGTTGCCGGGATTGATCGTCGTGGAAATAGATCAGCTTCTGCAAACGGCGGGTGTCGTAATTGGTCTGGGCCGGAGCCAGCACCTGGTCTCCCACACGATTGCCATTCAGGTAGAGTTCGTAAAATCCCAGTCCACATATCCGGATTCTGGCAGATTTTATATCCGTTGCCGTTTGAAAACGCTTCCTGAACCAGGGAGCGGGTCCGGTGCCAACCGAATCGGGAAACTGATCCTCCCCTGTTCCGATCCATTTGGCCTGCCAGTCCAGCTGTTTCAGGTACCCCATTTCCCAGGTTGAGACCGGACTCCAGGCGGATACCCTTCCCAATTCATCCCACACCCTCACATTCCAGAATAGCTTCAAACCCGATTTAAGTGGTTTCCCCCGATAGGCAATGTGACTGGTCTCTTTCGATTCCATTTTTCCGGAATCCCAGAATGTACCAAGATGAGCAGCCAGATCCGCTTCCTTATCAGAGACTAAAACCTGCCAAGCCGACTGGTATTGGTTTCTTGCCTCAGATTTCAACTCCCAGCCCAGTTGGGGGGTCGACTCGTCGATACCTATTGGATTCGTGAGATTTTGGCATTGGAGCCGAGACGGAAAGAGGAGCGTTTTCTGTTCATTTTGGGCTGTCAGATCATGGGTGAAAATGACGAGCAGGAGCATCAAGTACGACAAGCAGGTCGGTACCTTCATGGAGAAATAAGTTAAATGTTATCAGTTGGCAGCTTTGTATGCTGGATGGAATCGCGATTCAAATTTATAAAAATTCCGGTCTCAACCCGATAATTTTCACCGGGCCAAAGCTACCTGTTCGGGTTCAAATAGTGTATGGCAAATGTTCCGTTAAGGTGACAGAAAAATTGCTGTTATTTTCATAACAAAATTATAGGCATCCCCGTATAAAAAAGAGAATTTGAAAAGTTTTCATCCCACTTTTGTTGCAGGGATTATCCTAAAAATGGCTAATATTGGCAGAGGGATCCCGAAAAATGGTAACCGGTGGGAAGGAAACATCGCCATTTCGGAAAATTGATCAATAATAGCGGTATTTTTCCGCATGCTGAAGTACGAAAAAAACAAATTATATACCTATACGACTATGGCAGATTTAAGAACAAAATTCATGGGGGTTGAATTAAAAAATCCCATTATCCTCGGGGCTTCCAGTCTGGTGGAAGATCTCAATGCAATTAAAAAAATCGAACGTGCCGGAGCTGCGGCAATCGTTTACCGTTCCCTGTTTGAGGAGCAGATCAACCTGGAGCAGATCCAGCTCGACGAGCAGGTGGGTGAGTACAGTTTCCGGAATGCCGAAATGGGAAATATTTTCCCGGAGATCAAGCACAGCGGTGCCGGAGAGCATCTTTACAACCTGACCAAACTGATCAAGAATGTGAACATTCCGGTTTTTGCCAGTCTGAATGCCATCTACGACCAATCCTGGGAAGACTATGCCGTTCAATTGGAAAAGACTGGCGTGGCCGGGCTTGAGCTCAATTTTTACGATGTACCAACGGATGCGGAGAACGACAGTGCAAAAATAGAAGCCCACCAGATCCAGATTTTGAAGAAGTTAAGAAAGCTGGTGAAGATTCCGATCAGTGTGAAACTCTCTCCATTTTATGCCAATCCTGTCAATTTCATTACTCAGGCCGACAAGGCAGGTGCGGATGGCATTGTCATCTTCAACCGTTTTTTCCAGCCAGAGATCAACATTGAGAACGAAGAGTTTTTCTTTCCCTTTGACCTCACCCACGACAAGGATTACCAGATCACGCTCCGTTTCGCCGGTTTGCTCTACGGAAACATCAAGGCAGATATTTGTGCCAGCAGGGGCATTTCGGACGGAAATGATGTCATCAAGATGGTTCTGGCCGGCGCAAGTTCGGTACAAGTGGTTAGTACGGTCTACAAAAATAAGGCGGAACACATCACCAAAATGCTGGAAACGCTGGAAGAGTGGATGGATGCCAAGGGCTACAAGACCCTGGATGCCTTCAGGGGAAAACTCTCCATGAAGTCGAGCAAAGAGCCGTATGCCTACCGTAGGGCGCATTATGTAGACATTTTGATGAAATCCACAGAGATCTTCAAAAAATACCCCATGGTCTGAAAATAGAAACCCGGTTCTGCCGGGTTTTTTTATGATTTTATCTTTTTTATTTCCGTAAGTCTCCTACTGTTGAACCCAATGGCAGCAGCAAATCCTCCAAAATATGACAAAAAACATATTTAGGCTCTTGGATGCTCAGGATGAATGATTTAATTTAGTAGAACAGAAGCCGGTATATTTTTAACTCTTTAAATCTTACCGCAATGGACTCACTGCACAATCGGATTATAGCGCTGGCCGATCTCCACGGCCGCACCAGAGAGAGCCTTTTACCCATCCTTCAAGGCGTCGTCGAATACGAGAACTACCTTTCCCAACGATCGATGGTCGAAATCTCGCGGGAGCTCGATCTGCCTGCAGCCGAAGTTTTCGGAACAGCCACTTTCTATTCCTTTCTGGAGCACCGGAAAATGGGGAAATTTACCATCCGGGTTTGCAAGACCATCTCCTGTTCAATGATGGGAAAGAATCAGATTATACTGGCTATCAAGGACATGCTAAAAATAGATATCGGTCAGACCACCCAAGATGGCAGGTTCAGTCTGGTGGAGACCAACTGTCTGGGTTGGTGTCACAAGGCCCCAGCCATGGTGATCAACCACGAAGTTTATACCGAGCTTACTCCTGAAAAAGTTCGGGAAATTTTGAGCGACTATCTTAAAAAAGAGCTGTAATTGGCCATTCCAACTCCCAAAATCGACATTCGAAAATCCAAATTTGATTACGGTTGCAGGAGTGGCATTCAGGATACCTTGAAACTTTTGAGCTATAATCCTTAAATCCATTGACAATGATTGAGCAGCATCTTCTGTTGAAACGGGTTGATTTTATTTTTGTCCAGGACACCGACTGGGAAAAAATCCTGCAAAAGTCCATCCATCGGTCCAGGCAGGAGTTGATCAATGAACTGATCAGTTCCGAATTGAAAGGACGAGGCGGGGCCGGATTCCCGACAGGGTTAAAATGGAAGCTCACCTCTGAAGTCCAAGGCAACGAAAAATATGTGATCTGCAACGCCGATGAGGGAGAACCGGGCACTTTCAAGGACAGGGAGATCCTGACACGCGTGCCTTACAAAGTACTGACTGCCATGGCTGTATGCGGATACATCGTGGGTGCATCGAACGGCATCATCTATCTGCGAGGAGAGTACCAATTCCTGGAGAAGCCGCTCAATGAGGCCATCAACGAATTCAGCTATTTTTGCAAAAAAATCAACCTCGATTTCACGATCAAGGTTTTCATGGGCAGCGGTGCATACATCTGCGGAGAGGAGACGGCCCTGTTTGAATCGCTCGAGGGAAAAAGAGGGGAGCCGCGCAATAAACCGCCCTACCCTTCCGTGAATGGCTACCGCAACAAGCCCACCGTAATCAACAATGTCGAGACGCTTGCCCATACCTACACCATTTTCAAATACGGTGCCAAGAAATTTTACGACCTGGGAGTCCAGTATTCGCGAGGTTCCAAACTATTTTCCGTTTCCGGAGATACCCCTAAACCCGGCATTTACGAGCTGGAACTGGGGATGAGCCTGCAGGATTTCGTGGAGGAATTCGGTGATGGTGACACCAAGGCAGTGCAGGTGGGCGGTGCCTCCGGTTTTCTGGTTCCACGCAAAAAATTCAGCGAAACGGCCATTGGCTACCAGGGGAAACTGATTGGCATTTCCCTGCCTACCGGCGGATCGATGATGCTCTTCAACAGTTCTCGCTCGATGTACAACCTACTCGACAACTACCTCGAATTCTTCCGGGAGGAGTCGTGCGGCCAATGCACCCCTTGCCGGATCGGATGCCAGCAGCTGCTGGCAGGCATCAAGGCCGTCAAAAAAGGGGATCGGCCGGCACCCTACCTCGATAAACTGCTCAAACTGAGCGAAACGATGCAGTTTACGGCCAAATGCGGCCTGGGGCAATCGGTGGCCAACTCCTTTGCCTCGATCGTGGAGAATTTCAGGGAGGAAATGATCTATTGAGAAGGCTAAAGGAGAAAGGCAAAAGGCAAAAGTGATTCCAAAATCGAAATTCCTAAATTCAAAATCATGTCTGAAACGATTCACATCACGATTAACGGAATACCGGTAGAGGTCGAAGAGAATACGGTTATTCTGGATGCCGCAAAAAGGATAAACGTAGTCATTCCAACACTTTGCTACCACCAGGATATCTGTGTGGCAGGCAATTGCAGGGTTTGCCTGGTGGAGGTAACCGGGCAAAAGCGGTTGGCAGCAGCCTGTGCAACTCCCTGTGAAGAGGGAATGGACATCCTGACCAACAGCCTGAAAGTGAGAAACTGCAGAAAGCATATCATTGAGTTGTTGTTGTCTGAACATCATTCTGATTGTACCAAATGCTACAAAAATGGAAAGTGCGAACTGCAATTCCTTGCCTCGGAATACAAAATCATGACCCAGGATTTTATCGAACTCTACGATGAGAAAGTACATACCATCGACAATTTCTCCCCCAGCATCGTAAAGGACGACAGCAAGTGCATCCGATGCCAGCGTTGTGTCCGCACCTGCGAGGAACTTCAGGGGGTCAATGCACTCTCGGTTGCTTACAAGGGACACCGGATGAAGATCTCTACTTTTTACGAGAAATCGATGAACGAGGTAGTCTGTACCAATTGTGGTCAGTGTGTAAACCGCTGTCCGACGGGGGCGCTGGTGGAGAAAAACTACATCGAAGAGGTCTGGGAGGCCATTTCCAATCCGGATCTCCACGTGGTGGTGCAGACTGCACCTGCCGTAAGGGTGGGCTTGGGCGAAGAATTGGGCTATCCTGCCGGAAACCGGGTGACGGGGAAAATGGTTTCAGCCCTGAAAAGACTGGGCTTCGATGCAGTACTTGACACCGATTTTACGGCGGATCTGACCATTCTGGAAGAGGGATCCGAACTGCTGCACCGGTTGAAAAGGGCGTTGCTCGACAAGGAATCCAACGTGCCGCTGCCGATGGCCACCTCCTGTTCACCCGGTTGGATCAAATACATTGAGCACATGTACCCCGAATACCTGCCAAATCTCTCAACCTGCAAATCTCCCCAGCAGATGTTCGGGGCACTGTTGAAAACCTATTACGCCAAGGTACGCAACATCGATCCAAAAAAAATTGTGTCTGTCTCGGTGATGCCCTGCACTGCTAAAAAATTTGAGGCAGCACGACCTGAAATGCACGGAAGTGGCTACCGCGACGTGGATTACGTTTTGACGACCCGCGAACTGGCCATCATGATCAAGCAGGCAGGAATTAACTTCGCACAGCTGGAGGAGATGGAATTCGACCGATTGATGGGAGAATCTACCGGTGCCGCTGTGATTTTCGGAGTGACGGGAGGCGTGACGGAGGCGGCTCTCCGGACCGTTTACGAAATCGTAACGGGCAGGGAAATACCCTTTAAAAATCTGGTAGTTCTTCCCATTCGTGGAATGGAGGGAGTTCGCATGAGCAGCGTCAAAATTGAGAATCCGCTGGAGGAATGGAAATTCCTGGAGGGAGTCGAATTGAATTACGCCGTGGCTCATGGACTGACCAATGCCAAAAAAGCGATGGACCAGATCAAAAACGGATCCGCCTCGTTTCATTTTCTCGAGGTGATGGCTTGCCCTGGTGGATGTCTGGGCGGAGGCGGCCAACCCATCCCTACCAACTTCGAAATCCGAAAAAAGAGGGCTGCTGCCATCTATGCGGAAGACTTGGGAAAGCCAATCCGAAAATCGCACGAGAATCCGGAGGTGATCAAGATCTACAAGGATTTTTTGGGTCAGCCATTGGGTGAATTATCGCATAAATTGTTGCATACTTCCTATCAAACACGAGAAAGATCATAGCCCGAACGCACTTTTTACTGTATATTTGCAGTTCAAAAGTACGCCATGGCATTTACGAGCATCAAAGATTGGAAAGAGGGAATTATCAGCAATGCTGAGATCGACAAATACCTCGTTGACGGGAAAGATTTCATTGACAATCAGGCCATTTTTGCCACCCTCGACCGCCAGCGCCAGCCTGATCCAAAGTTTATCAGGGATATTCTTCAGAAATCCCTTTCCATCACCACCCTGAGCTCCGACGAAACCGCTGCGCTTCTTCAGGTAACTGATCCTGAACTTTGGCAGGAGATCAACCAGACCGCACTTGCCGTCAAGAAGAAGGTATACGACAACCGAATCGTCTTCTTTGCCCCACTCTATTGTGCCAACCATTGTGTCAACAACTGCGCCTACTGCGGTTTCCGCGAAGCGAACAGCCTCGAAAAAAGAAGGATCCTGACCATGGAGGAGGTCAAACGGGAAACTGCCTCTGTCTTGAATGAAGGTCACAAGCGGTTGATACTCGTTTTCGGAGAACATCCTTCCACGGATGTGGACTACATGGTGGAATGCATCAAATCTGTCTATTCAGTACAGGAGATTGCCGCCAAATCCGGACAGCCCACGAACATACGCCGTGCGAACATCAATGCGGCCCCGATGGACATTGCCAAACTTAAAAAACTGAAGGAGGCTGGAATTGGCACCTACCAGGTCTTTCAGGAGACCTATCACAGGGAGACCTACAGCCAGGTGCATCCAGCCAATACGCTGAAAGGAAATTACCGCTGGAGGCTCTACGCCCTGCACCGCGCACTGGAAGCCGGACTGGACGACGTGGCCATTGGAGCGCTTTTCGGTCTCTACGACTGGAAATTTGAGGTAATGGGACTCCTGAAGCACACCCATGACCTGGAACGGCAGTTCGGTATCGGGCCGCATACCATCTCCTTTCCCCGGATGACCCCGGCTCTGGGATCCTGGCTAAGCGACCATTCAGAATACATCCTTTCGGATGATAACATGAAGAAGGTGGTGGCCGTGTTGCGCCTTTCCGTTCCAACGGCGGGTCTTATTGTCACCGCCAGGGAAAAAGCAGATATCAAATTGGAGCTTTTGCAACTGGGATGCACCCAAACCGATGCTTCCACCAGGATCGGAATTGGAGCTTACAGTGACCAGAAAAAGGAGCTGAACAAGGACAAGGAACAGTTCACCATTGGAGACCCGCGCGATTTGGACGAAGTGATCCGGGAGGTCGGAAAACTGGGATACATCTCCTCCTTTTGCACCGCAGGCTACCGCTGCGGCAGAACAGGCGAGACCATTATGGGTATGCTGAGCCATTGTGTGGAGGGAAAATACTGCAAGCTCAATGCCGTACTCACCTACCGGGAATACCTCAACGATTATGCCTCCCCCGAAACCAAAGAAATCGGGGAAAAGCTGATTCAGCAGGAGATTGCTGAAATTGAAGGGGCCGATTATTTTAAGCAAAAACCACACCTGCTCACCAGATTTCGGCAGGATTACGGAGAGACGCTAAACGGCAAACGCGACCTTTTCATTTAAATTCCGTATCAACAGCATTGCTTCATTCTCTAAAGGAAAATTTTAAGAATATTTCTGGGCAGTGAAACTATTTTACGTCCCGGATCCCTTTTAAAACCGCCAGATTTGCTTATGTCGCTATCTGTGAATATCTCCTCCATTTAACAATTTTTGTGATCAACTGAAGATCGAAAATGAGAAAGATTGTTACTTTTGTAGGCTGATTTATAGGAAAATAAATCAAAAACGAGCAACAGATCCACTCATTTTGAAGGGAATACAAACTCAATTTTAGCCAGTTGGATGTATGAAACCACCAGGTTACCAAGCCAACGAAAAGCAAGTCAATAGTTTGTAAGCCTTTCAGGAGTTAAATTTGATATTCAATAATCAATAAAAATTATTTACGCGTGAAAGCACAAACCGAAATTTCCAAGATCCAGAATCTTTTCGCCACTTCCGTCATTCCGGTTGCATTTGTGATAGCCCTTTTTGTCTATTTTTTCATCATGGGGGCACCCTCCAATTTTCAGGGTAACAGTTCCGATAATTCGCCGCTTCAAGGGAGTTTTCTGGGCATCATATACAAGGGTGGTTACATCGTTCCAATCCTGATGACCCTCCTGATCACCGTGATGGCTTTTTCGATCGAAAGATATTTCACCATTAAAAAAGCATATGGAAACCTTCCTCCCGTCAAATTAGTGGCCAACCTGAAGCAATATCTGGCAGCCAATGACATTCACGGGGCCAGAAACGAATGCGACAGGGTTCAGGGATCAGTTGCCAGTGTGGCCAAGTCGACGCTCGACAAATACGAGCAGATGGAGCTCGACCAACTGATGACCAAGGAACAGAAAATTCTGGATATTCAAAAAAATTTAGAGGAGGCAACTTCGCTTGAATTGCCAAGTCTGGAGGAGAATCTTCCCATCCTTGCCACCATCACCTCTTTGGCAACCCTGATGGGCTTGCTGGGAACGGTCTTGGGAATGATCCGCTCCTTCGCTGCCATGGCCAATGCAGGTGCTCCCGACTCCGTGGCTCTTGCCAACGGTATTTCTGAGGCACTTGTAAACACGGCGTTCGGAATTGGTTCTGCAGCACTGGCCATGGTCTCCTACAGCTACTTCACCACGCGCATCGACAAACTGACCTATGCCATCGATGAAGCCGGCTACAGTATTGCACAGACTTTTGCGGCCAAACACTGAAACCAGTTTTAATGACTGAATATTATGCCCAAAGTTAAGATACCAAGAAAAAGTACCGTAGTAGATATGACAGCCATGTGTGACGTGGCTTTCCTGCTGCTGACCTTTTTCATGTTAACCTCTAATTTCACGAAGAAAGAGGCTGCTGTGGTCAACACACCCAGTTCCATCTCTGAAATAAAAATTCCGGAACGTAACATGATGCTTATCCTGGTTGATTCGAAAGGGAAACTCTTTTTTGGTATCGATGGTCAGGAAAACAGGATGACCCTGCTCGAAAAAATGGGAACCCTCTACAACATCGCTTTTTCGCAGAATGAATTGAAGGAGTTCAGCCTGATCAGCAGTTTCGGTCTCCCGATGAACCAGATGAAAAATTATCTGGCGATGAAAGAGGAAGAAAGGGAAACCATGACCGGAATTGGAGGCATACCTTGTGACTCCGTTGACAACCAGTTGAAAAATTGGGTTAGTGCAACAAGAAGCCTCAGCAAGGAGTACAGAATAGCCATTAAAGCCGATCAGGCAACTGCCTATCCGGTGATCAAAAAACTGATGGGTACACTGCAGAGTTTGAATGAAAACAGGTACAACCTGATTACCACGCTCGAAACGTCCGCAGATCTCGAACAAAAATTATAGGATGCCATGGCTGAAATAGCGAAAAATCATAGAAAAGGTGCCACGAAACGCAGGGCTAAAAAATTATCGACCAGGGTTGACTTTACGCCCATGGTCGATCTGGGATTTCTGCTGATCACCTTTTTTATGCTGGCCACCACACTCAACAAACCGCAGACCATGGAGATCGCACTTCCTTCGAAGGAGAAGACGCCAGAATCTGAACAAACGACCGTCAAGGCATCAAAAGCCATTACACTGCTGTTGGGAAAGGCAAATACGGTCTATTATTATGAAGGAACCCGGGTCAATGAGGTGGATCCCGAATTGCATGCCACCAATTTTTCTCCCGGCGGTTTGCGTCAGTTTCTACTGAAAAGAAATTACGAGGTCATGGAAAAAATCAGGAACCTCAGAACAGAAAAAGAAAAAAAAAGATATTCAGAAGGAGAATATGAGAAACAGCTGAGTGCAATCAAAAAGGAAAAAAGTGCCCCGATTGTCCTGATCAAGGCATCGGATGAATCGGTTTACAAAAATCTGATCGATGCACTGGATGAAATGGCGATCTGCAACATCGACAGGTATGCCATTGTAGACATTGCGCCCTTTGACCTGGATTTAATTGCAAAATTCAATACCCTAACGAAAGCTCCGGATGTCAGCAAACAATGATCTCTTTTCACGCGAATGGTGTGATCTGATTTTCGATCAGAAGTACCGCAAATATGGCGGGTACGAATTGCGGACAAATTCCTCCAAACGGCACGGCCGTGCCTTGCTGATAGCAGGCCTGCTGTTCGTGCTGATCGTGTCTGCACCACTCCTCATCAAACAAATTTTTCACAACAGGGTTGAAAAGGAGGTCAGTGTAAGGGTACTCACGGACATCCATATCGATCTGCCGGAAGCAGACAATCTTCTTAAAGAGGTTCCTCCCCCTCCGGCTCCACTTCGAAACAGCATCAAATTCGTTGTACCGCTTGTCAAGCCCGACGAGCTGGTGGCAGAAGAACCTCCTCCGACCCAAAAAGAGCTTAAAGAGGATAAAATGGCCATTGGAACGGTCAATTTTGACAAGGGCACCGACGACATTTCGGCTCCGGTTGCGACTACCGAACACGCCAAAATTGCGGAAGAATCTGACATTCCTTTGACATCCGCAGATCAGATGCCTCAGTTTCCTGGCGGAGAAAGGGAAATGATGCGTTTCATCAAGCAGAATCTGCGTTATCCGTTATCTGCCCAGGAGAACAGGGTTCAGGGAACCGTCATTCTCAATTTCGTGGTGAACCGCGAGGGTAAAATCATCAACCTCAAAGTCATTAAAGGGATTGGGTTTGGTTGTGATGAGGAGTCGGTCAGGGTAATGGAGCGAATGCCGCTTTGGAGTCCGGGAAGACAACGTGGACAAACCGTCCTGGTCAGCTTTACGATGCCCATCCGTTTTGTATTGAACTAAATGAAAGAAGCAATGAAATTGGTAGTTCCACTTTTTTTGCTGTTGCTGATAACCGCCGGTTGCCGGTTTTTCAAGGGTGATCCCTACAAGAATACCCCGGTATCCGGATTTACAACCATCGCCGTGGACGAGACCTTCCGACCGGTGATGGAGGCAGAGTCTGATCTTTTCAAAGCCATATACGGATATTCGGAGATTAAATCCAGGTACCTGCCTGAGGCGGGTACCTTCAGACTTTTGATGGAGGATAGCGTCCAACTCATCGTTGCTTCCCGAAAATTGCGAAACGATGAGATTTCCTTTCTCAACAGCCGGAAATTGTTCCCCAAACAACTCCTGGTGGCCCTGGATGCCATTGCCCTCATCGTGCATCCCTCCTGCAAGGATTCGATCATGTCCATGAAACAGATCAGGGAACTGCTGGGAGGAAAAATCACAGGATGGGAACAACTAAATTCCAAAAACGAAAAAGGGTATGTCAGATTACTCTTCGACAACGAGAAATCAGGTATTGTCGCCTTTCTGTCGGATTCGGTCTGTCGGGGAAATTTTGTGACCGGACGTGCCTCCGCCTTGCACAACAGCAGAGAGGTGATTGAATATACGGCCACCCATCCTGGAGTGATTGGTTTTGTAGGAACAAGCTGGATCAGCAACAGCAATGATTCCCTCCACCTCTCCTTTCACAAAAAAATCAAGGTACTTTCGATAAGTGAATCCGATCTGCCCTCACCGGAAAACAGTTACAAACCCTACCAGGCTTACCTGTTGGATCACAGGTATCCGCTGACAAGATCCGTTTACCTGATCAATGCGGAACCAAGGAGCGGACTTTCGTCGGGATTTGTTTCCTTTGTATCCAGCGACAAGGGTCAGAGAGTGATCCTGAAATCAGGTATACTTCCGGCTGTCGCCCCGGCCAGGATAGTCAACATTCGGCCTAATTTGTAAAGCAGGCGAACCATCAGTACACAAAAAAGTTATGAAGCAAGGGTTACTATTTTTTCTCATCATGGGATCAACCCTCCTGCATGTCTGGGCACAAGAACCTTTTTCAAAGGGAAGTTTCCTATTGGAGGAACAGCAGTTTCAATCAGCCAGGATTCATTTTCTGCTTCAGCTAAAAAGCAGGCCCAACGATGCCGGACTTCTGATCGGTTTGGGCAATGCTTACGTTGGTCTCCAATCACCGGATAGCGCAAAAATAGCCTTCAAAAGAGCCTTTCAGGTTGGGCAGTCCAATCCAAATGTTCTTGCAGGCATGGGAATGGTGGCTCTGTTAAACAACGACCACGATGCCGCGAGCGATTATTTTGAACGAACCAGAAGGGCGGACAAAACCAATCCCGAGATCTATTGCAACCTCGCCGAGGCTTGTTTGAATCCATTTAAAACAGATACGGTATCCGCACTTAGCTACCTGAAACAGGGACTGGATCTATCTCCCAAATATGGCAGGCTTCATCAATTGACTGGTGATCTGGAGCTGGTAAAAAAGAATTTTGGATCTGCACTTAATGCCTATGAGAGAGCTACTTTCTTCGATCCAAAATCGGCCATCAGCTACCGAAAGGCAGGATATGCCTATTTTCGCTCCGCCGCCTTCAGGGAAGCACTGAACGATTTCAACAAATCCATCGCGCTCAATCCCGACCAGATTCTTGTATACAAATATCAAGGCGACCTGTTTTATGCTTTGGGGAGATACCAGGAAGCAGGGCAGGCTTATCTCACCTACCACGAAAGGGCCGAGGTAACTTCCGAGGACAAGGAGCGAATGGCCTTTGTACTATTTTTCAGCAAGAAATATGAAGATTCGGCTAAGCTTTTGGAACAGTTAACTTCTGTCAGCAGGGAAGAGTCGGTCCTGCTAAGAATCAAGGGTTACATAGCCTACGAAACAGGCAACTACCAGAAGGGACTGGATGATCTGGACCAATTTTTCCAACAGCACAATCCGGAGAAAATCATTGCATTGGATTACAGCTATTATGCCAAAATCCTGCAAAAATTGGGCAAGGATTCATTGGCCAGGTTAAATTTTATAAAATCTGCAGCATTGGATTCCAACAGGATGGATACTTATGAGGAGTTGGCAAGGTATGAGTCCAAAAAAGGAATGCACCAACAGGCGGCCCTCCATTTTAGAAAAATGATGGATCGCGGGGCTGACAAACTGATCACCTCCTTTCAAATAGGAAAGGAATTCTATTTCGAGGGAGAAATTTGGAGAACCAGACTGGATTCAGTCAGGGAGGTGGAGAAATCGGGACATACTCCGCTACCCGACAGTACAGCCATCAGAAAATCGATGGTACGCTATTACTCCAGAGCTGACAGCACCTTTGCCGTGGTAAATCAATTGAACCCGGAATATGCCGGAGCCTATGTCTGGCGGGGAAGGATTCAATCCATTCTGGACCCGGACGCACTAGCAACAGGCGCCAAGGAGATGTATGAAAAGGCGCTGTCGATTCTTGAGAAATCAGAGATGGCCAAGAATCAAAAAACCATCATCGAAGGTTACAGGTACCTGGGTTCCTACTATTATCTCGGATATGAAAGATTACTGAGAAAAGACAAGGTGCTTGCAGCCGAAATGAAAACCAAATCTATGGAATGCTTCACAAAAATCAGTACGCTGGATCCGGCAGATAACCAGGCCAAAGAGGTACTTTCAAAAATAAACAAGCGCAAATAATGATATCCTCACCGGGTGACTCAGAGTCACCCGGTGAGGATATCTGAAAATAAGTCTAACTTATTGAAATTGTAATATTTAATTCCGTTCTGATGAAAATCGCAATTGCCTCTCTCCTCTCCCTTTTGATAGGCTTGGCCGCCTGTTGGCTTTTCCTGTCTCAACCGACTTCCTCTGAACGCTACCCCGGTTACAACGTTAAAAATTATGGAGCCAAAGGGGATGGAAAAGCCGACGATACCCAGGCCATTCAAACCGCCATCAATACCGTTGTCAACAAGGGTGGAGGCGTGCTCTATTTCCCTGCCGGGATATATCGGATCGGCGGTCCGGTACTGGATTCAATTGACCACCACAGCTGTCACGCGCAGCTTTACATCCCCTACCGTGACATTAACCATACCACTACATTAACCTTCCGGGGAGAATCGGCTCCCGAATTTGAGGCTCAGGGATTGGTTCCTGCCGGACCTTCGCTAAGCGGAACCATCCTCCTGTCGACCATCGTCAGCAAAGATTCTTCCGCTGCAGTGATTGGTGTAGCGAAAGGACGGGGAAAAGGCTGGCAGCAATGGACTTACGTCACTCCGGCATTTGCCAATCTGGGAATTCGGACCACCACAACAAAGGATACCACGCAGATCATCAACTCGCTGGGTGGGATCAACCTTCGTTTTGCTAGCAAATGTACCCTCGACAACGTGCTGATTGACACCCGAACACCATTTAGCAAATCACTGAACCCGAAAATGGGAGGCAGTGTCGCACTGGTCACCCCTGCCGTCGACAACCACGCAGAAATAGAGATCGGCTTGATCCGAATCGGCGGATATGCCTATGGGATCAAATTCAGCGAGCATTTTGTCGCAAAGGATGTACAGGTAGTTTGTTGCAATGTGGGAATTCTTTCCGAATTCAGTCACCACAGCAGTTCTATCCAAACCCTGGAGATTGAATGCTGCAGGTATCCTGTTGTATTTCAGCCTGGACACAACCTTTTCGTGGCGGACTACAACACCGAACATTTTACCGGCAATGCCTGGTTTCGTTTCGAACAGGACATCACTTTCGTGGAAAAGTCCTATTATGCGGCCAAAATGGTGATCGGATTGTGCCATCCGGTCGTCTCCAACATCGGCTACGATCCAAGTCAGTTCCGCACCAATGATCCGGACCGGGTTGTGCTTCTCGAAAACAAAAAGTAAATTCCTGTGCCAATAACTCCTACAAGATGAAAAATAAATATGGTCTGCCTTATTTTGTCCTTCTGTTTTCACTTTTATTGCCAAATGGATTCATAAATGCCCGGCCAGCCGGAAAAAAAACAAAATTGGAAATCTTCCAACCGGGAGAATCGTGGCCCGACCAGGATGGAAACCATATTCAGGCTCATGGAGGTGGAATCCTGAAAATCAATAAAACCTACTTTTGGTATGGCGAACAGCGCGGGAAAGGGCTCGATCCAAATTTTCGCTACGTCAGCTGTTACTCTTCCAAAGATCTGTTAAACTGGAAATTCAGGGGCAACGTGGTCAAAATGCTGCCCCCCGATTCCCTGACTTCAGGTTGGATCCTCGAACGACCGAAGGTATATTACAATCCAGGCACTAAAAAATATGTGATGTATTTTCACCTGGACGACAAAGGTTACAAGGTCGCCCAGGTAGGTATTGCCGTTTCTGATAAACCCGATGGGGATTTTAAATTTGTCAGGAGGTTTCGTCCGTTGGGACACGAAAGCCGCGACATTGGTCAGTTCATAGACGACGATGGCACTGCCTATCTGGTTTTTGAGGATCGTCCCTACGGATTTCGCATCGCCAGACTTTCGAAGGATTACATGGATGTTGAAAAAGAGATGACCCTGGTAAAGGCCCACATGGAGGGAGGTGCCATTGTTCATTACCAGGGATTGTATTATTCCATTGGTTCCGCACTCACCGGCTGGAATGCCAATCCCAACAAATATGCAACTGCCCCCACCCTCGAAGGCCCCTGGACCGAATTCAGGGACATTGCCCCCCCCGAAACCAAAACCTACGGATCACAGTCAACCATGTTGATCAAAGTGACTGGTTCCAGAAAAACAACCGTTATTTTTCTGGGTGATATCTGGAGACCAAAAACCCAGTATGATTCCAGGTACCTCTGGATGCCGCTGAATCTAGGAGATGGAAAATTATGGCTTCCGGAACCACAGCCTTGGAAAATGAATATTAAGACAGGAGAATCTTCTGTTGTGAAAAAATAAATTCGAGTAAACTATTCTGAATAAATCAATCCAATTCCTTATCGGATAAAAAAACATTCAAGTAACAGTCCAAAGAAAACATATATTACCAAACACCTGCCATTCATCCAATCACATTACATCATGAATCCATCCATTAAACATCTTCCGAGCGCTTTCGTTGTTTGTCTGATTTGTCTCTTCGGGGGCAATCTGCAGGCCCAGTCCCATTATCCCGGACAACATCAGGATAAAATGGTTGTTTCAGATAAGGCCAACCTGAAAGTCCAGGCGTTTGACTTGAAAGCGGTAAAACTGTTGGAATCCCCATTCCTCGAAAACCAGAAAAGGGAAGAAAAATGGCTGCTTTCACTGGACAACAATCGCTTACTGCACACTTTCAGGCTCAATGCCGGAATTCCTTCCAAGGCCAAATCACTGGGAGGATGGGAGGCTCCGGATGTTGAACTGCGGGGACATTCGACGGGCCACGTTTTGTCCGGACTGGCATTGATGTATGCATCAACCGGCAAGGTCATTTTCAAGTTGAAAGGGGACAGTCTGGTGACTGAACTCAAAAAAGTTCAGGATGCCCTCGATCAGAGAGGGTACCTGGGTGCATTTCCGCAATACTTTGTCAACAGAGCCATCAACGACGGCCATGTGTGGGCTCCCTGGTACACCCTTCACAAGATTATGGCTGGTTTGCTCGACATGTATCTGTATGCTGACAACCGGATGGCCTTCGACATGGCGAAGAAGATGGGCGACTGGACCAACCTGAAATTAGCCGGATTAAGTCAGTCGCAACTAGACAAGATGCTTAAAACTGAATTTGGCGGCATGAGTGAGGTGTTGTACAACCTTTATGCACTTACCGGCGAGATCAAATACCTCAAAACGGCAGAGATGTTTTACCACCGGGAGCAGCTTGATCCACTGGCAGATCAAAAGGATGTCCTGAAGGCGCATCATGCCAATACCTATATTCCGAAAATCATTGGAGATGCGCGCGCCTATGAACTTCAGGCTACTGAAAAAGAGCATACGATTGCAGATTTTTTCTGGAACACCGTGATCGGACACCATACCTATGCCACCGGAGGAAACAGTGACAACGAGTTTTTCTTCGCACCCGATAGTCTTTGCCGGCATTTAAGCCTCCGTACGACAGAGACCTGCAACACCTACAACATGCTGAAACTTACCAGGCACCTTTTTTCCTGGACGGCAGATGTGAAATATGTTGACTATTACGAACAGGCATTGTACAACCATATTTTGGGAAGCCAGGATCCGGAAACAGGAATGGTTTGCTACTTCATGCCGATGAAATCGGGCAGTTTCAAGGTTTACAGCAATCCAGACAACTCTTTTTGGTGCTGTGTGGGTACCGGTTTTGAAAATCACGCCAAATACGGAGAAGCCATCTATTATCACAATGAGTCAAATCTGTATGCGAACCTGTTCATCCCTTCTGAAATCTCCTGGAAGGAGAAGGGAATTCAAGTTCGCCAGGAAACCCGTTTTCCCGAAAGTGAATCATCCAGATTTACTATTTTGGCGACCAAAGGAGAAAAATTTTCTTTGTTGCTGAGATATCCCTCCTGGGCAATCTCAGGAGTCACTGTCAAGATAAACGGGAGGGTACAACCAGTTAAGACCCTTCCGGGAAATTTCATCCCATTGGAGCGGAAATGGCAGAAGGGAGATGTAGTAGAGCTTAGCCTTCCCATGTCGCTAAGATTGGTACCCACCAAGGATGATCCCAAGATCGCAGTCATCGCATACGGCCCCATCCTCCTGGCAGGTGAGCTGGGGAAAGAGGGTTTGAAGGAGAATGCTCCCTACGCTGACGATCAGGATGACCTGAACCAGCTGGCAATGCCGGAAAACCTTAAGACAATCCTGAATATCGGAGGAAAAAAGCTAACAGAACTAATTAAACCGGCAAATGACAAGTCTCCCCTTGCCTTTAAAATGGAGGATGCTTCAAAGGAAAAGGTTACACTTATCCCCTATTACCAAATCCACGGAGAGCGGTATGTGGTTTATTGGAAGTTGAAATAGCTACTTGCAAATGGCTACGCGGAATACACGGATTGTACGGATTTACACGGATTTGAATCCGCCCGATCCGCGTCATCCGTGTTCCTATTGGGTACGAATTTAATCAGATTTAAAAAGCTACGCGGAATACACGGATTGTACGGATTTGAATTCCT
>CAINVV010000096.1 GCA_903854235.1 uncultured Bacteroidia bacterium | reverse complement strand
ATGTACCAGGTCTCCGTCTTTTATGGGGAAAAACCCGTTTTGAAAGAGGTCTCTTTGGAGCTGAAACCTGGTACGAAAACGGCCATCATCGGACCGACCGCTGCCGGGAAGACCCAGTTGCTCTATCTGCTTACGGGACTTATTCATCCTACCTCCGGATCCATCACCTTCGATGGAATCGCCATCGACGACTACGACAAGGAGAGTTTCCAGCATCAGATCGGTTTCGTGTTTCAGGACAGCATCATCTTCAACATGAGTCTGAGGGAAAATATTGCCTTCAACGAAAAAGTCACGGACCAATCGTTGGAAAAAGCCATCGAAACAGCCGAACTCAGGGATTTCATCGATGCACTCCCACAAGGGTTGGATACCGTTGTCAGTGAACGTGGAACCTCTCTTTCAGGCGGCCAAAAACAACGCATCATGTTGGCCAGGGCATTGGCACTGGATCCCAAAATTCTCTTGCTGGACGATTTTACCGCCCGGGTGGATAGCCAGACGGAAGAGAAAATTCTTGGCAATGTATCCAGGAATTACCCCGACATCACCCTGCTTTCTGTGACCCAGAAGATCGCCTCTGTAATAAGTTACGGACAGATTATCCTCCTCGAAGAAGGCGAAGTGCTGGCAGCCGGAACCCACGAAGCGCTGATGGAGAGTTGCCCCGAATATGTTCAAATCTATAATTCACAACGCAGCACCAACCACTATGAACTATAATCTCAATTTAAAAAAGGGGCTGCAAACCAACGAGAAGGTCAAAACAGCGACGATTCTCAGGCAGTTGCTGACCCTGATGGGAGAGGAGCGCAAGAACCTCTACATTGCCATGTTCTTCATTTTCATCAACGCCGCGCTGAACCTCGTTGGGCCTTACCTGATGGGACACGCAGTCGACAGTTTCGTGGTAACCAAACAGTACGACGGGGTGATCAAATATTCCATCATCCTGTTCTGCGTTTTTCTCATCGCCATGGTAAGCGGATACACCCAGACCCAACTGATGGGAAGGGTGGGTCAACGGATGCTTTTTAATCTGCGGAACTCCGTTTTCAACAAGCTTCAGGATCTTCCGATCGACTTTTTCAACCAGAACAAGGCGGGTGACCTTATCTCCCGCGTTAACAACGACACCGACAAGATCAACCAGTTTTTTTCGCAATCACTGGTGCAATTTATCAGCAGTTTGTTTACCATGGTAGGCGCAGGAATCTTCCTGCTTTCCATCAACCTGAAACTGGGACTGGCAGCATTGGTTCCGGCCCTGGTGCTCTGGTTCTTTACAAAGAGCATCTCCCCCTGGGTAAAAAACCGAAACTCTGTCAACATGCGGAGCACAGGGAGCCTGAGTGCGGAGATCCAGGAGAGCCTGAACAATTTCAAGGTGATTGTCGCCTTTAACCGAAGAGATTACTTCCGCAAACGATTTGATGAGGTCAATGTCGAGAACTACAATAGTGCGGTGAAGGCAGGAATTGCCAACAACATGTTTACTCCCGTTTATGGATTCTCCTCAAGCATCGGACAAATGGTGGTGCTGGCCTTTGGGATCTACCTGATATCTGTTGGCCAGTTTTCAGTCGGATTACTGATCAGCTTTCTGGCCTATATTGCGCAGTTTTACAACCCACTCCGGCAAATTGCGGCCCTTTGGGCCAATTTCCAGGTTGCACTGGCCGGCTGGGACCGCATTTCACAGATTCTGGTACTCGAAAATAACCTGGTTGTGACAGATAAGATAGCCACGGAAGAATCTCCCAGCCTGATGTCTTTCAGGCAGGTTACCTTCTCCTACAATACAGGGGGAGAGATATTGAAAAAGGTCAGTTTCGACCTGGAACGCGGAAAAACATACGCCTTCGTGGGTCCAACGGGAGGCGGAAAAACAACGACCGCCTCCCTGATGGCGCGGCTTTACGATCCTACGGAAGGTCAGGTAATGTTTGACGGGGTAGATATTCGATCGCTGGAACCCAATGAAAGAACCGCTTCGATTGGCTTTATCCTGCAGGAACCCTTCCTTTTCAGCGGGACCATTCGCGACAACATCCTTTACGGAAATGTCAGGTTAAAGGATATCACGAACGAAGATCTGGCTACGGTGTTGACCGAATCAGGACTGGATGGCCTGCTGGAACGTTTCGACGGAGGTCTCACGGCTAAAATCAGCTCTTCTGGCGACGGGATCAGTCTGGGTCAGAAGCAGCTGATTGCCTTTATACGCGTGGTGCTGCGTAGGCCAAAATTGCTCATCCTGGATGAAGCAACCGCCAACATCGATACCGTTACGGAACAGTTGCTGGACGAAATTCTCAGCAAACTACCCGAATGCACCACCCGAATCATCATTGCACACCGCCTGAACACCATTGAAAATGCGGATGAAATCTTTTTTGTCAATGCAGGATCAGTCACCAAAGCCGGATCCCTGCAAGATGCCGTCAACCTGCTGCTTCATGGAAAGCGGGAGAGTTAAGTAAAAGAAATTGGATCTATTTGAGGGTTGCAAAAGATCGGGAAATATCCTGTTTTATGTGCTCCAACAAGAACAGACAAAATAAATAGCCAGATATTTGTTCGTCAGGAAATTATTTTTAGTTTTGATGAAATATAACGTATCTAACTATTAACATATCATTTTTGAGTAGTCTCAAATTCAACAAATAAATATTTTATTCTTAAATCTAATTTTTTAACACCGACGAGTATGAAGAGAATTGCCTTACTATTGTGTCTGAGTCTTGGTTTTGTCTCCCTTTTTGCACAGGAATCTGTTAAATTGCAAAATGCAGGAAACGATGCATTAAAAGCCAAGGATTATGCGAAAGCACTTGAAAGCTATGAAAAAGCAATGGCTGTCTGGGGTACTGCCCCTCAGGATTCGGTCATGTTATACAACTGCGGAATCTGTGGCATTCAGGTGAAGGATTATGACAAGGCCATTAAGTACTTCAATCTTGCGGCTGCACACAACTTTAAACCTGCCGATGCCCTCTTTAAGGTTGCGCTCATTTACAAGTTCCAGAAAAACAACGATGCCTATTTGAAGGCCATCAATGAAGGAGCAGCAAAATATCCTGAAAACCCAAGTTTTAAAGGAGAATTATCTAAAAATTTCCTAATGGAGGCAGTGGCCCATTACAATGGCGGAAATGGATTGCTGAAGGCCGCCATCGACAAAATTACCTCTAAAAAGTACAAGGATGCCAACGATCCTGGTTACAAAGCCGAGATCGCCAAGGCGAAGAAAGAGTTCAGCGATGCCATTCCATCGCTCGACAAGGCCATTGAACTGAATCCAGCCGACGAAAAGGCAAAAGAGATCAAGGCGGCTTGCGAAAAGCAAGTAAAGGCCTTGTAGGTTTTGCTGCACAGGCTCACAAAAAAGATATAAAAATGGCTGCTCAACGGTATTGTTGGGCAGCCATTTTTTGTATATCAGTTACTTACCAGGATGCATCAATAGGCAGCATCTAATTTTCATTGGTGAAAATGGGATTAAGGATCCATCGGCTCATCTTCATCAATCTGTAGGGAAGCAACGGAAGGAAAGAATTCGGCTTCTGTCTCCGAGAGTCTTTTCCCGTTTGAATAGGGAGAGTAACCCAGCTCCTGCTTGCAACGATCCTGCATCTCCTGATCGGTAATGTAATAACTCTGTTCCATGGTCGTTGATGTGATGCCGGGTTTATCCATGGGCAGGCCATACCTGAAAATCAGCCTCGCACAATTGCGCATGTTGGTGGTGGTATGTCGTGCGTGTGGTTCCATGATGATGACATTCTCGGGAACGTGCATTACCTCCATCAGGTACTTTTTCATCTCTTCCGCCTCACAGAATTTGGTGCGGTAAGGATGTGCCTTTCCTCCTGAAACGACAATGAATGGGGCGAACCCCTCCTTCCACCGGTAGGCTGCGACCCTGCATCTCAACATGCCAATACCGCTCAGAGCCTCTTCCCGGATTTCCGGTCCCTCCCCGGGAACTAATATCACCGAGTACTTGTAATTCTGCCAGGGTATGGTTTTGATTCGTTCAAAAGCCAGTTTGTTGCAGTTTCTTTCCATTGGTTCGTAATCCGCAGCTCTGTTGCGGTCGTTGACTTCGATGACCCGCAAAGCATAATCCATGGTGGGCATAAAAAACAGTTTTGATTTCCTCACATCCTCCAAAACCATGTTTGAGCAATCATAGAGCACATAGTGATAATCTTTGGAACGAACATTGAAACTGATGGAATCTATGCTGGGATAATTGGGTTTTCGGCTACGATCACCGTAGACAGCCAGGGCGAAATTCACCGCCCGGGCATCCTGCTCCCAGGCCTTTTTCAACATTTCACCGTCATCGGTTGCGGCCAGGTTCACATAACATCCGGAGGGGATCAAGTGATTTTTAACCATCGACTTCAACTCCTTTTGCGTTCCATAAAGTTGCAGGAGTCTTTCTCCGATGAGCCGAATCTCCTCCTTGCTGAATTTGACTTTTTCCAGGTAGCAGTCGATGTTATTTCCACAAACCTTGAGGGAGGAAGCAAGATTGAATTTCTTTTCCCCTGCGATTTTTGACAGCGTGGTATCGTTCGAGAGAAGTTTGTTGATCTCCGGCAACTTCTCGAACAGGGTCAATAAATAATAGTTGCAGGATTGAACATAGCTTTCGGCCTTGACCAGGGAATATTTCTGATCCGGAAGCTGACCGGCGAAAGCAATGCCACCATACAGAAACAGGCTAAAAATTAAGTAGTATGACTTCATTTTGTCAATGATTGAATGTCGTGCAGGAGCACAAAATGGTTAATAGTAGAAATTCATTCCAAAGCTAGGATTAATATTAAAAACCCCGGTGGATTCTATGAAAAATCAACATTTCATCGTACGTCTATTTGCCATCGTTCCAGAACCACACAAAAGTTATTATCAACTAAATCGAATATTTTTGCCCGGTATGTTTGGTGCTTAAAATGAGAGTAGTAATTTTATCGTTTCGGAGCAAATCACACACAAATATTAAACAATTAAACTTATGCAAAACAGACGAAGCTTCTTAAAACTTTCCGCTGCCGGATCTCTTGGGATGTTGTTGATCAATCCTGTCACTGGTATGCCGCTTGTTGGAAATGACCGTAAAAGTTATGGCGTTGGCCTGCAGCTTTATAGCATTCGTGATGCCATGGCAGCCGATGTAAAGGGGACCTTAAAAAAGGTATCCGATATGGGCTATAAAAATATGGAGCTGGCGGGTTATTCCAATGGTAAATTCTATGGCTTTTCTCCTGCCGAATTCAAAAAAATCATTACCGATCTCGGGTTGGTTTCTCTAAGCAGCCATGCCGCAGTTGAATCCAAGGGCATTACCGTGGAATCTGCCAAATTGATGGCCGATGCTCATGCAGCACTTGGCGTGAAATATTGTATCCAGCCTTGGGTCAACGACGAAGACCGTACCATCGAAAAGTACAAAAAAATGATCGGCGACTGGAACAAGGTTGGTAAAATCATGAAAGGTGTTGGCATCCAGTTCGGATACCACAACCACAATTTTGAGTTTACCAATGTCAATGGCGTGGTTCCTTACTATGATATCTTTATGCCTGAGATGGACAAGGATCTGATCACCATGGAGCTGGATCTTTTCTGGGCAACGAAGGCAGGACAGGATCCGGTCGCCATGTTCAAAAAATATCCTGGCAGGTTCCAATTGCTTCACTTCAAGGATATGCATACCAAACAAGCTCCTTTCTACACCGTGATCAAGGACGATATTTGTAGTGTTGGCGAAGGTGTGATCGACTTCAAGAAAATTTGGGCCGCCAAAGAGGTTGCCGGCGCAAAATACCTTTTCGTTGAAGATGACAACCAAGGGAACGGTAAACCCTTCGAAGGCATCGAAACGAGCATTAAAAATGTCACCACAAAGATTTTGAAAAAATAGGTTGGCGTTTACTGGAATCGGGAACTCACTTGGCCCAATGGTCGAAAGTTTAAACCTGTTCCAAAGTCGTTGGAAATATAATCAAAAGCCCGTGCAGGAGATTTTCTGTACGGGCTTTTGCCTCAAAATATTCTCGATTCCCCTTCCGCCAAATGTACCAATTTGAATTTTTTTGGTTCATTGCCGGCTAACGAAAAACACTTCAGGTCCAGGCTGCCTTTCAGCACCTCCAGGGTGGCTTTGTTGGGGGCGATATGGCATAGTCCCCAGGCTGAGCTGTTGCTCCAGAAGTAGGTTCCTGGTTTGGAGGTAAAGGAGATGCTTTTTTCCACACCCGAATAGTGAAAATCTGACAAGGCCAGGATGGCAGCCCAGCTGGCCATAGCCCGGGCATAGTGGTGACCGCATTCGGGTTCATCAAATGGATTTCGCTTGAGTCCGTCAAAACGGTCGCGGATGCTTTTGATGCATTTCAACCCCTCTTCCGTCTGATTTTCGTAGATCATTCCTACCGCTGCGGTATATTCGAATCCAGTCATGGCTTCGGAAAAATAGGGGAAAGGCACTTTCAGCCTGCCTTTCGGCCAGCTGGCCATGACCAGACCGCTTTCATCTCCCATCACATAGGAACGCATGTTGTTGAAAAGCGGCGAGAAATCCTGAATGTAGTTATACTTCATGATGGATCGGAGGGTGGTTTGGATGTGTTTTTCATTGGCCAGGTAACCCAGGCCACAGATGTGCGCCATGTACTGCCCAACCAACTGATCCACCAGGCATCCTTCTCCCAACTGAAAATCGGGATTGGAAAGATCGCTTGAGCCCATACCTGCTTTTAGTCCTTTAGCCACCTCGTTGGGTGAGATGGGAGGCATGATTTTCTGAATATAGTATTCTCCATTGAACAGATTCTCATCCGTCCAACTACTGCCGTTGAGGAATAGCTTAGTGCATTTTTTTTCAAATTCCTTGTCCTGCATGAATTTTGCCATCTCCTGTCCGGCACGCAGTGCTCCCAAGTACCAAAATTCCATTTGTGGATTAGGCCCATAGTATTCCACATCCATCGTATTGTGCTGACAACCTTCCATCACGCCATCCTGGTTGCCATCCCAGCCTCCCTTTATCCAGGCGAAAGCCAGTGCCTTCTTGATGCCGTTCCAGTTGTTTCTCAGAAAATCAGTGTCTCCCGACAGCTGCCACTCCCTGTACATCTTGAGAATACATCCCATCTGTCCATCCGCTGCGGCGACCTTCCAGGAACTGGCTTTTGACAGGGGTAAACCTGCCCGGAAACTCATCAGTCCCGTTGAGTCGAGCGCATAATTAAACTCCACATCCCGCATGGTTCTGGCAAGGTCACCAAACAGAAAAGGGGTAGCCATTTCGTAATTCCAAACGTGGGTGCAGGATCCCTGGCAAGAGCCAAATTCGTCCATAACGCCCTCCCAGCCCATTAGATGACCACTCTTTATCCTGAACACGGTTTGTGACCTTAGCGTACTCAGGTTGAACAATGCCGCTTCCTTCACCTCGGCAGGCAGCGTGGAGGAAAGGAAAGCATTTAGGAAAAGTTTGGTCTTTTCTTCCAGGAAAGGCACTTTGGGCACAATTTTTTCAGCCGCATCCCATGCATCTGTGTAGTTGGTACTGTAATAGTTTCCCACAGACTCTTTGGACCAGCCATACCTGTTTGGAAAATCCCAGGTAAGGAAGAATCTGAATAATTGTGTACTGTTCGGAGCTATTGTTTTCTTGATTGCCAGCGAGGCCATCGGGTTGTTGTCGTGAAGCACTGTTTTATCTGTTAATTCCCCGTCTGCAGAGAAATCATCCCAGAAATCCAGGGTGGATCGCTCCCAGTTATTGGGTTCGGACGACCTGCGATAACTGATGCCAGAGCTTTCTGAAGTGGACAGGGCCATCGAGCCAAAGGCTGCATCCGTTTTCGCGATACTATCCGAATACATGTAAATCCCGCTCAGACCCTTCACGCTCCTGAATACATTCATGTTATTTTTTTCCCCGTAAGGAATATAATCCCCCTTCCAGTCTCGTTTCATTTTACTCCCATCCGCACCGACAAAGTTTCGCATCGTACCGCATACTGAGACAGTAAGCAGCTTCTCCGTGAGGTTGGTTACTTCATAGGTAAGAATGGCAACGGGCAATCCACTCGCATCCGCATCTCCAGGTACAAAAGGATTGAAGCCAATGATCTTCACCGATACGGGCATGGTCTTGTCGGATAGATGAACGATCCCTACAGGGTAGGCGGCATCAAAAGTGGCATCGGCAAATCTTGGAAATCCGTGCTGGTTCACGGGGCGTCCTTCCTCATGCAGGTATTCTGTCGGGTGCACAGGGCCAATAAGGGCACGGGTGATTGCCTTTTCGCCATCCGGCTTTACATAAATTGAGAAGAATGGTGCGTTGTTACCCTTGGTGACGGTGCTGAAACCGATGGCGGGTTTATTCATGATCTCCCAATCGCGCAGTTCACCCCTACCGCCAAGCGAAACGGTTCCCGTACCGATTCCTCCCAAAGGCAGTGCGATGTTAAGAAGGTGCTCCTGATCGTAGTGTTTCAATACCGGCCATTCATTCCATGTTGATTGGCCATAAAGAGAAAGTACAAGGGTGGCGTAAACAAGTGTCAGTAAGTATTTTCCCATTGAATGGTATTTTTAGATTCAAAGCTAAAATGGAACAATTGTAGTCCGGAATGAAGTCAAAATCATTTCCTCAAAGCTGGTTAAAGTTCACTTACCTCCAGAGGTTTGTCGTGTTATTTTAGTCCCTTAAAATCGAATTTTATGCAATTTTCCAGCGATTCGACCGGCTTTTCTACCCCTTTCGGGAAGGGCATTTTTGAATATTGCTGGAAATACAGCAAGCAGGAGTTTCGCCACCATGTGGCCAGTTGCTCCTGTTTTGCCATTTTATCCGTTACTTGTTTGAACTCTTCTTCGTCAATTTTCCCCTTCAGGTCTTGCCAGGCCTTAACCATCTTTTCAACTCCGGCTACTCCCGTGGCATAATGGATCGCCATTTCGTCCCAAAGCGTTTTCCCCGATCGCATTTTGTAATTCCAGGGAACGTGGTGAAACCACAACAAAAGCTCCTCGGGACAGGTAGCGAGATTGGCAAATTTGTCTGCAGCGGGTTTGAAATATTGTCCGGTGGCATTGCTTCCTGTCGGAGATCTGTCGAACCCTATTCCTGCGCTATCCGCCTTGTGGTAGTATATGGCGGTCCAGTCGGCACGACCGCGGCTTACCCAGGGACCCGGACCAAAATGGTGGCCGTTCCCCATGATGTGGTGCAATCCAAGTGGAGTCATGTAATTCACGGAGTTTTCACGGGAGTCCATCATAATTTTCCGGATGGTTGAAACGACAGCAGGATTGTCCGTAAAGGTCTGTTTGATCCATTCTGTTGCAATGGTTTCCGCAGAGAGGGTAGGATCCCAGGCAAGGCGACCGAATGCGTACCAGTTGGATTGACCAAACAGATGCCCGGTCCAGTTGCGGTCGTTGCCTGTATTGGCCACTCCCGACATTCCTGTTAAGCGATGGTTTTCAAGCGACCCGTCAATCACTTTCAAAACCGTGGATCCTTCCCCTTTGGCATAAGTATCTGATTGGAGGCACTCCTTGAAAAGGGGAGCCAGGTAGCAAAGGTCAGTCGACTGACCCAGGTATTCCTGTGTGATTTGGAACTCCATCATCAAAGGGGTCTTTGGCATGTTACCAAAAAGCGGATGGAAGGGTTCTCGGGGCTGAAAGTCGATGGCGCCGTTTTTTACCTGGATCAGCACGTTGTCGCGAAACTGTCCGTCGAGTGGTTTGAACTCATTCACCGCCTGTTTGGCCCGATCGTCGGGAACGTTGTTGTCGTACACAAAGGCACGCCACATCACGATTCCGCCAAACGGCTTCAAGGCATCGGCCAGTATATTGGCTCCATCGGCGTGCGTCCGGTTGTAGTTTTGTGGTCCGGGTTGTCCCTCCGAATTGGCCTTTACCAGGAATCCACCGAAATCAGGGACGATGGAATAGACCTCCTCAACCTTCTTTTTCCACCATTCCTGAACGGACGGATCCAGGGGGTCAGCGGTTTTTAATCCACCAATATTTACCGGAGAGCTAAATTTAACCGACAGAAAAACTTTCAGTCCGTAAGGTTTGAAGATGTTGGCCAATACCGCTACTTTTTTCAGGTATTCCGGAGTAAGCATTGCCGGATTTGCATTGACATTGTTCAGTACGGTTGAGTTAATGCCAATGGAAGCATTCGCCCTGGCATAATCCGCATAGCGAGGGTCAATTTTGCCGGGAAGATCCTCCCATTTCCAGAGTGACTGACCTGCATAGCCTCTTTCGATCGAGCCATTCAGGTTATCCCAGTGGTTGAGAATCCTGATTTTTATTTTCGGGGAACTGAGCAGATCAAGGTTGGTGAGCCTTT
>CAINVV010000095.1 GCA_903854235.1 uncultured Bacteroidia bacterium | reverse complement strand
GCAAACCACTTTCGCCGGCTTCAATCAGACCAACGCAGGGAAAACTGATCGAAGGTATCTCTATTTTCAGCACGACAACTCATTGCTTAAAAACATGAATCTGTTTTTTTCTTCCGAATTCGATCTGTATAAAGTAGTGAATGGTCTTTCCGCAAATGAACTGAGTCTAACAAGCCTCTACCTGATGCTCAATTACAGAATATCCAGAAAACTTTCTTTGTCAACCTCTTACGACAACCGAAAGAATGTCATTTATTTCGAATCCTATAAAAATTATGTGGATTTGATGTTGGCAGATGCTACCCGCCAGGGGGTTCAGTTCAGAATTAACTATCGGCCTCTTCCGCTTATGAGTATGGGTCTCTCCTCAGGTTATTGGGATCGCGCCGGAGACGCCAAGCCTACAAAAAATTTCAATGGATTTTTTACCTACACGCAATTGCCTATCTGGCAAATGTCCGCCTCTCTAACCGTCAATGAACTCCAGACAAGTTATGTAAGCGGGTTTATTTATGGACTAAGATTGGACAAGAGCCTTCTTAAGGGCAAACTGAATGCTGGAGTAAATTACCGATATGTCGATTATACCTACCTTACCTCCTCAGAAAAACTGCTGGAACATATCTTTTCGACCGATTTGTCCATGCAATTTACCCGTAAATTTTCCCTTTCAGTCAACTACGAGGGGACCTTTGAAAAGCTGAGTACCTATCACCAGATCTATTTCAGTTTGATTAAAAGGTTTTAATGTCGGATTGCTTTTTCTCTTCCATCGACCATTCTACGGAGATGGTCTTTTTAATTCCAATTTCCTTCGGATTAAAATTGATTTCTGGTACCTGACCTGAAGATTTGAACATCACGGCATTTCCTGAAAATAGTGAGTTTTCCCTGACCAGATCCGAATCCAATCCGCGGCCTGTTTCGTCATCGGAATAGGTGATGCTGTTTATCTTCCAAAGCTTCACTCCGGCAGCCCTGGCAATTGCCTCGGCCTTTTCCCTGGCATCAGCCATTGACGCCTCTATGGCTTTCCGGCGCAAAGTACTTTTCTGGTTTTCTGACAAGGTAAAATCAAGATTGTAGTTGAAGGAAACAGAATCATTTTGCAGCACAGAGAGTAATTTTTGGGCATAGGCGGTTGTATAATTGTTTTCTATGGTGAGGACCGCATTTCCCTCGAAACTCAATTTTGAACTTCCATTCGGAAGATAATCCCTTCTTTCACCTACATTCATATCATTGGCGTGAATGGATGCCTCTTCCAGACCATATTTGATTAAAAGGCTGCGCGTAAAGTCGATAGATTTCACTAATTTTTCCTGACAGGCTCTGTATTTTTCTGCATGGGATTGAATCGTGATGCGAACTGCCAATATTTCCGGTGTTTGTTTAAGAATGGCGGTTCCCTTCACCGTCAACGAATTGTCATTGTCAGATCGGACCAATTGTCCGTTTAAATTAAGCTGGAAAAAAAGGATCGCAGCTAGTATTGGTAGTGTTGGCTTCATTTTGAGGCGTATTAATTGAGACTAAATTTGTTAGTTAAATATAGGAGATTAAAGACAAAAAAGAGGGTTTCCCGACTGGAAACCCTCTTTTAAAAAATATTTTTCAGCGGATCAAATATTGGCCGATTTGATTTTGCGAAGGTTTATCCTTCTGCGGTTTCTGATCCGGATGATGTAATCCAGGTAGTACAAGGCCGGCACAAACATCAGCGTCAGGAAGGTCGCAAAACTCAATCCAAAGATGATCGTCCAGGAGAGCGGTCCCCAGAAAGCAACGTTATCGCCCCCAAAATAGATATGTGGGTTGAAAGAGGTGAAGAGGCTTTCGAAATTGATATTCATTCCTACTGCCAGCGGGACCAAACCCAAAATTGTTGCAGAGGCGGTCAGGACAACCGGGGTGATCCTGGTTTTACCGGCCTCCACGATGGCATCCCTGGTCTTCATTCCACGTTTTTTCATCTCATCGCAAAACTCTACGATCAAAATACCGTTCCTAACCACAATTCCTCCGAGTGCAACGACGCCCAAACCTGTCATCATGATCACCAGGTCCATGTGGAAGAAAATTACGCCCAATAATACACCGACAATACTGAAGATGACTTCGCTAAGGATGATGATGGTCTTACTGATGGAACCAAATTGGGTAATCAGGATGAAGAAGATCAATCCCAGGGCTATGATCATCGCTTTCAAAAGGAAGGCTGAGGTTTCGTCTTGCTTCTCCTGTTCACCTGTCAGCTTGATATTGGTCCCTGTATGAACTGGAAAATCCTTAGCCAGTTTCTCGATTTTAGGTACGATGTCGTTTGGTGAATAACCAGTTAATACATTGGAGTATACCGTGATGACTCGTTTCTGATCCAGCCTTTTGATTCCTGCATAGGAACTTGAATAGTGAATCTTCGCTACCGTGGAAAGCGGTATCGTCCTTATCTGGCCAGAATTCATATCCCGGTAGGTGATCACCAGGTTGATCAGTGAATTGATGTTGTCGCGGGTTATCTTGGAGTATCGAACCGTGATAGGAAATTCGTCTTCATCCTGTTTGAACTTAGATACTTCCTTGCCGAACAAGGCTGTACGGAGTTCAAGTCCGATCTGTCCGGTTGATAAACCAACCCTCTGAGCCCTGTCACGGTCGATGTCAATCATGATCTCGGGGGAGTTGATTTCAAAATCGGTTTTCAACTCTTCAACTCCCGGAATATTGAGTGAGTCCAGGTAACTGCGAAATCTGTAGGCATCTGAAATCAGATCGTTCATATTTTCGCTGGTCACTTCGATGTTGATGGGCTGTCCGGTAGGAGGTCCCATCTTGGTTTTACCTACCGTGATTTCGGCTCCCGGGATGTCTGCGATGGATTCGCGGATCATTTCCATGTATTTTGTAGTGGTAATGCCGGTGGTCCGGAACTTGCTCTCCACAAAATTGATGGATATCTTGCCCTTGTTAAAAGGCTTGCCGGCACTGTTAAATCCCTCTTCCTCCGCACCGATGGTGATGTTGGAAATTACGGACTCCACATCCGGATTGTGCAAGCCAATTGCCTTGTAAACCCTGCGTTCCGCAATGCGGGTTACACTATCTGTTACACTTTGGTCCGTACCTCCGGGCATCTTGACATAAACCATCACACTGGCAGGATCACCGTTGGGGAAGAACAATACCGTTGGTTTGACTACAGCGGTGAGCATGATTGTGAAAATAAACAGGGCGATCATTGCTCCCAGCATCCAAACCGGACGAAATCCATACAGCATCCATCGTAGTTGCTTTTCATAGGCGACCATAAATTTGGGCCATAAGTTTTCCTGGAATGATTTGATCCAGAATTGCAGGACATAATGGTAGAGAAAAACCATTAATATGCTGAATACGATAAAATTTCCCATCCCAAATGACTTGGTTGCATAGAGAACAATCGCCAGACCAAAGAGTCCCAGCAGAATTTTTTTTGTCGTCTTCCATTCTGCTTTTTCATCAGAATCGAATTCGTGTTGCATGAAAGACACTGCAAAAACCGGGTTGAAAATATACGCAACGAACAGCGATGCAAAAAGGGTAATTATCAGGGTGACTGGCAGGTAATGCATAAATTGGCCCACGATTCCCGGCCAGAATGCCAACGGGAAGAAGGGGGCTAAGGTGGTAAGTGTCCCGGACAAGATCGGCAGGAATACCTCCCCTGCAGCCAATTTCGCAGCCACGCGTATGTCGGGATGCGTTTTGTGCATTCGGTGGGTATTTTCTATCACCACGATGGCATCATCCACCACAATCCCAAGTGCAAAGATAAAGGCGAACATCACAATCATGTTCATCGTAAATCCGATGTTTGGAATTATCAGGTAGGCAATGGCCATCGACAAGGGAACGGATAGTCCAACAAAGAAGGCATTGGTAAAACCCATGAAAAACATCAAAACGATAGTTACCAGTAT
>CAINVV010000094.1 GCA_903854235.1 uncultured Bacteroidia bacterium | reverse complement strand
TGTTTCATTCACAATCTTCTTGTTTTGGGTGGCGATGGAAGAATATTCTCCATCCCTCTTTTTATGCATGTCAGGATCACCGGTGTAAATGATGGTGTGCAAAACCCGGATGTAGGATTTCCCGGCATACGCGTGAATGCGCAGCACAAAAGGGGAAGAATTGTTGTCTTTCCGGTTATAGAGGTAATCTCCTTCAATTCTGACAATGGCATGCAACGGACCAGAACCTTTTTCCAGAACGGTATGTGTAATTTTTACCCTGGAAGAATCAATCCCTGCCTGGTCCAGGATGTCTAGAAAACTACCCCTGGTTTTACTCGATTCCCCGATCAGGTCCTCCTTCCCAAAACCATTCCGCTCAGTATCCAGCTCAACCTTGTCCAAAAAGCCCCCTCCCAACCTGTTGATGACAAACTGGAGTGGACCCGTGTTCACTTTCACCCTACCATAGGGGCGCTGGTTGTTTTCCACAATGACCCTGTCACCTGCGAACTCACTTCTAACCACATCTTTACCAAATTCCAGGGTGTAATTGTTCGTCGACTCTGAAAAGAAAAACACCCAAATCCATTTGATACTTTCGGAAGCAGGGGCCCAGGTAGATACAATGGTAATTTGCGAAGGGATTTCAACTCCCACTTCATTCAGGACACGGATCTTGTCGGAAGCAACCAATTTATCTTTTGCAAAAGGTATACCTAGCAACTGTGGCGCCCCGGGAATATTTTTCTCTATAACAAGTGGCAGCTTTTCTGAGGAGGATACGCCGGAAGCCAAACTACTTCCCGCAAACAGAATTGCCACAACAAAAAGTAAGATCTCTTTGATGAATATTTTCATGACGTTATTTTTCACTGGTTCACTAAGAATCTATCCTGTTCCTGGCTTTTCAACCAGGAACAGGGTAAAATCAATTAATAAATGGAGAACGATCAAATCAGCGTATTCCTATTTTTTAAGCATCGGGAATAACCTCCTGATTTCGGCCTCAGAGGGCTGACTTCCATATTCCGTGATTTCAAATGATTCAGCATACTTGAAGGCTGCGGCCTTTTCTTTGCCATACCATTTTTCCAAACCGGCTCTTTGCGCATCCGAGATGACGCTTCTGTCAATCCAGCTTTTCTTTAACCATGCCTTTCTTTCGGCCGGATCAGTTGGTACGCTTTGATCAACCTCACCACCATTGTTGATCCATGGTAACCATTCGAACATCTGTGAGGTATGCTCATAAAGACCATCAAGTTTCTGGTTGATTACCTCATCAATCCCAACAACGATATCGTGGCTCATTGGATTTGGCTTTTTAAAGTGATCCTGCATGTATAAAAATAGCGGGTTCTTTTTCAAGGCAGGAACATCATCCGCCACATTGGGAACGGCCACCATATAGGAAGCATCTTCGACCAGCTTTCCTGAATTTCGGTGATCAGGATGATAGTCGTTTGAGCGCATACCTATCACAACGTCGGCATTCCATTTGCGTATCTCACGGATTACCTGCAATCGGACACTCAGGTCAGGTTGCAGTTCTCCATCGTGGTTGTCCAAAACGGTGTACTCTTCTATGCCATACTTCAAGGCCGCCCGTTGAGCTTCGGCGCGTCTTCTCTTGGCAAGGGCTCCCCCGCCCTCCTTGTAATGACCTGCATCCCCATTGGTGAGGGAAACAAACTTAACTGCCACACCCATCTTGGCCAGTAGTGATGCAGTACCACCCATTTTTGCATCCCCGTCATCGGGATGGGCAAAAATGGCAATTACCCTTATCCTGGGATCCTTCTTCTCCTGGGCATTCGTTGAAACGGCAAAGCCAAAAAATAGTATAAGAAAACCTGTTATAATACTTTTCATGTGTATAAAATTTGTTTTTTAATGGCCGTGTGGAATAGCCATCCGCCAGTTGACGGAAGGCTATTCTGTGACTAATCATTTACAATGTGTGCATATTTAGCGTCTAAGCTTCAGAATCAAAATCCAGGATTTTGAACAATTTTACCGCTGGAGACATCTATTTCCTTCTGAGGAATTGGGTAGAGTAACCTGACAGTCCCTTCCGCTATGCCAAGGTGCTGGGCCATCACCGTTTTTGCTACCCCAAACCTTAGGAGATCCTGCCACCGTTGGTTCTCAAAGGCAAACTCAACACGGCGTTCTGCCAAAAGTTTTGTAGCAAATGCTCCGGGGCTGGATGAATCAATCGCCGGAAGACCAGCCCTGGCACGAACAGCATTGATATAGGTGTAGGACTCAGCACCCTCGCCAAGTGCTTCAGCCAGCATCAAAAGCACATCCGCATACCTTAGAACCACCCAGTTGTTGTCTCCGTCGAAAGCGGTAGACTGAATTCCCAGGTATTTCTTGACGTAGGAGGTGTCCGGTAAAATACTGTTTTTATAAAGCGACTTGGAGTAGCGCAGATCCCCGGTAGGGTAAGCTGTACGCATGTCGGCGGTGATATCCATATTTGAATTTCCACCACCGACTCCACCAGATCTCCCAAGTATAGAAGCAAAGTATTCAAGGTATCCACTTCCTTCACCTTGGCCACCTGTTTTAAATTGAACCTCAAAAATAGATTCAACGCCATTTTCGTTCGCAACACCCCACAATTTTGAATAGTCACTTACCAAGGCATATTTCTGGGAACTGACCACTTTTTTAAGATAGGTAGCAGCATTGCTCTTGTCTCCGGAAGTCAGACAGATTTTACCAAGCAAGGCATCCACGGCACCGCTGGTCACCCGCCCGATGTTTGCGCCTGAATAGGAGGCAGGCAGTAATGTTTCAGCTTTTACTAAATCCGCAATAATCTGCTTGTAAATTTCTGTGGCCGGCACCTGATTCACTGTCATGGAAGATGGTGAGGCTATGTCGGTCAATTGCAACGGAATGTTCCCAAAGAGCACTGCCAGATTGTAGTAAAGCAAGGATCTGATAAAGAGGGATTCCCCCTTGAACTGATTTTTGATAGCGGCATCAATACTGGAAGCATCGATGGTTCCTAGAATGATGTTGCATCGAGCAATCCCCTTGTAGGAATCTGCCCAGCAATTGGAAATTTCAGTGGCGGTTGTAATCTCCCTGAACTTGTCAATATCCTCCAGTGAGGCAGAAAGACCAGAGGCTCCTGCCCCATTACTCATATTGTCGGATCTCATTTCATTCATTAACAAATAGATACGACCATACGTTCCATTCAGCTGGAGTCCATCGTAAGCCCCATTCACGGCTACTGTAAAATCTGCCAGCGTCTGGTAGGAGGTCGAAACACTGCGTTGGGAAATGGGCGCCAGATTTGTAAAATCTTTGCTGCAGGAAAGCAGTAAGATGGAAATTGCACTGTATAAAAATATCTTTTTCATGATTCGTTCGTTTTAAATAGCATTAAAATGTGAAGTTAAAACCAATCGTGTAGGTACTTGAAATGGGATAAGCACCATAATCCTCACCAGGGGTGATGCTGGTGGTTGACTGTTGTTGAACTTCAGGGTTGAATCCTAAATATTTTGTCAGTATGAACAGGTTATTACCCGATATATAGATTCTTAACTTCTGCGAGCTTTTGGGTAAGGCGACATCGTAACCCAGCGTGGCATTTCTGAGACGGAAATAGGATCCATCTTCGATTTGAAATGAAGAGGGTCTCATGTTGTTCCCATGCAAAGAGGAGTTTCGGTCGGCACGTGGAATAACCCCATTCCCGGGTTGGCTGGCAGATATCCAACGGTTGTTGTACTCTGCATAGGAGTTAAAATTGGCTTCCCCGTTGAGCAAATGTCGCGTTGTTAAATTCAAAATCTGACGACCTTGAACTCCCTGGAAGAATAAGGTCAAATCAAAATTTTTGTATTTGAACCTGTTGGTAAGGCCGTACGTGAAATCCGGCATGTATTTGCCAATAACAGTTCTGTCTGCCGTGGTAATTTTACCGTCGCCATTCACATCCTTAAATTGGAGATCCCCAGGCCGGGCACCCCCATTTACGCCGGTACCAACCAGCATATCAACCGGGGCAGCCTGAATTTGTGCCATGGTCTGGTAAACGCCCACAACCTGATAACCGTAATAGCTACCGATCGGATCGCCTATTCTCGTGATGTGTCTGATGTCACCTGCACTTCCGACACTAAGGATAGGATCACCTGTAGGGCCAAGTTTCAGTACTTTGTTTTTATTGGAACTGATATTGAAGTCTGTGGTCCACTGGAAGTTTCTCTTAAGGATATTCTTGGTTGAGACCACGAATTCATATCCCTTGTTTTCAACTTGGCCAATGTTGGTAAGGGCAGTTGAGAATCCAGAAGAGGAAGGAACTGTCACGTTAAGTAACAGGTCTGAGGTAACACTCCGGTAGTAATCAAATGAACCATAGATCCTGTCTTTAAGGAATCCATAATCTATCCCGATGTCAAATTGTTTTTTTGATTCCCAACTGAGTAGGTTATTGCTTAACGTGGAGGGGCTAATCCCATTCACGATGGTATTACTCATAACATAATTTGTACCACTTAGCAATCCGATAGACCCGTAATTGGGAATCTGGAAATTGCCGGTCAAACCGTAGCTGGTTCTCAATTTCAATTCGTTGATAGTGCTGAATTTTTTCATAAATTGCTCATCGCTAATCCGCCAACCCAGGGATGCAGAAGGAAATGTTCCCGTTTGATGGCCTGCGCCAAAACGCGAAGATCTGTCAGAACGCATCGTTGCCGTGAGTAAGTATTTTTCTTTATAGGCATAATTCACCCTTGCGATGGACGAGACCAAGGACCACTGCTCCTTCACGTTCGTTCCTCCAATGACAATACCACCACCAATGGTTTGGATCTTGTCATCCGGAAAACTATTGGCCTGAATAACCTTGAGTTCATTGCTCTGTTTCTGTGCAGTATAGCCAACCAGAACAGCAAGTGTCTGATCTTTACCAATTTTCAGGTTGTAATCCAGTGTGTTCTCCCACAACCAGTTGATACCTTGAGAGGAACTCGTCTGTGCATAAGGATCTGGCTTGGTGGCACCCCTGTAGAGTAAGGTAACCCCCTTGTAATAGGATTGTTGGTAATTGTCCAGGTCGACTCCCAGATAGGATTTAAAGGATAAGTTGTCAAGAATCTCGTATTTGGCATAGGCATTCCCAAACAGTCTGTAGTTCTTGATGTTCTCTTTAACTGCCTGAATGATGGCCAATGGATTGTCAGCGGTTGTGGTTGCCCCACCCAGAAACGACTGACCATCGAGTTGATTGATTGTTCCATCCGAATTGTAAGGCTTCACAACCGGAGAATTGACCAGAGCGGCATAGATGATTCCGGGAGGATTTGCGGCATAGGGTCCATTGGCAGGTAACCTTTGGTTGTTCGTAAAAGCGATGTTAACGCTTGATCCAATCTGCAATTTTTTGGATACATCATCAATAATGGTGGTTCTGAAGGTATAGCGCTCGTACTTTGAGCCTCTGATCGTTCCATCTTCGCTGTAATAACCGCCCGAAGTATAGTAGGTAAGGTTATCCTTGCCACCGCTGATGGAAACATTGTAATTGGAAACCCGGGCTGTTCTCAAAACAAGGTCAAGCCATTTTGTGTCCGTTCCATCCCAGGTTACATATTTTTCTGGTATAAGAAAGTAAAGAGGATCTGGGTTTGGACGCCCTGCGTTGGTATTTGGATTGTAAGAGGGATTGAATGTTTTACTGGCTGGATTGGTGGGGTCACTTGTCTGCAAGTAATTGTTGTTACGTGAATCTTTGGTATATTGAATCACTTGCGCGGCATTCATCAATTGTGGCAGGTGCGTTGCCTGTTCCAGTCCAGTGTAGGCATTGAAGGATATTTTGCTTCCTCCATTTTTATTCCCCTTTTTCGTAGTCACCATGATTACTCCATTTGACCCACGAGAACCATAGATGCCTGCAGCTGACGCATCCTTCAGTACTTCAATAGACTGAATATCGCTGGGATTAATAGTGGAAAACGGGTTCATCTTTGGAACAGCGTAGGCATCTGTTCTTTGTGCAATATTCTGTTGCAAATCGGTATTGTTCGATATTGGCAATCCATCGATGACATACAAGGGATCATTCCCGGCGGATATGGAACTGGTTCCCCTGATTCTGATGGTAGGAGCAGCGCCTGGTTCTCCTGACGGAACTGAAATTTCAACCCCTGCGACTTTACCCTGAATGGCATTTTCGAAGCTTGTGCTTGCGAGCTCTTTCATTTGTGATCCGGAAATGCTGGAAATAGAACCTGAAACCTCCCTTTTTGTTTGGATACCATAGCCTACAACTACCACTTCATTCAGTTGGGCATCATTACTTTTCAATGCCACCTTTAAGGATGTTTCACCTTTGGAGGTAATTTCCTGGGTGATGTATCCAATAAAAGAGAATTGAATGACAGTAGACGCACCTGTCAATACAATGGTAAAATTGCCATTGTCATCACTGGTCGTTCCGGTCGTTGTTCCTTTTACCACCACATTAACACCGGGAATGGATTCGTGAGTGGTAAGATCAGTTATCGAGCCCTTGACCGTAACACGTTTGGGATCAGCAGATGAACTTGCCGGGAATACGTTGTTTCCGACAATTGCAGTGGTCAACAGAATTTTTTTATCAAAAACAGCATAACTGACATCCGTTCCTTCAAACAATTCCTGAAGAACATCCGCAATTATTTTTTTCTCCGCATGGATATTTACTATTCTGGTGACGTCGATCTGTTTTTGGTTAAATATGAAATAAAACTCACTCTGTTTCTCTATTTCATCCATTACCTGCTCCAGTGTCGCATTGTTTTTATTAAGCGAAACCCGGGTGATCTGGGAGTAGGTGGGGGAAGCGTAAATATTTGAAATACTAACCAAAATAAACAGGAATACAATTTTAAGTTCCATGATTAGTTTATAAAGAGTTGGGGAGTTGTGCACCCACAAATCATTTTTTTTCATAAATTTGAATGTTTTAAATTAGTCTATTGTTTTTTAAATGATGGATTAGCATAACGGACAGGAGAGCGCGCCAACGCTTTCCTGTTTTTGCTTTTAAGTAATTAAACCATAGGCAATTGTGTTTTAGTTAATATCGTATTCATCTATTTTTACAGGTAACAACAACCTTCTTCTTGGCATAGGTCTCATCAGGTTTGAGTAGCCTGTTTTCAATGGTATATGTTATCGGTAAACTTCTTTTTAACAGGCTTAGCACCTCTTCAATGTCCTCATCGATAAAAGTTGCCCGAAGTCGCAGGTTTTCATTCAGATTCCCCTTGGTTTCAATTTCAATATTGTACCATCTTTCCAGTCTTCTGACAATTACATCCAGGGGATCATTTCGGAAAACGAGCTTCCCGTCAGTCCAAGCAATGTATTTTTGGGGCTGCACCACTTCGCGCGAAAAACTTTTGTGTTCCTTATCATAAATGACCAGATCATTGGGTTTCAATGTATATTTATCTTCACCACTTTTCCCTTTCAATTCAATTTTACCTTCTTCAAGAACAATTTCTACGCTTTTCTCATTCTCATAGGATGCAATGTTAAACCGCGTCCCTAAAACCCTGACACTAATATTCTTTGCATCAACAAGAAATGGCCTGTCTTTGTCCTTAAAAACATCAAAGTAGGCTTCGCCCTTTAACTCCAATTGCCTATGCTCATAAAAATCACCTTTGTACTTAATGCTCGAACTACTATTCAGCCAACCTTTTGTGCCGTCTGGTAAACTAAATTGTGCGCGTGTCCACGCAGGTGCTTTTATTTCGACCCAAGTCTCCTTTTTCAAGTAAATTTGTTTGTACGATTCTATTCCAATCAGCAAGAAAAGTGGTAGCATCAAGACGGCAGCTATTCGAAGAGTCCATCTGGAAAGTTGCTGAATAGAACTACCCTTGTCAACTGAAAGATTTGTATTTATCTCGTAGTGAATCTTATACAACAATTGGTCAAGGTTTCCTCGTTGTCCTTTCTCTTCGGAAGCCATCGCTTCAAACTGTTCAGACAAGACCTCTTTTAGCTCTAGA
>CAINVV010000093.1 GCA_903854235.1 uncultured Bacteroidia bacterium | reverse complement strand
GGACAGCTAAAGAAAGGAGGTCACAGAGGTATAAATCACGAGTGATTTATGTGCTTCTCATGGTTATAAGGGATCGTATCGGAGCCTTAAAAATCAAAATTAGCTGTCAATTTTGGTGACTTTAATGCTGATGTCCTCTTTCAAGGATTGCAAATCCGCACCAGCAGATAATTCTCCGGCGATTTATACCTCTGTGTAAACCACTCCTTCGGAGTCTACAAAATTGCCGCAAGTTGAAGATATTATTCGCTGATCATTTACCAAAATCAATTTTTGCCCTTTAGGGCATAAATGTCAATAGAAGTATCCTTGGTAAAAGATCCCTTTCCCCGGATGGGGATAAACCATTCCTGCAATTAATAATTTGCTTTTTTCTATTCCCTGTGATTGATGTTTATCCCCTAACGGGGAATATTGATCGCTATTGATTCGATTTCTATTGACCTTGATGCCCTGACGGGCAAGCACAATAAATGATATTTGTAAAAAGCAGGATATGATCAAACAAAGCAAATATTGGGGTACAGATCCTCTTACGAATACCCTTCCTTGCAAATCCGTGCCAGCTAAAAAATAGAAGTTTGCAGGGAGATTCGCATCTAATAAGAAATGATGTATCACAGAGTTTCACAGAGGATAGTAAAAGAAGATAAATCACAGAGTTTCACAGAGGACAGCTAAAGAAAGGAGGTCACAGAGGTATAAATCACAAGTGATTTATACGCTTCTCGTTGGCGCGGATTGAAAATCCGTACCAGCAGATTATTCTCCGGCGATTTATACCTCTGTGATCTCTGTGTAAAAACGCTATCGGAGTCAGGATCATTACCTGCAAGGTGAAGATATCACCATACCTCCCCGGAAGGGGTCACAACATAAGGTAAAAATGTTCTTTTTGGATGGCTATTCCTGCTGTTTTTTGCCATTTTGGAGCGTGAAATTATCCTTTCCAATGTTAAGTAATTGATAAAATAATAACCATTTCATTTTGCTAACTGACCTATGTTTTATTCAGATAACGGTTGTCGGAGGTCGATATTTTCCTTCGAATCAGGTTGCGCAGGGAGACATTCGATTGTTCCCGTAAATTGGAAAGGCAATTTTACTGAATAATTTTCAATTAACTGAAAAACAACCTTATAGGAGGATGAAGTAGGAATTACCTCTTCTAAATAGAAGGCTTCTAAATAAGCACAATTCCCTGACGATGCAGCTCTGTTTTGGAAATTGAAACAGATGGGAAATGTACTGTTAACTTAAGATTAAGAGTTTTGGACGGGGAATGTTAAGTCCTTGGGAAGGAGTAACGGAAGGGGCAAGTGTGCGTCTAAAGTAGTGTATATAAACATCAAGTATTTATCAATTTTAGAAAAATGAAGAAGTTAAGAATGGCATCTGTCGCCCTTACAATGGTTTTGGGAATGACGCAAATGAATGCCAACAGTGCTACCAACAACGGCGTAGCAACCAGTGTGAGCAAGTCTGCAGTGAAGAACTATAATTTGGTCGAAGCCGGCCGCGTGAGTGCACGCACCCAGGGCAGGTTCAACCAGGAGTTTGGCAACTCATCCAGCGCCGTTTGGGAAAAATCAGGAACTCTCGACAAGGTCACCTTCGTGAAGGATGGCGAAAAGAGGATGGCCTATTACAACAAGGATTCGAAACTGGTTGGAACCGGTTCGGAAGGCATCGCTGCCGGAATGCCCGCCCAGGCGGTGGCCGGTCTGAAGAGTCAGTACAAGGCCTATACGGTCGGATCTGTGATCTTTTTCGACCGCAATGAGGCCAACGCCATCTCCAAGCTGGTGTACGGCACGAAGCTGAAGGAAGAGTCCTACCTGGTAGAACTCAACGGCGAAGGCAAGAAGATCATTGTTGAGGTAAAGGTAAAGGGCGAAACCGCCGTGATCAGCAACATCTGATCGGAACGTTTCACCGGGTAACCGAAACCTGTTTTCGGCTTAACGCCCGCTTTACCTAATTGAAAATTTAGAGACACTTGCACGGAGAATGTGCGGGTGTCTTTTTTTTTGACCTGACCGATCTTTTTAGGAAAAGGAGGATGGCTGTTCTTTGTGTGCCCTTCGTGTCTTAGTGGCCTGTCTTTCCTGCCACCACGAAGGCACAAAGGTTTCACGAAGGGGATTTTTATCGCTGATGAATTTCAAACGTTATCCGCACCAGTTGGGATTTTAATATTCAACAAATCGTCTCAGACGATGGGAGATCAACCCCTCGTTACCGCTGCGCTCAAACGAGGGGGAGCGAAGTACTTATCGAGATACCTATTATTGGCTTTCAGTGCAAAATAAAATTAGTTAATCCTTGAAAATAATCAAAATGATTGTCCCGCTGGATATTAATTCATTATTTGTAGCTATCTTTGCAGCAACATCAAGAACCCTTCGATGGGTACCAACCGAGAGACAACACTCCACGGTGGTCAGAAGATGAGGACATTCGTCAAAAATAAATGAGCAATCCTTTTGTCTTTCTTCCTGGTGTTTGGTTTAACTTTTTAAAAAAATCAAACATGAAAAAAAAACGCGTTCCCTACAGTTCCGGGGTTACCCTGGTAATTGAGAATTACAATGAAATCGTCTGGTTTTCGCATGCGGTACAGGCAATGACCTATGAAAACATGATCCACCAAATGGAAATGAGGAAGAAGCATCCAGAACCCGAACCATTGGGATTTGAATTTGAAGAACCCAACTCTATGTATGGAGTCGATTACTACCAGGGTTACCCTTGCGATATTATTTTGGTGGACAGGTACGACAACATTATAAGTAGCTGGACAGAACCTGACTTTTCTGAAAACCGTGGGCGCCGAAATTTTGACGGCATCAAGATTATGTTGCTTTGCCCAAAAGGCTTTATCAAGGATTCCG
>CAINVV010000092.1 GCA_903854235.1 uncultured Bacteroidia bacterium | reverse complement strand
CCGATCTATTAGAAAAAAGGCCCTCGGAAATCCGAGGGCCTTTTTTTTATCTGCAGGCAAATGTTAGTTCTATCATCTTAAAAACCTTCGAATTCTCTTTCTGGTCGTCATAACCAGTCTGCAAAAACAGCAGGTAGGTTTTTTCAGAGCAGTTGAAACAGTATATCATTCCTATGACCTTGATTCCTTTAACCACAGATTCATATTTAACCATACAACCATCCATACTGCCGAATCTGCCACTTTCGATGGCTGTAAACAGGATTCCGGCTTCCTTGTAAATCTCTCCCTCCATCATGGCTTTCTGTTGAAACAGAAGCGATTTTACAGGATTTTCCTCCTTGTTGATCGTCACCAGACTAAAGAGTCCAGTCGAATTCTTTGCACCGCTTTCTGCCGAATAATAATAGCCTTTGTCGGGTAAAGCCTCATCGGAAATGGTTTTCCAGTTGCCGGGAATGGAGAAGGAGACCCCATTCTTCAGATAGTTGAAGGTATTGTCTTTTGCAAATCCCTTTGAAAACGGGAGGCTCAAAATCATCAAAACAACAAGAGTTTTCACAGATCCAATCGAAATGGAAAATCGCGAAGTAGCTCCTGCCGGCTTTGTTGGTTCCATCATTCTTCGACGGCTTTAAAATGCTCCTTGTTCTTCTCGATGATCAGACGGTACCAGGAATCAGGATAGGCTGGATGCATGGGTTGTTCAGGTTCCTTGCCAAATTCATTCCTTTGGAATTTTCCATCTTTCTCCTTCATCACATTGCCATCCTTGTATTTGATCAACAGGTAATGGCTTAGCTCTTTCCAGTCCTTAACAGTGGTTTCTACCTGATTATTGGAATAGGCAGTCAGGCATTTGATGGCACCTTTTTTGTCACCCTTGTTCCACAAATTCAAGGCTTGCTGGTCCGTTCCTCCAACCGTGTTCATAAACTCTTTTTCCTTGCGGGATTGAACTTTCTGAACATCCTTGATCATGTCGTTGTACCGGAGGTAGCACATGTTGGCTACCGTATTGAAAATCCAGAAGGCTGAAGTATCAGACCATGTAAGGAAGTCTCCGTTGCCTACCTTGACTGAATTTGGAACCTCGTTGATTCCGCAATAGACCGGCATATAACAGGTCGAATAGGTATCATCCAAGCCGAACCAGAGCACTCCACCGATTGGATCCGGAAGAGAAGGACGGCATTGTGCTACAAAGGAAAAGCCAGTCTGCTGCGTTGAAATGGCACGTTCGTGGCAATAGGAAACTGAATCCACCTTCCAGGTCATCGGACGCCAGCGGTAGGGTAGTACATTGGGACCAGCACCCGGGTCTTTGGTCATGTCGAGGGCTGTACCTTCATAATGGTCACGCATCATGCCCATCACATTTTCCAGCGTAAGTGGCGCATCTGGTTTGATCCAGAGCGGCATGCGGTTGGTTGCATATTTGTTTTTATCGTAGGTAATGTGACCCAGGACGTAGTTTTCATATTGTCCCATCTGCTTGTTTACCTTGTTGAATCCAGCCCATACGCGTGCATCACAGAAACGTGCACCGCCAAACTCAACGGGAGCATAGGTATCGGAAAAACTAAATTCGCTGTTTGTTCCATTGAACCAGCCTTTTTCCCTTGCAAAGGAGATGACATCCGGTGCATAGAGGCATTCATTTGGCTTATCCAGTGGAAACTGGGTGATCCTTGCCTGATTTGCATGACCAGAGATGTATCCGTCCGGAATACGTTGTGCAACCCATACTGCACCCTTCTGTCCGTTCCCTTTTCCAATCATCTCAAGAATCCAAACTTCCTCCTTGTCAGCGATCGAGAAGGATTCACCACTGGAGGCATATCCGTACTCTTTCACCAAATCCGTCATCACGGTAATCGCTTCCCTGGCACTTTTGGCCCGCTGCAGGGTCATGTAAATCAGGCTGCCATAATCCATGATGGCTCCGGTCTGAGAGGCAAGTTCCTTTCTTCCGCCATAGGTTGTTTCGCCAATGGCCAACTGATGCTCATTCATGTTACCTACCACTTGCCAGGTATGTGCCACCTGAGGTATTTTGCCCATGAATTTACCGGTATCCCACTCTACCACATCAGCCATGGCTCCTGCTTTGTAATTGGCTGAAGGCCAAAAATAGAGCTCTCCATAAAGGGTATGTGAGTCTGCAGCATAACTGATCATTGGTGTACCGGCCACAGTTGCTCCCTTTGTGATCAGAAAATTGGTGCAACCGTTTACCTGGTTCCCTTGTATAATACTGAAAATTAATACAATAAATATTCCGAATTTTTTCATCATCTTATTTTAATTTCAATTTTGACAAAAATAAATAATTAGTTCATTCCTTTTGGGAGCGAATAGCTTCAATTTCCTTTTTTTTAATGAGTTTTATCATAATGCAACACATTACAGGGCAAAATCCGTCTTGTATTCAGATTTATTTTTTCTTTCATCCCATACGGTTAAATGCAGGGAGTGCACTCTCCCGGCCTTTAACCGCTTTTTGTCTACCGTATAGGAGATGGTTTCCGTTTTTGCATCGTATTCAAAGAGTGCCCAGTTACCATCTATTTCGCAGTTGTAACCTTCTATTCCCGACAAATTGTCGGTGATTTTATAAGCAATTTTTTGGGGACTGACTAGGGCTTTGCCCTTCAAACCCAACGGCCGGATAAGGGGAGCAATGGTATCCAACACCACACCAAAATTGCCAAAAACTCTCGGATTGGCACTAATCCATCCGTTTTGCCAGATACCACCAACCGCCGCCATTTTTCCCCCGGATTCGATCAGGACCATCAAAGCCTTGCTGTGCCATCTTGTAGGAATGGGCCTGGTTTTGATTGACAAAAGGTATGGTTTATGAACAGGCACATAAGGAAGGTGAATTTGGTGAACCTTAGACAAAAGAGAAGACTTACCGGCAAAAGAGTTGTACTCGAACTGCAACTGGTCATACAGGGCACCTTCCGGAATCTGAACTTTGACCTCCTCATTGACAAATTCGTTGGTCTTGTCGTACAAAAATACTTTCGTACACAAAACGGGTTGTTCCTGACGGGAAGTTTTCACGGACAGCAATTTAAAGCTGAACTGGGTTGAATTCCCAAATGCGTCGGCCACGATAATCTTAACGGTATGTGACTTGCCGTCTGAAAAATGAAGAATTCCCCTGTTTCCACTGAAATGATAGATGTCCATTTTGTTTCCGGGTTGAAGGTACAATCGGTGAATCCAGCGCTTATTCCTGACAAGCTCCTCATAATCGATGTGACTGTTGACATACCTTCCCTGGTCGAAAGCGAGGTGATCCATTTTAAATGAAAACTGTGACTCCAGGTCCAGAAACAGTTCTGCCGAATAAATACCGCATTTCAGGCCCGTTCCATTAAAATCATCGTCCGACTGGATCCCTATTCCAATGTCGCCATCCACTTCAATCAGCTGTTTGCTCTTCACTCCAGTATTACCTTTAGCCGAGATCGTTTCAATCCGAAGCTTTTTTGAACTCTTGTTTACACTGCTGGATCCCGTCAGTGGATAAAGATAAAGTGCGGTTATTCGAGGGGCACTCTTGTCGGTGATTCCGGTAAGAAAGAAAAGAGGATTTTGCGGTTTTTCGGATTTGGTATCCCTGATTTCAAAATGAAGGTGCGGTCCCCCGGAACTTCCTGTATTGCCAGACCACGCGATGAGTTCACCTTTTTGGAACGACATGAGTCCGGCAGGAAGGGTTAGGTCTACGGCAAATTGCTTCAATAGGTACTGCTGTGTTTCTACGTAGGATTCAATTTTGGGATGAAAGCGGGAAAGATGTCCGTAAACAGTCGTGTGACCATCCGCGTGCAACAGATACAAGGCGTGACCATATCCGGAAGGCGATACGGAAACCCGTGCAACGGTGCCACTTTCCGCCGCATAGACCGGAAGGCCCGTTTGTCCGGTAGTTCTGAAATCCAGTCCGGTATGAAAGTGATTTCTGCGAAGTTCCCCAAATCCTCCTGAAAAAGAGCTCGCAATTTTCAGGGGGGTCTGGTAGGGTTCCTTGCTTTTCGTCTGTCCCGCAAGCACGGAAGTCAAGCAAAATAGTAGGGTGATGGTAGGGTAAATCTTATGCATAGGGCAGTTATGATCGTGGTGACTAAAGTAGCAAACTTTGCCGCAACAGCGGATATTGGCAAGGTTAATATTTTGGTATATTGAATTTAATGCTAACTTTGTGACAGTAATCCTTGAACATGACTGAGCGCGAAACTCTTTTATTACGAGAATTTAAAGAAAGACTCGATCAGATGATTGGTTTGCATCAAAAGATGAAAGCCGAACGTCAAATACTTAAGGAAGAGAAGGTGCGTTTGGAGGAACAGGTCAATTTACTGACCATTTCCAATCAGGATCTGTCCAAAAGGGTAGAGGATTTAAAATTTGCCAAATCTTTGGTTGGTGGGAATGAAGATTCACATGAAGCCAAAATTAAGATAAATAGATTGGTGCGGGAGATTGATAAATGTATTTCACTTTTAAATAAGTAATCCGCCTGCTATGGATGATAAACTTTCGATAAACATCAATATAGCCGACAGGTTGTATCCGCTTCGAATTGATAGAAAGGAAGAGGAGAACATTCGGAAGGCAGCGAAGATTATCAACGATAAAGTAGTTCAGTACAAGCAAAGATATCCTTCAAAAGACCTACAGGATTGTCTGGCGATGGCCACTTTGCAATTTGTGATACAGAAATTTGACAATGAGAAGCAGACAGAATATTCGCCCATCATTGAAGAGTTGGAACGTATGAACGACTTTCTGGCAGAGTATATCGAGAAGGAAGATTAATATAGTTTATTCAAGATATTTTACCGCATCTTATTCTTTTTCATTGGTTTAGCGCCAATTGAAAAGATTGGGATTGCGGTTTTTTTTTAATTCTAATATTTTTTCCATATGGTGACAACTATGATAGTAGGCCTGGTGGCGGTTTTGGTGGGAGGAACTGCATCCTATTTCCTGTGGGATGTTATTCTCCAGAATAAATGCCGGAATCTGCTGAAAGAGGCTGAAGTGCAATCTGAGATTATCAAAGAAAAAAAGGCCATTCAGGCCAAAGAAAAATTTATTCAACTAAAGGCTGACCACGATTTGTACATCAACGATCGTAACCAGCGCATTGTCAGTGCAGAAAATAAACTGAAGCAACGTGAAGCCATCCATTTGCAACGCAAAGAAGAGCTGCAGCGAAAGATCAAGGAATCAGAGATTTCCAAACAGGAATCCGATACGCTTCGTGACAGCCTTACTGTACAACTTGAGCTGATTGAGCAAAAAAATGAGGATCTTGAACGAATGCACAAAAGGCAGATTGATCAGCTTGAAGCCCTGTCAGGCATCTCAGCCGATGAAGCCAAAACACAACTAATTGATTCCTTGAAGAACGAAGCCAAAACAGAGGCGATGTCCTACATTCAGGAAATCATGGATGAGGCCAAAATGAATGCAAACAAGGAAGCCAAGAAGATCATCGTGAAATCCATACAGCGTGTGGCATCCGAGACCGCCATTGAGAATGCGGTGACTGTTTTCCATATCGAAAGCGACGAGATCAAGGGGCGCATCATTGGCCGTGAAGGTCGCAACATTCGTGCCCTGGAGGCTGCCACCGGAGTCGAAATCATCGTGGATGATACTCCAGAGGCCATTGTCCTTTCAGGATTTGATCCAGTGAGACGTGAAATTGCCAGGTTGGCTTTGCATCAACTGGTAACAGACGGACGTATTCATCCTGCCCGCATTGAAGAGGTGGTCAACAAAGTGAAGAAGCAGGTCGAAGAGGAGATCATTGAAACGGGAAAAAGAACCACCATCGATCTTGGCATACACGGTATGCATCCTGAACTGATTCGTCTGATCGGAAAAATGAAATACCGCTCCTCCTACGGACAGAATCTGCTGCAACACTCCCGTGAAACCGCCAACCTCTGTGCCATCATGGCTGCCGAGCTTGGGTTGAATCCCAAAAAGGCCAAACGAGCAGGATTGCTGCACGATATTGGTAAAGTTCCGGATGATGAGCCAGAATTGCCGCATGCCATTCTGGGAATGAAGCTTGCAGAGAAGTACAAGGAAAAACCTGATATCTGCAATGCCATTGGCTCTCACCACGAAGAGGTAGAAATGGAGACCCTTCTGGCTCCGCTGGTTCAGGCCTGTGATGCCATTTCAGGTGCAAGACCTGGTGCCAGGCGAGAAGCGGTTGAGTCTTACATCAAGCGTCTGAATGATCTTGAAAATATGGCTCTTTCCTATCCTGGAGTAACCAAGACGTACGCCATTCAGGCCGGACGTGAATTAAGGGTAATCGTGGGAAGTGACAAGATGACGGATGCAGAAGCCGAAAGCCTATCGTATGATATCGCCAAGAAAATACAGGATGAAATGACTTATCCGGGTCAGGTTAAGATCACGGTTATCCGTGAAACAAGAGCCGTTAATTACGCCAAATAGTTGATTCTAGGAGCTGTAAATTGCTTTAACTGTCAAGTTGTCGAGAACCTCACCGGGTGACTCTGAGTCACCCGGTGAGGTTCTTTTTCAATACCCTTCCAGCAGGGCCAGTAGATCCTCAGTAAGTAGAAGTCTTTCCTGCTCTCCATCATTGGTATATACCAGATACATCAAATTAAGGAGCTTCTTTACCAGACTGATGTCGGTTTCCAATCTGGTAGCCACTTTCCCGTATTTCAGAGATTTGTCGTAAAGGAACTGCACCTCTTTGGGACTGATAACGGACCCCCTGTGGGCAACATTGATGTAAAAAAGATATTTGTCTGTCGAGGTTCCGAAGGCGAGTGATGCAGCCAGATTGTCTTCGTAAACCAACAACAGTTTGTTCGCCAGCATAATTGGAAGCAATTCGAGGTGGAGATGGCGGGCAATGATGAGATAAAGAATAGTCAGTGAATAGACATCTCCTGTTTTGGAGAAAAGCAGCTTGTCCAAAACAAGGTTATCTACGTTTGGCAACTCATTGCTTGAAATTTCAAAATTATTTACTCTGAACAGAATGTGGTTGATTACTGCTACCTTTTCGAGGGAAGTCATCGATTCGGTTACTTCGAGCCATACCTCCCTGTAAATCTTCTGAATGCTGTTCTCAATTTTCTCCCTCGAAATATTGGGATGGTGAACGGAAGAGACCAGCAACCAGCCGTCCAGCAAGGTCCTGTTTTCTGAACCAATCCATTGCTTCATCTTCTCCACCACGATCTCCTTTTTGAGTAATACAATCACCTCCTGAAGTTTGGTAACGTGTACGACAGAATCAGTCGACAGGAGCGCCTCCTCCAGTCTGGGAAGCACGGAAGATCCGAGGGAAATCAATTTTTCCTTTACTGAACGAAAGACCAGCTCATCCTGGTCGTCCAGAAGAGAAATCAATGCATCGAGGATGGGATCGGATGTTGGCATATTCAGATGCGGTCAAGTACTTTTTGGACTAATTTTTCCATCACTGGCTTGTAATCTTCATTTGCCCTTTTGGAAACTCTGTTGGCAATGATGATACAGACCGTCAGCGCCTTGTGTCCCAGGAGCCTGCTCAGTCCATAAATAGCCGAGCATTCCATTTCGTAATTGGTGATTCGCTGATTCTCATACCTGAAAGTTTCAATTTTATCGTTAATCAGCGGGTCCACAATTCTTAGCCTTAATTCGCGACCCTGTGGTCCATAGAATCCAGGAGCAGAAATAGTTACGCCTTGCGTAAAATCCTGATCAATGATCCTGTCGAAAAGCGCATGATCCGCTTCAACGACATAGGGAGAGGGGAGGAGTTCGTTCCAGTTTACATATTCCTTGAAGGCAGATTCAAATGCCAGATCGGATACCTCGTTCCTTCTTTCATAAAAATTAAGCAAGCCATCGAATCCAATGGCCTTGGCAGAAGCCAGAAAAGCATTGACGGGAATGTCGCCCTGTAAACCACCGGAAGTCCCAATTCTTATGATTTTTAACGATTTGTGTTCATTTTTGACCTGCCTGGTTGCCAAATCGATGTTTACGAGCGCATCTAATTCGTTGACCACTATATCAATGTTGTCGGTTCCAATGCCGGTTGACAAAACCGTGATGCGCTTGGTTCCGTACCAGCCGGTCGCCGAAACAAACTCCCGATTTTCGGTTTCTGATTCAATGCTTTCGAAGAATCCTGCTATCATTCTTACCCTGCCGGGATCGCCAACCAGAATAATATTCTCAGCCAGTTGCTCTGGTTTCAAATGTAGATGAAAAATAGATCCATCGGGATTGATGATCAGTTCAGAAGGCTCAATAACTCTCATGATTGCTAAATTGATGTACTTCAAAGGTAAAAAAAAGTAGGATGATCCTGAATATTTTTAATTTTGCACCAAATAAAAATCTGCAAATGATCCAAAGAATACAGACTCTATACTTACTAATTGCTGATCTGTTGATTGCAATTCTCTTTTTTGTTCCGTTGGCAGAAATTGCAGGAAAAGATGGCCATCTCTACCTATTAAATTACGCAGGGTTTCAATCCGAAGGAACTGTCGGAGGAACAATTCTGATTAACCCATGGCCATTGCAAATTTTGATTGGTGCGGTTGTCGTGGGATTGTTACTGATAATTTTTCAGTTCAATGACCGTGTCAGGCAGATTAAATTCTCCTATCTGGCAATATCCTTGCAACTGATTCTGACAGGCCTGATTTGCTTTTATGCCTGGAGCGGAAGCAACCAGCTGAGTGGAACCTTTTCGCTTAAAACATTCTGTACATTTCCGCTCATTGCAGCCGTAATCATTTACCTTGCGATCAAGGGGATGGTAAAGGATGAAAACCTGGTCAAATCAATAGACCGGATCCGCTAAAAAAGATCAGCGAGCTGAGTGGCAATGGCTGCCAGGAATTGTTCGTCTTCGCTGGTAAAAGGGGCAAAGGCGTGAGAGTCAATATCAATTTGGGCCACAAAGATTCCATTGTGCATAATCGGAACAACGATTTCGCTTCTGACATCCATGCTGCAGGCGAGGTAATTTTCTTGTTGGGTAACGTCCTGAATGGTCATCGTTTCCCAGGTTTCAGCCACCTGACCACATATTCCCCTGCCAACCGGAATGTGGGTGTGCTCTGTAGGGGCACCCTTGTAAGGCCCCAAAACCAACCTGTTGTTTGGAGGATCCAGCAGGTAAAAACCAACCCAGTCATAATATTCGATCTTGGATTTCAACAAGGTCGCAGTTTGGTCCATCAGGCTTTCCAAATCGCCTGAATTTTCCTTCAAAATTAAAAATTTCTGATACAGGGAAGTAAAAAGAGGATTCATTACCAGGTACTATTTGATTTTTATTTCGTTTTCATAGGTGATCTTTTCACAATAATAGCATTTCATTTCTATCGGTTTCTCGTTGATAATCTGAAATTTGGTGCTGATGTTTTCGGCATTGGTAATGCATTTGGGATTGAAGCAACAGACAATGCCATTGACCTGATCCGGAATCCGAACCACCCGTTTTTCGACCACCTCGTAATTTCTGATGGTGTTGAGTTTTGCGTTGGGTGCCACCAATGCAATCTTATTGACCTCCTCATCCTCAAAGAACCGGTTGGCAATTTTGATGATGGCTTTGGTGCCCATTGCCTTGCTGTCGAGGTTGTTGCCAAAAGTTACCATGTTGTTAAATTCATCCAATTTCAATATCTGGACAACTTTAAACAGTGCTTTTGTCGGAATATGGTCGATGACGGTTCCATCTTTGATGGCGCTTACATTTAACTGCTTTTGCATGTCATTGATTTTATCGGAGATTTAACAAATGTGAGATGATAGCCATCCGGGTGAACACGCCATTTCTTGCCTGAGAAAAGTAATATGCCTTTGGATTGCCGTCAACATTGGTATGAATTTCATTGATCCTTGGCAGTGGATGCAGAATTTTAACCGTAGGTTTGGTATTGGCAAGCATCTCATAGAT
>CAINVV010000091.1 GCA_903854235.1 uncultured Bacteroidia bacterium | reverse complement strand
GATGGCCCGTTTGCCACCATTTCACGCGCCAAAAGCGCGGTTCGTGGGTTGAAATCAAAAGTTTACCTTCCAAAGGGGAAAGCCATCGATGCCCGGTATGTGGGCACAGGGTACCCATTTGGAAAGGGAAAAGATATCGTTGTTTTTATCCGGAGTGGCTACTATTCCCTCGACGAACCGCTGGTTTTTACCCCCGGAGATGGAGGAGAAAGGGTCGAAACCAATTTGCCTTCGGGTGCTTTTGAATGGCATCATCTGAGGGATAACTATGTCACTTATGCTGCTTATCCTGGTGAGAATCCAGTTATTTCCGGTGCCATTGCCGTAAAAAACTGGAAGAGGCAGGGTGCATTCTGGGTCGCCGCCTTTCCGCACGACAGTGTGCCGGCCCTCATCGCCAATGGTAAGAAGCAGACCTTGGCCAGAACACCGAATAAAGGCTATTTTACCTTGCGTAATACTCCTGCCTCCACTTCCGAGATTCCTTTCAAGGCCGGGGATATCAAAAACTGGTCAGAGATGGAAGATAACCGGATTGTGCTGCTGCTTAGGTGGAGAACTGCCTGGAATTCGATTGCCAGGATGGATGGGAAAAAGCAGGTGGCCTACCTCCGCAATCCTGAGAACGGACCAGATGGCAGTAACAACGGACTATTGGTTGTTCCTCCCCGCTATTACGTGGAAAATGTAAAAGCACTTCTGGATTTTCCAGGTGAGTATTTTTTTGACAAAAAACAAAAGACGATCAGCTACATTCCCATGAGTGGATTTGATGATCCTAATCGGATGGATTTGGCCGTACCCAGGGTCGTCAACCTGGTGAAGATAGCTGGAAATGAAGGTAAGCCTGTTCGAAATCTGAGATTCTACGGGCTCAGGTTTGAAGGGGCAAAGGAGAATTTCAGAAACTATCCCCATTATTATGATCCGACTCCGGGATGCATCGCTTTTACCTGGGAATATGCCAATGATTGTGAATTTGCCAATTCAGAACTGAGGGCTTGCGGAGGGGTAGGCATGACCATAGGGGTAGGTTGTGTCAACACCCGCATCATCGGAAACAGATTTGATGGTCTGGAAGAGGGTGCCATCGGGGTATCCGGTACGGGAGATCTGGCCAACGGTCGCCTTATTCAGATCACGAGGGAGACCATCATATCGAAAAATATATTTTCTGAATGCGGTTTGAGTGGAGGAATTACCCTGGGGATTGGCGGAGCCATTCATACAACCGTTTCCCGAAACTATTTCACGAAATCCGGAAGGCCCTACACCATCGATGCCGGGGGTGGGGGATTGGAAGGAAATATTAACGGCGACTGTGTCATTGAATACAATCACTTCGATGATGTGCAAAATGATGCCGATGATGCAGGCGTGATCGTGGTCAATGGGATGACTTTTAATTCTCACGTTCGCAACAACCTTATTCACAAGGTTCACAGGGGATTTTTCAGTGACAACGTGGCTTTTTGGTTCGACAACATGTCGAGCAACTGGAATGTGAACAACAACATTTATTACGACCTGGAACAGGGTTCCATGAAAACTTGCGGGACCTACTTGGTCGACAACAACTATTCCGGTAATTTCCTGATCGAGCCACCCATGAACGCACCCGAACAAATCATTGAAGGAGATCCGGAATTTGCCTGTTCCAATTTGCAGATTACTTTTAATGGCAAACCAGTCAATGGGACCATTCAGGCAGGATCTTTGATAAAAGTGCGGGCAGATGTGCAAAATATTGGAAGCTCAGGAGTTGCTAATCTACCATTATACAACAACAGAAAAGTATTACTTCAGCAATCGTTTCCAGTTATCAGAAATAACATCAGGAGCATTGAATTCGAATTTAGGCTCAGCGATCCAGGCAAACAGGAACTCTCTGTTGGCGACAGTAAGCCCATCACCATTGAAGTATCGGGTGAAAGGCAGTCCTTGTTATTTAATGACCTAACTCTCTCCGAGAAACGAATTTTGGAAGGGGATAGCCTTGCTATCGGTGCCCTGGCAGTTAATCTCAAGCCAGTTCAAGTTCAAACGAAAGTTCGGCTCTTCGTGGATGGAAAAGAGACAAGCAGTCAACTGGTGATGTTAAAGGCAAATGAATCAAGGGTCGTTGCTTTTGAAATTGCGCCAGTTCGCGGAAATCACGCAGTCAGAATTGAGAACAGTGATGAGTTAACGCTGAAAGTGCTCAAAAGCAAAGAACTTAACCTGCAAAAACAAAAGTTGTAT
>CAINVV010000090.1 GCA_903854235.1 uncultured Bacteroidia bacterium | reverse complement strand
TTACACTTGCGACTTCATCCTTCATAGGCGTTCTAGCAGGGGGTATTCTGTCCGACCGCTGGATTCAACGGAATATTCGCGGTCGGATTTATACCGGCACTATTGGATTGTCGCTCACTATTCCAGCCTTGCTTTTTCTGGGATATGGAACTGGCTTTTGGGGAGTGATCAGCGGTGCTGTATTGTTTGGAATGGGTTTTGGAATGTTCGATTCCAACAATATGCCGATACTATGTCAGTTTGTATCGCAACGTCACCGGGCTGCAGGTTATGGGTTGATGAATATGGCAGGAGTATTTGCGGGAGCAAGCATAACAAGCGTTCTGGGAAAATCAACCGATACAGGAAGCTTGGGTCCTGACCTGGCCATACTGGCTATCCCAGTTACCCTTGCCATTGCGTTTCAGCTGGTTATGCTCAAGCCAGAATTTGTAGATAAAATGGAGGACCATAACAGCCTGCAAATTTCAAAAACAAAGGGCTGATGGTTGAAGTTTGGCTATACCTAAATATCCAATCATCTGATTATCAGAGGTTGGATTTTTTATTTGCGCCATTTTTTCCAAACATATGCACAATTCGCAAATATTTTGAATAATATTAGGTCATAAATCCAATTGTACTACGCTTTCTACTCACTCAATGATTACACCATGAAAAAACGATTCGTATGGCTATGGGCCATCTGGACCCTGGTTGGCGTCGCATTAATTTACGGGGTCTCTCTGGCTGACTCGAAAAACAGTACCCCCGGCGCCATTGCCAATGTCTTGAGCCTTTCACCCCTGTTTGGCATTTTGCTGGCCCTAGGCTCGCCAAAAGCAGCCCGCCAGTTCGGGGATTGGCTTCACGCAGAGAAAAATTCACTTCTGTATGTTGCTGGAGGCATATCCTTTTTGTTTATCCTGCCGGGATTCGTAACAGGAAAATTCGATCCCTACTTTTCCGCCATTTTTACCGCCATCGTCTTTTCTGTGTTCGGCGTTTTAAAACAAGCGGCCAAACAGGAATTCTTGCTGACCTGGACCGACCTGGTGATCTGGATTTTACTCTGGATCCCCTTCGACCTTCGCTGGTCGATGCAGATGCTCCCAGCCACCAACGACTCCTATACCTGGTGGGCGATTGCGGTTTCCGTGATCGGGGTCATCGGCTGGTACGGATACCGCCGGGCAGACATTGGTTTCAATCTGATCCCCAGTTTCAAGGATGTTGGCATCGCGCTGATGGCCCTGGCACTGGTGATGGTGATGGTGGTTCCACCCGGACTGCTTACCGGTTTTCTTTCCTTTAACCTCCCCGCCTCCTACAACATTCCAAAATTGACCATTCATTTCGTCGGACTGTTTTTAACCGTTGCCCTGCCGGAAGAGCTCTTTTTCAGGGGGATTTTGCTTCGGGGTCTCGACAAGATGTTTGCCAAAAAATGGATTCCATTGGTCGTCTCCTCCCTCGCCTTCGGACTCATGCACTGGAACAATGTCAGTTCCCTGCCCACCCAGATAACTTATGTTTGTTTGGCGGCAGTGGCCGGAATAGGGTATGGATGGGCTTACCGAAAGAGTGGGAATAACCTGATGGCAGCCATCCTGGTACATACGCTGGTCGATTGGACCTGGAAATTATTCTTGGCAAAATAACACGGCAATACATTCGTGGAAACATAAATTTCCTAACTTCCGTTTCAAATTTAAATTCTTGGAAAAACTGAGAAGTCTCGAATAATAGGATATTCAACAGTAAAAATTAAATACCATTAAAATGGAAAATCAAAAAAACTGGCATCAGAAACACCACGAAACATTGAGCTTTGGTAGTCATTTGGCTGATTCAGTCGCCAAGGGAATGGGTTCCTGGAATTTTATCATCATCCAGACTGTGCTGGTGGTACTCTGGATGGGACTCAACCTGGTTGGATACGTCTACCATTGGGATGTGTATCCCTTCATCCTCTTAAATTTGGTCTTTTCAACCCAGGCCGCCTATGCCGCTCCCATCATCATGATGTCGCAAAACCGGCAGAACGACAGAGACCGGGTGCAGGCCCAGGCCGACTACCAAACCAACATCGATGCCAAACTGGAAATTGAGGCACTGACCAAGAAACTGAATTCGCTGGAGGTAGATAAACTGGACAAGATTCTCAGAATTCTGGAGGAGAAAAACAGCCCAGCGGATAAATAGTCACTGCTTTTGCAGACCCGCTATTTTTTCAATTCACCAGAGAAGAAGGCATCCACTTTCTTGTTGAATTCGTCTGCATAATCGATCAGCGTTCCGTGGCTGGAGTTGGGCAAAATCCACAAACTGGCATTCGGGATGGATTGAAAAATCTGAACGGTATGTTCGAGCCTGATCAAATCGTGATCGCCTGCAATGATGAGAGAGGGGGATTTGATGGCCTTTAGTGCCTTCAAGGGTACGTTGGGTTGATACCAGTCCAGCAGGAACAATTTCCAGTCGTTCTTATCCTTTGCCGTTTTGATTTTACTGACTTCCATGGTTTCAAAGTGTCGCTTGTCGCCCATCCAAAAACCGGGAACAATGGCAGTCGAGTCGGGCCAGAGATTGGCTCCGGTCGAAGCAAGCCTGATCACCTTACCAGGATGCCTCATCGCCAGCAGTAGTGCGTTGATGCCGCCGTCACTCCAACCCAATACGTAGGCAGATTCGATGTGCATCGCATCCAACAAGGCAGCTTCATCATCCGCCATCATCTCAAAACTCAGGGAATCCGATGGATCGACCGACTTACCCTGCGACCGGCTGTCGAGCGCAATGACATGGTATTTGGTTGCAAAATAGCCGATGTTGTTACGAAAAGCACTGATGGAACCTCCATTCCCGTGGATCATCAGCAGGGGTTTGCCACTGCCGTATTCTTCACAATACATTTGAATGCCCCGTAGCTTGTAATATTTTCCGGCAGCGTCATTGTTCCCATAATCAATGGCGTTCAACTGGCCCTGGCCACAACTTGATATTCCCAAAAATATCAGCAACACGAAGAAAATTGTTTTCATAAGCTTGGTATTTGCTCTAAAAAGTTCGGATGAACTTTACCCAAATCACTTCAAATTGGTCAGACTCCTGCGAAGCCATTTTAATTACTTGCTAGCAGCAATTAATTATTGATTGAGAATCGGTCCGCTTTCAGCATCCTTTTTATAATCGGAGGCGGGCAAATCGATTGACTCATTCATTGCTCTCTGCCGGTACAAAAACCTCAGCAGCAACCAGACGACCACTCCGCTGACGATGGCCAAAAAAAACTGCGGATTGTTGAACAGCGAAACTTTGGTCTGATCGGGTTCCAATCCTTCTCCCGTCACGAAATAGGTGATCACACCGGTCGCATTGTTGATAAAATGGGCCAGGATAGGCAGCCAAAGCATGCCGCTCCATTCGAGCAGGTAGCCAAATAAGGCACCCAGCAACAACCGCGGCAGAAATCCAAAAAATTGAAGATGCAGTGCGCTGAATAGGGCTGCGGTAATCCAGATGGCAGCATGACTGTTTCCAGTCATCTTTTTGATGAGTTTTTGCAGCAAGCCACGGAACAGCAACTCTTCGCCCAAGGCAGGCAAAACAGCCACAATTACCAAATTACCCAGCAAGCCACCCATGCTTTTTGTAGCCAGAAAGGCCTTGGTTATTTCGGTAGCCTGATCCTCCGAACTGCGCATCCAGTTTTCAAGGGAACTCATCCAGGAGGGGAGTACCAGGTGCTGATTCAGCATCGAGGTCCACTCGATGATCGGTCCGCTGACAAGAATGACGGCAACAACCACCCCAAACATCAGCAGGGTCGGCCATTTATCCAGTGAGAGAAACTGGTAGGGTTTGTTGTCCAGCGCATAGGCCAACAGGATGGGAGGCAATATGAACATCCCCAGGGTTTGCAGGATCTGAAAGAATTTCAGGAGTCCAACATTCCCGGGATCGGCCACATTGGCGAGAATCCCCGAAAGTGCCTCAAAACTGATTCCTTTCCAGATCCAGATCCCCATAAATCCAAGGATGGAAAGGATGATCCCCCCCATCAAGATGATGATCAGGGTAAAAATGATCTGGGTAAAAGGAGTGGTCTCGCGTAAGAATTTCATGGCATCCTGTATTTAGCTTGCTTCCAACTTATCATTCAGAGAGGTTGCCTGCTACGTCTGAAAGTGACAGTACATTCCCCTGCAGCATACAAAGTTATTCATTCCTTCCATCCCGCCAAGAGGGCATTCCAACCGAATGGTTATCTTTGCCGGGAGTTGGACTTTCCCGGAAGGAAACTGCCCACCCTGTTATTGGACGATGAATGAACCCGGTAATTACACGTTTTAAATGAAGATCGGTAATCTTGATTTGGGAGATCTCCCGCTTTTTCTGGCACCCATGGAGGACGTCACCTACAAGTCATTCCGCTACCTCTGCAAAAAATACGGGGCGGATGTGATGTACACGGAGTTTGTGGCATCGGAGGCATTGATTCGTGACATAGAAAGGACAAAGCGTAAAATGACCATTTTTGAGTTCGACCGTCCCCTGGCTATTCAGCTTTACGGTTCCAGCATCGATTCGATGGTACAGGCGGCCAGGGTTGCGGAACTGGCTCATCCCGATTTCATCGATCTCAACTTTGGATGCCCGATGAAAAAAATTGCCGGAAAGGGAGCTGGGGCCGGGTTGCTGCTCGATATTCCCAAGATGGTTGAAATGGCAGCAGAAGTGGTGAAGGCCGTCCGACTCCCGGTTACCGCCAAGACCCGGCTCGGGTGGGACCAGCACGACAAACCCATCGTGGAGGTGGCCGAAAGGTTGCAGGACGTTGGCATCCAGGCATTGGCCATTCACGGACGGACCAGGAGTCAATTGTACGCAGGAGAGGCAGACTGGAGCTTGATTGCCGATGTGAAGAACAATCCCAGAATGAAAATCCCCATCATCGGCAACGGCGACATCACGGGACCCGAAAAAGCCAGGGCATTTCTGGAGCAATCGGGGGTAGATGGATTGATGATCGGAAGAGCCTCCATAGGCCGTCCCTGGATCTTCCGGGAGATCCGTCATTACCTAAATACGGGAGAGATCACTCCCCCTCCCACCGTCTCGTTCGTGGTGGAGAATGTTAAGGATCAGCTAAGCCAGGCCCTCACCTGGAAAGAGGATTCCCGCAGGGCTGTCAAAGAGATGCGGCGTCATTTTGCAAAGTATTTCCCGGCCCTTCCCGATTTCAGAGAGCTCCGCATCCAGTTGCTTCGTGCAGAAGAGCTGGAGGAGGTATACAGGATCCTCCACCTGATTACTTCAAAATATGAAGACACTTCCGTGGATTATTCAAACGTTGTGTTAAAGTAATAAATTGTTACTTTTAGGGAACTAAACTACTTCAAATGGCAGAATTTACCCGTCGGAATTTCATCCGGACCGGTCTGACCGGAGCCATCGTGACTACAGCCGGGATTTCATCCCTGATGGCTGAACCAATCGCATCAGCCACTGTTGACAGGGTTCCACTCGGAAAAACGGGGCTTCATGTCACCAGACTTGCCATGGGGACTGGGACAAATGGCTGGAATCACGGATCCAACCAAACCCGGATCGGTCTCGAAAATTTCAAAAGAATGATCCAGGCAGGATACGATAGGGGCATCCGATTCCTCGATACGGCCGACACCTACGGTTCTCACGCTTTTGTAAAAGAGGCCATTAAAATGAAGCCCAGGGAGGAGCTGACGGTGATGACCAAAATCTGGACGGAAAATCTGGACTGGCATCCGCTTCAACCCGTCAATCAAACCATTGAACGCATTCGTCAGGAGTTGCAGACGGATTACCTCGACATCGTTCTCCTGCATTGCATGACCAGCGCCAAATGGACCGACGAGAAAAAACGGTTCATGGATGACCTGAGTGAAGCCAAATCAAAAGGATTGATCAAAAAAGTAGGATTCTCTGCCCACGACTTTGGGGCCCTGGAGAGCGGAGTGAACCACGAATGGCCGGATGTGGTCCTGGCCCGCATCAACAACAAGGAGATCCGGATGGATGGCCATCCCGACACGATCATGAACCTGTTGGAAATTGCCGGATCCAAAGGGAAAGGAGTTCTTGGTATGAAAATCTTCGGATGTGGCGGACTGATCAAGGAAGAGGAGCGAATGGCCTCGCTCAGATATGTCGTCCATAGCAAAAAAGTGCACGCGATGACCATCGGATTCGAAGATCCCCTGCAAGTCCACGATGCGGTAGAAAGAATGATGGGAGTGGTGGCGGAAAAGACGGGGAAGAGTGGGAGACTTTAAGACTATAGGACTGAGGGACTGAGGGACTGAGGAAGGGTCTAAAAATATTCAACCTATTAATTATCAATATTATAAATAGTTATTAATTTCAAATACAAATTAAAAATTTCATGAAAACCAAAAATTTACTTCTGACTTTTATGCTCCTGTTTGCTGTAATGGTACAAATCCAGGCCGCCACTGCTTTTGATCAAAAATTATTGGTAGGCCAATGGCAGTTCTCTGCCCCGACTGCACCGCCAAACTATACCTCCGGCCAGATTAATTTCACCCAGACAGGCGACAAGCTGAAGGGAGAATTGGTCATTGAAGGGCAAAAAGTGGATTTTTCGCAGATTACCATCAAGGAAGATGTTGTTTCCGTAACCATCTACCTGGAATCTACCCCAATAACCGTCAAGTTCAAGATGGTCAATGATACACTGGAAGGCAAGGCAGATACACCGGATGGTCCGGTTGCCGTCAAGGCCTCCAGAAAAAAGGACTAGCGCTGGATGTACTGCTGGTCATAGTATTTTTCATAGGCACCCGAAGAGACATTTTCCAGCCAGTCTGAATTTTGGAGATACCATTCAACGGTTTTGGCAAGCCCTTCCTCAAACTGCAGAGAGGGCTTCCATCCAAGTTCATTCTGGATCTTGGTGGAGTCGATGGCATACCGGAGATCGTGTCCTGCCCGGTCTTTTACAAAAGTGATCAGTTGTTGGGAGGAGCCCTGAGCCCTTCCCAACTGTCTGTCAACTTCGTCACACAAGGCCCTGATCAGGGCAATGTTGGTCCATTCGTTGTTCCCTCCAATGTTGTAGGTCTCCCCGATCACCCCCTTGTGATAAATAAGGTCGATGGCGGAGGCGTGGTCCTCCACATAGAGCCAATCCCTGATGTTCTCACCCTTTCCGTAAACGGGAATGGGTTTTAGGTGCTGGAGGTTGTGGATGCAGAGTGGAATCAATTTCTCCGGAAACTGGTTGGGGCCATAGTTGTTGGAGCAGTTGGAGATCAGTACCGGAAGATGAAAAGTATTGTAATAGGCTCTGACCAGATGGTCGGAACTGGCTTTGGAAGCAGAATAGGGACTCTTGGGATCGTAGGAGGTTATTTCAGTAAACAGGCCGGTTTCTCCAAGTGACCCGTACACTTCATCCGTCGAAATATGGTAAAACCGTTTCCCTTCCATTGCACCTTTCCACTGCTCCTTGGCCGCGTGAATCAGGTTAAAAGTCCCGAAGATGTTGGTTCGGATAAAGGATGCCGGATCCGTGATCGACCTGTCGACGTGTGACTCTGCTGCGAGGTGAACTACTCCTTCGAAGTGGTAGGTATCAAAAAGCTTTCCTACAAATTCAGTGTCGGCAATGTCCCCTTTCACAAAAGTATAATTTGGTAACTTGTCTATATCCTTAAGATTCTCCAGGTTACCGGCGTAGGTAAGAAGGTCGAGGTTAACGATGTGGCATTCCGAATAATTTTTCACAAATCTCCTGACTACGTGTGATCCGATAAAGCCTGCTCCCCCGGTTATTAAAATTGTTTTCATCCTTTTATCAAAAATAATTTTCATTTATCATAGGACGATTTCGAAGACCATTAAGAATTTAAGACGTTGCATGCAACGTCTCTACCGTCGCCACTCTCAACGCTCAGTTCTCAACTCTTCACTTTTTTCTCCCCCTCCTCCTAGTCTTCCCAATCCCACGGTCCTCTGTTCACGACATCCCCCGGATCTTCTTCTCCCAGTTCCAGGCAGATAAAAGGGTGTCTTCCAGTGAAACATCTGACTTCCAGCCTAATACCTTATTGGCCTTGGTTGTATCAGCATAAATCTGCTCTATGTCTCCGGCTCGTCTGCCCACAATTTTGTAATTTACCTTTTGCCCGGTAGCCCGCTCAAAAGCGTGCAAAAGTCCCAAAACAGAGACCCCGTTACCGGTACCTACATTGAAAAATTCGAACGGTCCCTCATTCTGTTGATTTAGCAACCGCTCAATGGATATAACGTGTGCCTTCGCAAGGTCGACCACATTGATGTAGTCGCGAATGCAACTGCCATCCGGCGTATTGTAGTCATCCCCGAATACTTGCAATTGCTCCCTGATCCCGGCAGCGGTCTGGGTAACAAAAGGTACCAGGTTGTTGGGAACGCCGTTGGGCAATTCTCCGATCAGGGCAGATGGATGGGCACCGATCGGGTTGAAATAACGAAGTGCAATGGTATGAATTTCCGGGTTTGCACGGGTATTGTCCCGGATAATGTCTTCGCAAACGATTTTTGTATTGCCATAGGGCGACTCGGCCGTCTGTCGGGGCGTTTGTTCCGTTACCGGAAGTTGATCCGGCTGACCATAAACCGTACAAGAGGAGGAAAAAACCAGATTTTTAACCTGAAATCTCTCCATGCAGTCGAACAGATTGATCAAAGAAAGCAGATTATTCCTGTAATATTGCAAGGGCTTTGCAACCGATTCCCCCACCGCCTTGAAGGCTGCAAAATGGATCACGGCATCAATTACTTTGGAATGCTCAAAAAGCTTTTCCAGCAATTCCAGATTCTGCAGATTAAACCGGTGAAACTCCGGTCGAATCCCTGTGATCTGTTCGATCTGATCCACCACCACTTCGGTTGAATTGCTGAGATCATCCACAATGACTACCTCAAAACCGGCATTTTGGAGTTCTACCACTGTATGTGAGCCTATGTAGCCTGTTCCGCCCGTAACCAAAATCTTACCTTTCATTTTTATTTATTTATCTAGTTGTGAGTCGCATACAGAATGGTATGGAAATTAATGGTTGGAAAAAATCAATTAATTCCAGGTTTGCAATACTGAAAACCGATCACCTCGATTTCCCGGCCTGCCAGCAGGATTTCCCCATGGACGGCATTCAAAAGTACTAAATATAAGATTTATTCTTATATTTGGATCTCAATTAATCATTCATGAAATACCCGCACGGAGAGGTTCTTCCTTACCGACAACAAGTTGATGAGTATTCCATAATTGGTCATTGAAAAACAAAATAGTTAAAAATGAACCTTTCCATCTATCTGACAGAATTGTTGAAATCCAACGATTGCGTGATCGTCCCCGATCTCGGAGGGTTTATTGCCAATTTTCAGGGTTCTGGTTATGATGCCCAAAACAACCAGTTTTCTCCACCAACCAAGGAAATTATTTTCAGCGCGAAGTTAAGGAAGAACGACGGTTTGCTGGTGACTTTCGTAGGGGAGAAGGAAGGAGTCGGTTATTTGGAAGCCAGGAAAATTGTATCTGAATATGTCGCTGAATGTCTGTTCAAACTAGAAAACCGGGAGATCGTTGAGTTTGATCAGCTGGGAAAACTCCTGATCGATACACACGACAACCTTATTTTTGAAGTTGATCCGCGGGCAAATCTTAGAGCCGATGCATTTGGGTTGGGCGACTTTCATTTTCCACAGCTTGTACACAAATACAATCAGCCTCCAAAACCTATTTTCAGAGACAAGGAACCGGAGCCGCAAAAAAGCCGTCGCCCACAATTAAAATATCTTTTACTGGCAGTGCCTGTGCTGATTGCCCTCTTTTTTATCCCCCTCAACAAGATAATCCACTGGCAAGATTCTACAAATCTGCCTACTCAAAATACTGCCTCTCTTGCCGTCACTGATGCGCCTCCTCCTGCCAGTCCGGTCGCAGCGCCTTCTACAGTTACCATTCAGGTGCAACCAAAAAGTGAGGCAAAGAGTGAGCCAAACGAAGTAAAGATCCAAAATCAAACTGCAGATCTGGTAACAGATCATCAGCCTGTAGTCCCAGTAGCAGTTGCGCCAAAAATTACACCACCGGAGAAAGAACCAGTACAGACAACTGTTCAAGCAATTCCTGCCCAACCCGTGTCAGGAAAATTTCACGTAGTTGGTGGATGCTTCAAAGTGAAGGAAAATGCCGACAAACTCGCAAACAGGTTGGTTAAAGAGGGATATCACGCCTACGTATCCCCTATGGGAAGAGGCTTCTTCCGGGTATCCGTAGAGAGTTACCAAACCAGAAAAGAGGCAGAACAAGGTCTTGAAAAGATTCTGGGTTCTGATCCGCAGACCGGATACT
>CAINVV010000089.1 GCA_903854235.1 uncultured Bacteroidia bacterium | reverse complement strand
ATCACCTCCTGAAGTTTTTCATCGAAAGTGGCACGCAATCCGGTACGGAAAGCGGCATTGGCCATAATGGTTGCAATGGCGTGGCTGTAACCGGCTTCTACCGGAGCGTGGGTCTTTTTCCTGGACCTGACACACTCCATCCAGTTGTTCATGTGTGCAGAGGTCGAAGGATCCTTTCTGGTATCTGCTGAAGTGGTCATGCCAACTTTTGGCAATTCAAAGCTATCCAACAAGTTGGCTTTCATTCCCATGGCCTTGGCATGATTTTCTTCCAATCCACCTTCCGAAGTAACCTTGTTGGTATCCAGATTCAGCATTCCACCATTGGAATAGTACAACTCCTTGGTTCCACCTGCACTGTTGCTGAAACGGGAGGAGTACATGACCTGGAATCCTTTTTTGTCATCCCCATAATCAAAGACGGCGGTAAGCGTATCCGCATTGGACCTGCCGTCTTTCCATTGGTAAATGCCTCCATTAGCAGCCACGCTGCGCGGATGGGATAAACCCGTAAACCAGTGAACTGTATCGATCTGGTGAGACATCCATTGACCTGCAATCCCGGAAGAATAGGGCCAGAAAAGTCTGAATTCCAGGTATTTTCTTGGATCCCATGCTGCCTCTGGGCGATTCATCTGGAAACGCTTCCAGTCAGTATCCGACTCCTTGATGGCCTTCACCTCCTCAGGTCTCCTCCATCTTTCTGGTTGATTGACATTCCAGCACATCTCAACCATCACAATGTCACCAAACTTTCCTGAATTAAGGTATTCATTGGCGGCAATGTAATTTTCTGTACTTCTGCGCTGGGAACCAATCTGAACCACCGTATTATTTTCGTGGCAAGCCTTCAGGGCAACTTTTGCATCGGCCATGGTTTCAGCAAAGGGCTTCTCACAATAGGCATCCTTTTTGTGACCAGCGGCTTCGGCCAGGTGAAGGGCATGCTGAAAGTCGGCCGTACTGATGATAACGGCATCAATGTCTTTTCGATCATACAATTCATCGTTGTTCCGGCACAGGGCTACATCCCAACCTGCATTCTTCTGAAAAAATGCCTTCCCGGTTTCCCGTCTTTTGCTCCACAAATCAGACAAGGCTACTATCTCAAAATTATGGGTCTTTGCATTGTCCATGAAACTGGGGAACAAGGCACCTCTGAACCTGTCAGATAAGCCCACTACGCCCACCTGAACCTTGTCATTGGCACCAATGATGCGGCCATAACTTTTGGCACTGAAGGTGAGACTGCTAACGGCAAGGGCACTCGCTCCAACTGCCGATTTCTGAATAAACTCTCTTCTGTCAGACATTTGTAATATGATTTTAAATGAAAATATAATGATTTTTAAAACTCCGTGTACGATAACGAACAAAGTTAAAAATTATCCCAAACCTAAGAATATGTTATAAAACACAATTAACGGAATCCTCCTTCCTACAATTGACTGCAAATAAGAGGTATAAAATTTATTTCGAAATGATTTAAATTTTTTCGGACGATTTTAGCCCGAATTCGATTATATTTAAGATCTATTATTAATGATAAAATTTGAAACGATCATGATCAATATTGATACCTTTTTTAAAGTTTCCTATGGACTATACCTGGTATCTTCCAAATTTCAGGACACCAAAGCGGGCTACGTGGCCAACACTGTTTTTCAGGTTACTTCCAATCCCCCAAAATTCGGGATCAGCTGCAACAAAGACAATTTTTCTGCAGAGATTATTCAAAAAAGTGGTGCTTTTGCCTTTTCCGTGCTAGGGGAACAGGCATCCACGGGTTTGATTGGTGATTTTGGGTACAGAAGTGGCAGGGAGATTGACAAGTTCAAGGGGGTGAACTATTTTATCGGGGAAACGGGATCACCGGTGGTCACTGACTCCTGTCTGGCCTGGTTCGATTGCAAGGTCACGGAGACCTTCGATGTAGGAAGTCACTGGCTGATCATTGGTGAAGCAGTCTCCTCCGACCTGATCCAGTCAGAAATCAAACCACTTACTTACAATTACTACCGTGAAGTGATGAAGGGATTCTCCCCCAAAAATGCACCAACCTATGTTGAAAAGGCTGCCATTGCTGCGGAACTGGCTGGGAGTGAAATTGAAAATGAGCTGTGGCAATGCCAACTTTGCCATTTTACCTACGAATCTGAGAAGGGGGATCCCATCTCCGGAATTGCCCCCGGAACAAAGTTCGAGGATCTGCCCGACGACTGGACTTGTCCGATCTGCGGGGCCGACAAGACCTTGTTCGAACGGGAATAAAAAAGGGAAGAGGTTCGCCTCTTCCCTTTTTTACTTGACATCAATCAGTTCAAGATCGAAAATCAATACAGAATTTGCAGGAATAACGGTTCCTATGGCAGAACCACCATAGCCGAGTCCGGAAGGAATCAGAAGGGTTGCCTTCCCACCTTTCTTCATCAGTGGGATCCCTATTTGCCATCCCTTTATCAGTCCGGAAAGGGGAAAAATTGCAGTTTTGTCTGTGGCAGTCTGATCGAAGATTGTCCCATTCACAAGTGAACCCTTGTATTTCACTTCAACTGTTGATGCGGTGGTTGGAGAAACGCCTGTTCCTGCCAAAGTAGTCATGTAATAAAGTCCGGAAATATCCTTTGTGGCCGTCAAACCCTTAGATTTCAGGTAATTTTGAATAGTCAGATCATCGGCTTCAGCCTGATTGCCTTTCTGGCTACAGGAAGAAAAAAATAAGATAGCAATCACCAAACAAGAGAATATCTTCATGATACGACAAATTTTGAAATTTATATTAACTAGTCGACAAAGTTAATTTTATTGTTGAATCAGAAAGATCCAATAAACGAACTGTCCAAAATGAAAGGTGAATTAACCAAAATTTATTTTAAATTTGGTAGTGACATAAGATCCTACTTTTACGACACAATCTACTAACACTATGGCTCATTCAAACCTGTTAACCACGGAAAACGAAAGAATTCTATCCATTGATTTTTTCAGGGGAATCACCATGTTTTTACTCATTGGTGAGTTCTCTGAATTATTTGGAAATCTGAGAGATCCCTATTTTAAAGGAACCATCGTCTCCTTCCTTGGTACCCAATTGGACCATCATCCGTGGAACGGATTGCATTTTTGGGACCTCATTCAGCCATTTTTCATGTTTATCGTGGGAGTGGCCATGCCCTTCTCATTTACCAAACGATGGAACAGGGGAGACAGTTGGGGGATAACTTTCCGTCATACGCTCCAACGATCCTTTTTGCTGCTTTTTCTCGGTTGGGCACTCTATTGCATAGGCCCTGGAAGGCTCTGTCTTAGACTCACCAACGTCCTGGCACAGCTTTCCTTTACCTATCTGGTTGCATTTTTGGTGATGCGTAAAGCGGTCAAATGGCAGCTGTTGGTCTCCTTTGGTATGATCCTCCTCTCCTTTCTGTTGTATCAATTTTGGAACGTACCGGGCTTCAACCAGCCCTACCAGCCTGACCACAACTTCGGAACCTGGTTCGATGTGAACATCTTGGGAGAAATGAATGGAGGTCATTGGGTCGCTGTCAATGCCATACCAACGACAGCCCATACCATCTGGGGAGTGATTGCCGGAATGATTCTGATGAACGATTGGGCGCCGATGAAAAAAGTCAGGGTGCTGTTTCTGGCAGGCATGGTGGGATTGGTCGTTGGCTTTGCCCTGGATCCCTGGGTTCCTATCATCAAGAGAATTTGTACACCTTCCTTCGTGATTGTCAGCGGAGGATGGGCGTTTTTTGCACTTGCCCTCTCCTATTATGTGATCGATGTGTTAAAATTTACGAAAGGAACCTGGTTCTTTGCCGTTGTTGGAATGAATCCGCTTTTCATCTATCTGTTTGCACACATTGGAGGTAACGAACTGATCGCAAAAATTTTCAAACCATTTGTTCCCCCGTTTTTCAGTTGGGGAGGGAACCTGGCGATCGATATGGCAACCTCTATACTGGTTTGGTTTTCCTTGTGGTACATCTGTTACTTTCTCTACAAACGAAAGATTTTTATTCGCGTCTGATAAATTGTATTTTTGCAGCCTCAACAAATCAATGTGAAAGATTGTGTCGCAAAAAGGAAAGAAGTACTTTTTTAATCTGCTGAAGTTAGCCTTCTCTGTTGCCGCCATTTGGCTGGTATTCTCGAACATTTCATTAAGGGAAGTGATGGTCGTTTTTTCGACCGCTAATTGGTGGTATCTTCTTGCCGGACTGCTATTTGTAATCATATCCTCCCTGCTTTCTGCCTTCCGTCAGAATCTCTCTTTCCGAAGTACCGGTGCACATCTGTCGCCGGCGCTCAATCTTAAACTCTATTGGGTTGGGATGTTTTACAATCTTTTTCTCCCTGGCGGAATTGGAGGCGATGGAATCAAAGTGTATCTGGTGCACAAGTACAGGAAGAACGGAGTGAAAAAAAATATTGGAGCGATGCTCGTTAACCGTGTTGCAGGACTCGTAGCCATTGGGATGATAACCATCCTGCTCTATTATTTGTCTGGAGACACCTTTAAAATCGGTTGGCCGGGTTGGTTTTGCATACCCCTGTTGTATCTCTTTTACTATGTTGTACTTAAATATTTTTTAAAGAGCTTTCTCCCTATTCACGCAGGATTATTTGGCTGGTCGATGCTTTTGCAACTGATGCAACTTGTCTCCTCCTTGTTCATTCTTTACGCATTTCACCAGTTTTCGGATGTGACTGAATACCTTTTTCTCTTCTTTTTTTCCGCCATTGCTACTGCCATTCCCATTACCATCGGGGGAGTTGGAGCGAGGGAGATGGTCTTTTTTTTAGGCGCAAACGTATTGCATCTCAACAAAGAGCTCTCCATTGCTCTGAGTGTCATGTTCTTTTTATTATCCGCCCTGGTTTCTCTGGCCGGCATCTACTGGGTCTTCTTTCCACCTTTTCGAAAAGAGATTACAACTGATTCACCGCTTTCACCAACGGTGACTGCGGAACCTTGAAAATCTTGGTGGTGTCATAACCACGAGCTTCCGCTTTGCGTAAAATATCCCGGTACAAATCCTCCTTCATGACTGGAATTCTGGAAAGTATCCACAAATATCCCGCAGAGGAACTACCAATCAATGCCCACTGATAATCCTGCTGATCAAGCTCCAACACATTGTATTCGGCATAAAAGTTAAGAAAAAAGGAGACCTTCAGTTTACCCGTTTGACCTGTTAACTTCGCCTTGCCTTTCGCAGACTTCAATTTTCCGTTCAACTCCTTGAAAAAGCCCTGGTTGAGTACTTCTACCTTGCCATTTTCTTTGGACGTATAGGTAGCCGTCACCCCAACCAAGTCTTTTTCAAAAGAGTTCTGATACCTGCCAATTTCATACCATAAGCCAAAATACCGCCGAAGATCAAAATTTTTGACAGTAGTCTGATCTATTTTCCTACCGTTTACAGCCGGTTTACAGGCAGCCATATCCATTAAACAGAAAAATGAGACCATCAAAATAAGGTACAGGTTTTTCATCTGCTTTAATTTTCATCTATTTTTGGTTGCACGAGATCTGTTGCATCGGGGTCCATTCTATGATTTTTATGAAACAAATAGTATAGAGCCGGTGTGACAAAAGCCGTCAGCAACAGCGAAGAGGTAAGTCCTCCGACAATAACGGTAGCCAATGGCCTTTGCACATCGGAACCAACCCCTGTGTTGAGCGCTGCCGGAATGAGGCCAATGATGGCGATCAGCATCACCAGAAAAATGGGTCTGAACTGAACGATTGATCCTTTGTAGATTAGCTCTTTAATCGGCAGATTTTGTTTGACATTCAGTTTATTCAGGTAACTCACCCACAGCACCCCGGCCATGACACAAACTCCTGACAAGGAGACGAATCCAACACCTGCAGAAATACTGATGTTGATGTTTCGAAGCAACAGTGCCACAATTCCTCCAACGATGGCAAAAGGGATGTTGGCCATGACGATCACAACATATTTGGTCTGATAGCCAAATAAAATCAACAGGATCGAAAAGATTATCAACAGGGTAAGCGGTACAATAACCAGCAATCGGTTCTGCGCCCTTTTCAAATTTTCAAATTGTCCGCCCATTGTGAAATAGTAGTTGGAGGGTAATTTGATCTGTTCTTCAATTTTTTCATTGATCTCGGCGGCAAAACTACCCTGATCCCTGCCCCTGATGTTGGTTTTGACGGTGATTTGTCGCTGTTCGTCATCCCTGGCAATAATGGTCTGACCCTCTGATAGCCTTATGTTTGCTACCTGCGACAAAGGTATTCTCAATCCGGTCTTCGTTGGAATGATGATTTTCCCGATCTGTTCGGGCGTCTTTCTACTCTCCTTCGAGAAACGGAGGATGATGTCAAATTTTCGTTCCTCTTCCCACAAGGAACTTACTGGCAGACCACCTACCGCCATTTCCAAAACGGCATTCACATCCGAAACATTGACACCATATCTGGCGGCTTTGGCCCTGTCAACTTCTATATCCAATTGGGTTTGCTTTTTTTCCTGCTCGATGGAAGTTTCTGAGGCCCCCGGAATGGTCTTTGCAATTTTGAGAATCTTTTCTGCATAGACCCTGAGGGTATCCAGGTTTCTGCCGGTAACGAAAATGGCAAGGTCAGACGAAGAGCCTGTGGCATTTTCAGTTACCATATCAATGATCGGTTGCGTGATTGTAAATGTGGCTCCCGGTATTATTTTTTCCAGGTTGTTCTTGATATTTAAAACCAACTCCTTTTTGGTCAGTTTGCTGTCCCAGGAGGAATAGGGCTGTTTCAATTGTATCATTGCTTCGATCCGATTGGGTCCAAAAGGATCTGTACCATCGTCATTTCTGCCCAATTGGGTTAGTACGCCCTTCACTTCATCGTATTTTGAAAGTTCTTTTCTCAGGATGGCCGGATATTGATTGGCAGCATCCAGCGAAATCCCGGCAGGTAAAAAGACCCGCACCCAAATACAGCCTTCATCCAGTTCCGGTAGAAACTCCGTACCCAGTCTTGAACCTGCGAACAATCCGGCAAGTACGACTGCCAACGCTAGCGCCAATACCGTTTTGGGTACTTTCAATACCCAGGTGAGTAATTGTCTGTAAAACTTCTCAATAAAATCCCAAAGATAATTTTTGCCTTCCGTGGAGGTCATCTTAAACAGGAAGGAGCCCAATACCGGCACCAGGGTCAGTGAATAGATCATAGACCCCAGAATGGCAAAGGAGAGAGTCCAGGCCATCGGGGAAAAAAGTCTGCCTTCCACCCGTTGCAGCGTAAACATGGGCAAGAGCGCAACCGTAATGATCAATACGGTATAGAGAATCTGTTTTTGTACCTCACGCGCCGATCGAATCACAATGGCATCGATGCCATTTTTTCGGTCCGATTCGGAAGCATAGGCAATGTTCCGGAAGATCGCCTCCACCATCACCACCGAGGCATCTACGATGATGCCAAAGTCGATGGCCCCAAGGGAAAGAAGGTTGGCCGGGATGCCATACAGATACATGCAGATAAAGGCAAATAGCAGGGAAAAGGGAATGGCAAGTGCAGAAATTACGGCAGCTCTCCAGTTTCCAAGCAATACCGTCAATACAAGCAATACCACCAGAATTCCTTCCAAAAGCGTCTTGGCCACGGTGTGAACCGTCAGCGAGACCAGCTCCGTGCGGTCGTAAAAGGTTTGAATCCTAATTCCCTTGGGCAAGATAACTTTGTTCAATTCCTCAACCTTTTCGTAAACGTTGAGCATCGTTTTGGAAGGATTCTCAAATTTTTTAAGCAAGACAATGCCTTCAATGCCCATACTTTTGGAGGTGCCGTTGGATTTGTCTTCATATCCCAAAATCCCGGTAGGCGGAAGGTTTCCAATTTCAATGGAGGCAATGTCACGAATAAGAATCGGAACTCCATAGCGGTTGTCAACCACAATATTTTCAATGTCTTCCACCTTTCTGATTCTGCCTATTCCCCTGATATTCATCTGTGATGAACCTATTCGAATGTAATTTCCACCCGTACTTTTGTTGTTTGCTGCGATGGCATCGGCTACGTCCTGCACTTTCAGGTTGTATTTCTCGAGGGATATCGGGTTGATGATGACCTGAAACTGTCGCACCAATCCTCCAAAATTGGCCACATCAACTACCCCTTCTGCCTGAAGCAGTTTGGGTACAATTACATAATCTTGTAACTCACGCAAGTAGGTTATTTCGCAGGAATCGGGGGCATCAATGACATACCTGAAAATTTCGCCCATGGCCATGGTCATTGGAGTCAAAACAGGAGAAACCCCTGCCGGGATATCAGCGTCCTTCAGTTTCTCCAGAACCAATTGTCTGGCTAGATAGATGTTGGTTTTATCGTTGAAAGTCAGGGTTACAATCGAAAGTCCAAAAATGGTTTTTGACCTCTTGGAGATGACACCTGGAACGGTATTTAAAGCCCGCTCGACCGGGATGGTCACTTGTTGCTCCATCTCCTCGGAGGGAAGACCGTTTAACTGAGAGATGACACCAACCTCCGTATCACTGATGTCGGGATAGGCCTCTATGTCCAGTTTCAGCCAGGTCCAGGCTCCTATGCCCGTCAGCAGCAGGGCCAGCAGCAGGACGATGGCCCTGTGGCGGATGATAAATGTGATTAACTTACTCATTTCAATAAGATTAAATACCCATGTCGATGGCCTTCAACAAATAGACGTTTTCGGATACAACAGCTTCTCCTACCCCAACACCTCCGGCAATTTCAATGTAATCACCTGCTTCAGAGGAAATGGCCACTTCCCTTCGTTCAAAAATGGTGTTACTCTTTTTGACAAAGACATAATAGCGGGCGTTGGCGCTGATCACTGACTTTTTCAGCACCATCAACCCTTCGTGGAGGGCTTCGAAATTTACCTGTGCATACATTCCAGGCCTGATCCTGGTTTGGGTATCTGAAAGTGAGAGCCGAACCCTTATTTTTCTCGTCTGACTGTTCATCACATCCGCGATCACATCAATATTTGCGACAAAAACCTCGTTGGGGAAGCTGGGAAACAGCAAGTTGTACTTTTGACCGCGTTTTACTGTATTCAATTCCGATTCAGGCAAGTCACAAATCAGCCATACGGTACCCAATGGGGCATTGTTTAAATTTTCAGGATTGAGACCCAACTCTCGCAATTGCGCTTCACTGGAGGCCAGGGAGGTTTGAATGTTAAGCATCTCCGTAGAAGCGTCATTCAGCTCTTTACCTGTTGCAGCACCGTTTTTGAACAGATCGGTCACCCTGTCAAAATTTATCCTGGCAGTTTTCAGGAGCGTGACATTTTGGAGGTAGGTCGAATAGATGCTGGTAAGATCGGGCGAATCGAACAGGATAATCTTTTTTAGCTCTTTTCCGCTCGACAGATGCACACGACCTACCACATTGGCAGGGGCAGAAAAGCTCAGATTCAATTTTTTATTTTCAGCTTTTTCAGATTTAAAAATTGTGATTTTTTTGGATGCTTCTGGAAATTCGATATACTTGCCATCCTCCCTGACTTGCGGTTCAGACTCGGCAACTTCCTGCCGGATGGCCTTGTTTTCAGTATGAGTGCCGCACGCAGAAAGGAGCAAACAGGTGATCAATCCGGGAATCAATAATTTTTTCATTTTATCTTAATTTTTCTTTGAATGTGATTGTCATTGGATGAAGACAACAATAATCTCACCTAACTGGCAACGAAATTGCAGGTAAACATCAACTGCAAATAACTTTTCCGGAAGTTGTAAATGGCTTCGTAATACTGACTTTGCATATCAAACCAGGTACGTTCGGCTTCAAGGTAATCGAGAATGGTGGTTCCACCTTTCAAATAACTCATTTTGACCGTTTTTAGTACCTCTTCCGATTTGGTATTCAGCTCCCGGTATTTGTTCCAGCTAATTTTATTGGTAATATACTCATCGTAAGCATTTCTCACCTCCTTGGTAATTTGAAGGACATACGCACTGATTTGGGCATCCGCCTGGTTTACAGCAATTTTGGCTCTTGCAATCTCCCCCTGATTTCTGTCTGAAAAAGGCAATGGAATGGCCACAGACAATCCTACGTAGGGCACTTTGTTTTGCGGACTGTAATTCACCCCAACTTCGGGCTGAGGCTTGGCAATGGCCTTTTGGAGTGCCACATCAATTTTTGCCTTATCCGACAAGTTCTTACCGATCAGAATCTCTTTTCTGTTTTCCAGTGCGATGTGCAACAAGGTGTCGTAATTTTGTGGCAGAAGAACCGGAAACCATTGTTCTTTCTTGTTAATAATAATAGGATCGTTTATTCCAAGCAACAAGGCGAGGTTGTTATTGCTGCTTTTAAGTTCCTGCAAGGCACTTAGTTGCATCAAACGGTATTGCTCGTCATTGATCAAAGTGCGGGAATATTCGGTAGTGGT
>CAINVV010000088.1 GCA_903854235.1 uncultured Bacteroidia bacterium | reverse complement strand
TGCTGAACCAGGTAGATCTCCCATTTCTTGGGTGGTTTCACAATGAAGGCGGTCTTGATGGTCTTTCCACCGTTGAAACTGGTAGAAAAAGTCATTTTCTGCTCCCTTTCAACCGCAGGAATGTTGACCATCAGGCTGTTTTTGCCTTTTTTAAGGTCGGCTTTCAAGAGCGATTTGCCTCGATCGCTGACCACGACCGTTCCGGCCTGGTCGACACTGCAATTGAAGATAACCTGTTGAAAAGTTTGGCCGTGCTCTTTGAAACGCACGGGGGCGTTTTTGAATTCAGGTTGTTGACCAATTGTTTTTTGGGAATAAGATATTAATCCTGGCAGCAACAGAAGTGCAGCCAAAATAAATTTTCGAACTAAATTTTGCATGGGTCGTAGTATTAGTCGTATCAAATGTAATCAGATGAATCCGCTAAACAAAATATAAACGCGAAGAAAACCACCATCCAACCACGAATTACAAGGATTAAAAAATATATTTATCCTATTCCGGCAACCGTTCTTACGCTCACCCACACTCTCCCTCACACCCTCCATTTTCTCCAACCACGAATTTCAAGGACTACACGAATTGAAAATATAAATCAGGGTTGGCAGCCTGTCACCCTATTTTCTCCGGGCTCCGTCATTCAGTTGACCATTCTCGATATAAATTACATAAATTTGATCTCCAACTTTTTCCGCAATTTATGAACGCAATGCCCTTTGTAATCGGTGCGCTGGCTTTTTTAGCACTTGCCTACCGGTTGTATTACAGCTTCATCGCCACCAAAGTACTGATGCTCAACGACACGATAGAGGCCCCCTCCTTCCGGCTCTTCGACAAGCACAACTACTATCCGATGCCCAAGTGGGTGGTATTTGGCCACCATTTTGCGGCCATCGCCGGTGCTGGACCCCTTGTTGGCCCAGTATTGGCGGCACAATTCGGTTTTATGCCGGGCTTTGTCTGGATGCTGGTTGGCGCCGTGGTTGCAGGTGCGGTGCACGACGTAGTGATCCTGACCGCTTCCGTCCGGCACGATGGAAAATCCCTGGCAGAAATAGCGACGATAGAAATCAGCCGTTTCAGCGGAAATATCACCTCTGTGGCGGTTTTGATTATTCTGATCATTGCACTGGCAGGACTCGGCGTGGTGGTGGTCAACGCCCTTGCCGAAAGCTCCTGGGGTACCTTTACTATTGCTGCCACCATTCCCATTGCCATTTTCATGGGATTGTGGATGTTTAAATTCCGGAAGGGCAGAACCGTCGAGGCGACGGTGATCGGCGTAATTTTGCTCTCTTTGGCCGTTATTTACGGCAAATACGTCCCCGGATCGTCCTTCGAAAGCTGGTTCACCTACGACCGGAAGACCCTGACCATTTTACTGGCCGGATACGGTTTCTTTGCCTCTGTTTTGCCGGTTTGGCTGTTGCTTTCGCCAAGGGATTATTTGAGTTCCATCATGAAGTTGAGTGTGATCGGGATGCTGGCCGTTGGCATCATTCTGGTAGCCCCTGTGATCAAAATGCCCAATATTACCCCGTTTATCCACGGCGGCGGACCGATTATTCCGGGAACGCTTTTCCCCTATCTTTTTATCACGATCGCCTGCGGGGCGATTTCCGGATTCCATGCTTTGGTGAGTTCAGGAACGACGCCGAAGATGATCATGAAGGAGTCGCACATCAAACCCATCGCCGTTGGCTCGATGCTGGCAGAAGCGATGGTGAGTATACTGGCGCTGATTGCCGCCACCAGCCTCTTCCCGCTCGACTATTTCCAGATCAACGTCTCGCCGGAAAAGTTCGTCCAAATTTTGCCTCAACTTCAAGCCATGGGATTCCACGACAGCAACCTAACCCAATTGTCGGCAGAAGTAGGTGAGAAAATTGCTGGCCGGCCCGGAGGAGCGGTGTCGCTGGCGGTTGGCATGGCCCAGATCTTCTCCAATCTGCCGGGGCTCCGGGGCCTGATGTCTTATTGGTACCATTTTGCGATAATGTTCGAGGCATTGTTTATACTAACTACCGTGGATGCCGGTACCCGGATTGCCCGTTTCATCCTGCAGGAGTCGATGGGTAAGATCTATGCCCCCTTTGCCCGTGCCAACTGGATCCCGGGAAGCCTGGTCACCAGCTTCCTGATCGTCTTTGCCTGGGGCTATTTCATCTATACCGGCACAGTCTCCACCATCTGGCCTATGTTTGGCGTCGCCAACCAACTTCTTGCCACCCTGGCACTGGCCATCGGCACCTCCTACCTGATCAACCACGGCAAGCGGAAATACATCTGGATCACCGTCGTACCTATGGCTTTTGTGGGGATCACCACGATCACCGGAGGGGTGATGAATCTTGTCAACATCTATCTGCCACAAACCATAGCCGAGTCGACAAGGATGCAGGGAATTGTCAATTCCACTTTAACCATCGTGATATTGATTTGTGTATTGCTGATTTTGACGGAGGCGATCACCAAATGGGTGCAAACTTCATCCCAGGAACTAAAATACACGGAGGAACACGGAGGATAAAACAGAGAAATCACACATTTATATCCACAATTCTTCCGAGTAATATCTTCTGTGACCGAGCCTGATTGACAAAGTTCACAGAGGAGAAAATCACGGGTGATTTTCTCGATCGTGGGTTTATGTGCCCTTTTGAACTCAATTTTCTGATTAATTTGTGCTTCTTTCATTGCGGAGATTGCGAACTTCGCATGAATTCTGACAGAGCAGCACAAAATTGGATTGCTCCAAGTATTTGATATACATGTACTTTGCTGCGAAAAGACACAACACTTTCCTGGCCTTCAATAATTAGCTTATTTTTGAAGATATTATTTATATCCGCCATCCATGAAAAGCCTCGCCTCCATCGGACTTCTGATCCTGTCCAACAGCTTTATGACCCTTGCCTGGTATGGTCACCTGAAATTCAAGGAGATGAAATGGTCGGAGGCACTGGGTCTGTTTGCGATCATCCTGATCAGCTGGGGAATTGCCTTTTTCGAGTATTGCTTCCAGGTACCTGCCAACCGGATCGGCTATTCCGGCAACGGCGGACCCTTTACTTTGGTTCAGCTGAAGGTCATTCAGGAGGTGGTCTCCATCTCCGTTTTCGTATTGTTCACCCTGCTGGTTTTCAAGACAGAAACCTTCCGGATGAACCATCTGATCGGCTTTTGTTTCCTGATCCTGGCCGTTTACTTTATTTTTAAACCAAATTGAAAAGCTTGTGATTTCTATAGCTCTCCACTATTTTCTCCT
>CAINVV010000087.1 GCA_903854235.1 uncultured Bacteroidia bacterium | reverse complement strand
TTCCACCCAACCCAGCGACTGCACAGCATTTTGTCAGGCTGATGGTACCATCACTGTTGTTGGCGATAAGGTGCTTCAATATTCCCGCATAGGCTTTTAAAGCCACTGCCTTATTATCCTGACTGATGTAACCTTTCCGCGCTGCTTTCAATAAAGTATAGGTAAACATGCAGGAAGCCGTTGCTTCCAGATAATTCCCTTCCCGTTCCCCCTGATCCAATACTTGATACCAAAGTCCGGTTTTGGGATCCTGGTATTTTTTTATCCCGTCTGTTACCTGCTTAAGAATGGCCAGAATTTTTGGCCGACCTGCATGGTCCATTGGGAGAAAATCCAGCACATCCACGAGTGCCATGGAATACCATCCTTCGGCCCTGCCCCAGAAATTGGGAGAGCATCCCGTTTTGGGATCTGCCCACTTCTGTTGCATACTCTCATCCCATCCGTGGTAATTCAGACCCGTCTTTGGATCATAGGTGTGCTTGTGCACAATCACAAATTGGGCCACCACATCATCAAACCCCGCGGGTTCCTGGAAAGTCAGGGCGCATTGTGCATAAAACGGAGCACCCATGTAGATGCCGTCCAACCACATCTGGTGGGGATAACGTTGTTTGTGCCAAAATCCTCCTTCCGAGGTCCGGGGCTGTGTTTTGATTTGGTCACGGAGCAAAATGAGGGCCTTTCTGTACTTTTCCTCCTTTTTTACAGAGTAGAGTTCAAAAAGATATTTACCTGAATTTAGGACATCCAGGTTCTGTTCTTCCAGTTTATACCCGGAAATCTCGCCATTCTCCCCAATCATCTTTTCGGCATACCTAGCGGCATAGTTGAAATACCGCACATCTTTGGAAATTTTCCATAACTGAATCATAGACTGGGCAACCAATCCCTGGGTATAATTCCAAACGGGTTTGGGATTGTAATCGACAGACCAGGCCTCAGGAAATTGCTTCATCTCCGAATCAGCCATTTTTACCGCCATTGCCAATCCGTCCATTTTGACTTCTTGGGACTTTACCTGAATGGCTAAAAACAACAACAGCAACAAAGGGAAGTGAATTCCACTTTTTTTCATTTCAGCACCTTATAAGTTTGTTAGTTCAACGAAGCCCGGTAAACAGTTACAAGCTGGAAATAATCAATAGCGTCAGAATAATCGTCAAAACAATTGTCATGCCGATGATCATCCGGTTCACCCTTTTCAATTTCCTGTTTGTTTCCTGCATCAATTCAGCTGCGTTTGGTTTTGTAAAATTAGGTTAAGGAATCGCCATAGGTTTCAAAATTCATATCAAAGAGAGAGGCCAAACGTATCAATAGCGGGTTGTGGTTCCCAAAAATCGGGTACAAAATTACCACCAGATAAATGACTTAAATGTCACAATCTTGATATACAAACGATTAAATGATAATTCTGATTTTATCGCTAACCTCCCGGATAGGGTTAACTTTATTTAACTATTCCTGGGGGTCGGAATGTTTGTCGATGTACTCGGAAGCACTCATGTTGAACTCCTGACGGAAACATTTTCGGAAATGAGACAGGTCCTTGAACCCAACAGCATAGGCCACCTCCGAAACATTCATTTTTTTCTGAATCAACAGCTGCGCTGCCCGTTTTAACCGGATATCCCTAATAAACTCCTTGACAGTCATCTCCGTTAGGGCATCCAGTTTCCGGTACAACTGCATCCTGCTTACACCTATTTCGCTCGCAAAACGATCAATATCCAGATCAGTATCTGCGATGTTTGCCTCTACCACGCCGATGGCTTTTTGCAGAAAACGTTCGTCGGGAGAGCTGAGAATGACATTCTTCGGTTGCAGAAAGAGCTCACCCGAAAATTTTTGTTTCAGCGACTGTCTGACAGACAGGATGTTTTCTACTTTCGTCTGAAGGATCCCCATGTCGAAGGGCTTCGTGATGTAATCGTCGGCTCCCTGACTGAGTCCTTCAATTTCATGTTCCCTCGAACCCAGTGCGGTGAGAAGCAGGATGGGGATATGAGAAGTACGCTCGTCCTTTCTGACCTTCCTGCAGAATTCGAATCCATCCATGTCTGGCATCAATACGTCACTAATGATGATGTTTGGAATCATCTTCAGGGCAATCTGCCATCCTTCCAACCCATTTTTGGCCTCCAGGATGTGGTAAGAAGAGGAAAAATGGGATTTGATGAAATATCGTACGTCTGCATTGTCATCAACGAGAAGCATGATCTTTTGCCCGGCTATTACCTGTTCACCAGATTGCTCCTCTGCAGGCAATGCATTTGGAACATCCCCGTCCACTTCCGATTCCGGGGTTACAGAGCCACTGCTGATTCTGAGATCGTCGAAAGGAAGTTGCACCGTAAATTTAGAGCTCTTCCCAGGTTTGCTGGTGACGAAAATTTTTCCGTTGTGCAGTTTTACCAACTCCTTGGTCAGCGCCAATCCTATGCCTGTTCCTGTTTGGACGGATTCCTGATCCACCTGAAAAAACCTGTTGAAGATCTTCTCCAGGTTCGACTCTTCGATGCCGATTCCAGTATCCTTGACGGTAATTTCCACCATCCGTTTCTCTGATTGTTCACCGAGACTTTCAGCCTCTTCACTGTCAAAGATCAGCGAAATATTAACCACAATCTTGCCACCCTGTGCAGTGAACTTAAAGGCATTCGATAATAGATTGTTCATGATCTTGGCGATCTTGTCCTCGTCGAAGTTCGTGACAATCTCTTTTTTCAGCGAATTAAATTTCAACTCAATCTCCTTTTCCTCTGCATATTTCCGGAATGAGCCTACAATGCCACCAACGAAGGAGACCAGGTCCCCTCGTTTAAGCACCAGCTTCAGATTTCCGCTCTCCATCTTCCTGAAATCCAGCAATTGGTTGATCAACTCGTGCAACTGATTTGCATTACGATGCATCACCTCAAGATGACCCGGAATTTCTCCGGCAGGAATCAGGTTCTTTCTCAATTTTTCCAAAGGACCCAGAATCAGTGTCAAAGGGGTTCGGATCTCGTGCGAAATGTTGGTGTAAAACCGCAACTTCATCATATCCAGTTCGTGCAGTTTCTTGGCCTTGATTTTTTCAAAAACCAGGTTGTGTTTCAATTTTTCCCGGTTCTGAAGAAAGGTGATCAAATAATAGAGCATCGTCAGAATCAGGAGGAAAAGCAGGGTGCGGAACCACCAGGTCTGCCAATAGGGATGTAGCACCACAATCACCAGCACCGGACCAATATTGCTCTGCTGTCTGTCAACAGAAACCGTTTTGACGCGAAAGGTATAGGTTCCCGGATTTAGGTTGGTATAGGTGGCCAGTCTTTTGTCGGAGGGTTCATTCCAGTCCTTGTCGAAGCCCTCCAAGAAATAGGAGTATTGAATCCCCATGATGTTGGCATAGTCGAAGGAGGCAAACTCCAGTTCAACAGAATTCTGCTCATATCTCAAAGTGATCTTCTCGGTTTCTGAGATGCTCTTTTTCAAAACACCATCACCATTTAGACTGATGCGAACGCTCTTGTTCAGCACTTTCAGATCGGTGAAGACAATTGGGGCAAAATAATCACCCGATTTAATCTTTTCCGGATCAAAAATATTGAAACCCGAAATTCCGCCAAACATCAATTCCCCGGAAGGGAGCTTGTAGGCAGCACCGTAGGTAAACTGATCATTTTGAAATCCATTTTTGGAGGAAAAATTATGAAAACGCTCCTTTTCAGGGTCGAACTTGGAAAGGCCATTGGTGGTACTGATCCATAAATCATGCTCCTTATCCTCCAGAATAGCCAGAGTTTGGTTGTTGGCCAGACCATTTTTTTCATTGTAATACCGTATGATCCCTTTCTCTTTGGAGTAAAGTGCGATGCCACGACTCAGGGTAGTTAGCCAAAACCGGTTCTTTGAATCCTCAAGCATGATCCTGGTTGATTCGGCTACCTTGACTATTTTTTGGTTTTTGGGATCGTAAATGACCAAGTCGTCGGCACCGATCCAGATGCAGTGGTCCCTGTCTTCCACCATCCAGTTCACTTGCTGTCCGTTGACAAGATTGGGATAATGGATAAATCCTCCCGTCGCAGGATCGTATTTGTCAACTCCCCGGGTAGTTCCTACCCATATATTGTGATCACTATCGTGCAACAAGGACCATACCCTGTTGTCGGACAAGCTATTGGAATTGGCAGGATCATTCTTGAAATGTTTGAAAGTGCCTGATACGGGGTTGTAAAGATCCAGTCCTCCCAAATAAGTTCCGATCCATATCTGATTTTCACCGCCATTGACAATCGCCTTAATACAATTGGTAGAGAGTGAATTAAAATTATTTTTCTGGGGCATCAGGTAGCTGAATCTTCCTGTTTGGCGGTCCAGTATGTTGATCCCCCCATTCTCGGTCCCCACCCAGATTTTACCGGATGGATCCACCCAAAAGGCATAAATCTCGCTGTTGTTCAGGTAGCGGTTGTCACCCCACATTGGTCTGAATCCCAATATATTAACCCGATCCTCAATCAGTAGATTAAGCCCCTGCCGGGTACCGATCCAGGTATTTCCCTTTGCGTCCTTTGAAATGCACAAGACCGAATTGTTTACAAGGCTTTTCTGTTCCCTGTCGTCGTGGTAATATTTTGCCGCTACCCCTCGCTGCAGATCGTAAAGGTAGAGTCCTCCCCGCGTCCCAATCCAGTATTTCCCATTTGGATCCCTGGATATGGCTCGCACCGTTTTGCTTCTTTCATTTTCAGGATCGACGGCCAGGTGTTTGACCTCCAAAGAAGTGGAGTTAATGGAAAATAGCCCGTCTGCATAGGTTCCGACCAATGCGGACCCATCCTGATCCGTTAGAATCTCCCAAATTTCACCATTGCTGTTTGTTCCCGGAAGCACTATTTTTTCAGCCTGGTTGGTCTCAGGATGATAGAGAAAAACTCCCCTGTTGGTACCTATCCACATCCGGCCGGAACGATCCGTTTTAATAACCCGGACAAATTCCTTGAAACTGGAGAGATTGGAAGGAACTACCGACGTTAGCTTCTTCTCTCCCTCGAGACGGAACAAACTGGATTCGGTACCGATCCAGAGTACCCCGTTTTTATCTTCCAGCAGGGATGCAACAGTTACATCTTTCAACAAGGATGGCTGATTCTTGTAAAAGAGATGGATGAAGTTCTCACTGCCGCGGTCAAACTTGTTGAGTCCGCCATTTTCAGTTCCTACCCACAGTTGACCCTTGTGGTCCTCGTAAATCACGCGCACCAGGTTTCCTTTCAAGCTCGTGGAATCATCCGGATCATTTTTAAAGACCGTGAAGCGGTACCCGTCAAAGCGACAAATGCCCTGGGAGGTACCCATCCACATCCACCCCTTACTGTCTTGTAAAATACAGTGAATCTGATTATTGGATAGCCCATGTTCCTGGGAATAGAGGTCAAAGCTCAGATTGTTTACGACATCAGCTGCCTCAGCATTTGCAATAGACAGCAAGCAGAATAACGCAGCAACCAAAATCCTCCCAAGCCGAAAATGGCTCCGGTTAGAATCATTGGAAAGAGGCATTTGCGATTTCGAAGTGAACATTGGCTGATGACTGTTATTGATATTGGGTCCCTGCAACAGTTTACCGGACAGGTATTTACCCTGCAAAAGAAATTTTATTTGCGCTTGCGCGAATTTTTCAACAGGTAATCCGTGAAATTGATGGCTGCCTTCTTGTTTTCGAAGTCGGCAGGAAGGTAGGCGTGATCGATGTATTCGTTGTAGATCCAGGGGTCACCGATGGCAACTACCATTCCCTTGCCCAGTTTGCTTTCGGTCATGTATACGATTCCATTTTCTGACAGGATGGATTTAGCTGCACCTTTTAAGGTAAACGAAGAGATCTCTTTCATGTAAATTTTCGAGACTTCTTTGAACATCGGATGGTCAGGAAGATGGATGAAGGCTCCCATGTCCCATTTGTGATTAACGACAGGGTGCAGGCTTACGTGGTTGAAATGGATGCCGAATTCAGCAGCCAGCTGATTGAGGTGGGTAAATTCACAGTTTGGTGCGTCATTGGCCATCAACACCAGCACGCCACCTTTTTTCACCCAACCTTTGATAGCCTTGATATCAGAAGTCAGGATGTAGTTCGGTGATTTGGATTCGGTGGTAGTATCCGGATCGGCAATGATGTAGATATCCAGTTTGGATAGATTTTTTTTGGTGGCTGCCTCACCCAGGGTCGCCAGCGTTGCACCCTGCTTTTTAAATAGATCACCCCATTGTGAATAGCCGCTGTTTTCTGTGTCCGTCCACAGATAATGGAAAAGCTGACCGGTTTTGGGACTGGTTTCGCGGTTGTACCAGTTGTCGATGCCGACCACCTGCGATTTGGAAACTAACGGGGCTACGACGAAAAGAAGGAGCAAGCCTGCAAGCAGGTTCTTGAAGGAGAGGAATGGGTGACCCTGGTTCATCATGATTTCTGTAACTTTAATGTTTTGTTTATGAAGCAATATTATCTCTTTTATTTGATTTGATCCTTTTTGAAGTCCCTTTTGTTTTTGTTGATGTATTCGGAGGGAGTTAAGCCCAGCTGCTTCTTGAAACACATGGAGTAATAAGAATGGGAATTGAATCCGACTTTGAAACAGATCTCATCGATATTGGTTTCCCCATTTTCGATGAGTTTGATCGATTTGTTGATCCGCACAAATTTAATAAATTCGGTCGCAGACTGGTTGGTAAGTGCCCTCAATTTTCTGTGAAGCGAACTTCTGCTAAGGTTTAGTTCAGAAGCCAGCACATCCACAGAGAAATTGAGATCTACCAGATATTTTTCAATGATCGCGGTAGCCATATCAAGAAGCTCCCTGTCGGGCTGATATTTCTGCATCTCCTCGTGCCACTCTTCGTGTGCCATTGTAAATTTCTCCCTCAAAATGGCCCTCGAATCAAGCAGGTTCCTTATTCTCATCAGCAAAACCCGATCGTCAAATGGCTTGACTACATAGTCGTCTGCCCCTGTTTCAAAACCTTCTAATTGACTTTCTACCGAGGAAAGCGCCGTAAGCATCAGTACCGGAATGTGGCTGGTGTTCAAATCGGTCTTGAGCAGGTGACAAAATTCATGGCCGTTCATCTCCGGCATCATCACATCAGTTACCACCAAATCCGGCACGAATTCTTTTACCACTTTCAACCCTTGAACGCCGTTGTCGGCTGTACTGACCTGATAATACTCTGACAGGAAACCGGCGAGGAATTTCTGCATCTCCCGGTTGTCCTCCACCACCAATATTCTGGTTTCCTTTTCGGATTTATTGATGGGGGAGATTTGTTTTTGGGAGTCTTCTGTCCGCTCCTCGTATACGATGGTATGGAAAATAGGCTCCTGTATACCCTTTTCAATTTCGCCTTCCGTAATTGGAAGTCTTACCAGGAAAGTGGCACCCATGTTTTCACCAGTAAACACCTCAATTTGTCCGTTGTGCAACTGAATGTACTCGCTGCACAGGTGCAGGCCGATACCGGCTCCTGAGATCTGTCCGGGTGATTGGTAAAAACGCTCAAAGATGTGAGGTACGTCGTTGGAAGCAATCCCTGCCCCATCATTTTTCACAATGATAGTGACAAATTTTCCCTTGATATCCCCACCAACGGATCCGTGCAAGGGTTCTGGAGGGGACTCGGACTGCCAATCCGAATTTTTCAACGATAGTTGGATGGTCCCTTCCGGGAAGGTGTACTTCATCGCATTCGACAGCAAGTTGAAAATCAATTTGTCAATTTTATCAGGTTCCATGGTGATAAAGAGCGAGGAAAAATCTGACTCAAAGGAAAATCTGATCCTGCGGTCATTGTCCTGAAGGGAGAAACATTGAAATACCTCCTGACAAAGGGCTATCAAATCGAAGGACTGTGGTTGGAAGACAGCTTTCCCTAGCTCTATCTTGCGAATATCCAGGATCTGGTTTACCAGCCTTAGAAGCCTGTTGGCGTTGTTTTCTATCAGGTTTAGTTGCTCTGCCGATTCCTCCACTCCTGCGATCTTCTTTTTCAACAGGGCAAGTGGGGAAAGGATCAGGGTCAATGGCGTCCTGAATTCGTGGGAGATGTTGGTAAAGAACTGCAATTTGAGCTGATGCAGCTTCTCCTCGTTTTCACGCTGAATGCGTTCGTGTATGATGGAATTCTGTAAACGGTTTCTGATTCGGAGCTCACGTTGCAACAAATACAAGATCAACAAAAGCAAGGTGATATAGAAAACAAAGGCGTAAATGGAACTCCAGAATGGACTCCTGATGGTGATGCCCATTCGGGTAGGGGTCTCGTTCCACCGGCCATCGTTGTTGGCAGCCATCACTTCGAGCACATAATCCCCAGGTGGTATTTTGGTAAAAATGGCCTTGTTCTCTTTCTGAATTTCGATCCAGTTTGGGCTGTAACCATTCAGTCGGTATTTGAAGCGGTTCTTCTGTGGCAATAGGAAATTATTTGCTGCAAAATCAAACCGAAGTGAGTTTTGATTGTATTTCAGGGCCAGATGATCCAAAGTAAGCAGAGACTGTTTGATGAGTTCGGGATCACTCACATGACTCACCCTTTGGTTGTTAATTTCCAGGCCGGTGATGTAGGCCTTGGGGACCACAGGGTTCTCCTTCATCAGTCTGGGATCAAACCGGTTGAAACCGTTCGATCCACCGAAGAAGAGTTCGCCTGCGGAGGATTTGAAGGCAGATCCCGGATTGAACTGATTCCCTTGCAATCCGTCGGTATACTCGAAGTTTCGGAAATTCCGCAGAACAGGTGAATAGGCAGAGATACCATTTTCGGTGCTCATCCAGATCACTCCCGAGTTGTCCTCCAGGATTCCGTATACATCATTCCCCGGAAGTCCATCTTTTTTTGAAAGCTGTGAAAAAGCAGCAGTAACCGGATCATAAATATCTACTCCACCCCCAGCTGTTCCAATCCAGATATTCTTTTTTGAATCCTCCAGCAAGGAGTAGATCACATTGCTGCTGATTCTGTTGTTTTTATCCTCGTTGTAAAAATAGCGTATGAATTTTTCGGATCCCTTGTTTTTCCTGTTCAGTCCGCCATTGGTTCCCACCCAAAGATTTCCCTTTGAATCACACAAGAGGGATCGGACCATGCTCGAGGAGAGCGATTCCGGATCCGAACTCAGCGGCATGTACCTTTTAACTTGTTTACTTTGGTAATCATAGTAGAAAAGGCCTCGCAGGGAAGAGGCAAACCACACTCCTTCCCGGCAGGAAGTAATGTCATAAAACTGCTCCTTATTTTCATCAATCAGGTCAAAATGTTTGAATTCGCCCGATCCGATTGTCCGGTAAAAAACCCCTGACGCAAAGGTTCCAACCCACAAAGTGCCCCTACCATCCGTATGCAACGATTTGATATGGTTGACAATGCCCTTGGGGCCATTGATTCTGTAAATTGAAAAACTATGGTTGTCCGGATCCATAAAATTGAGATAACCCTCTTCCGTTGCCACGATTATTTTTCTGTCGGGAGATTCCTCAAAATCACTTACCACATTGTCGCTCAAAGAGTTGGAATATGACTCCCGTTTGTAGTGTTCGAAGCTATTGGACCATTCGTTGATGTAACTCAAGCCACCAGACCAGGTTCCAATCCAGATTCCATTCCTTGAATCCCTGTAAATCTGAAAGATACTGTTGTTTAAAAGACCTGGGTACTTTTCCTTTTCGATGAGTTCAACACTCCCAGACTTCATTCTCACCAGACCTTTAAACGTTCCAATCCAGATTTCATTTTTATCGCGGATGATAGTCCGAACCCTGGAACTTGGAATTTTATTTTTTCCTGACATTTCATCGCCATAGTGTTCCGCCAGTAAGCCCGTCCTCGAAAAAAGATCGGCGCCACCCCAGTCATAGCCAATCCAAAGCTTGTCGCCGTCAGGCAGTATGGAGAAAACATTTTCGGAGCGCACTCTGGCAAAGAATGCAACAGAACGATAGGGTGGATCACAGTAGAAGATGCCGCCATTTTGTCCGCCCAGCCAGATTCTGTTGTCGTTGGAAGCCTTATAGGAAATGCGGATGAGATCGCTTTGCTGCTCTTTTGGAAGCGGTAGGTAGGTCACCAGGTTGGCGGACAGGTCTACCCTGGCAAATCCCTTGTTATCAACCATCCAATAGGTACTGTCGGAGGTCTGAAGTATTTGGGAAACATTGTTTCCGCTTGGATTTCCATTGACATCGTGAAATTGATATCTTTTGAAACAATCACACTGGTGGTCGAAGACACAGGCTCCGTTGTTGGTGGAGATCCACAGGGCCTTCCTCATATCCAGATAGAGGGAGCGGACAGTATTCCCCGGCAGGGAGCTTTTGTCTTCCGGCAGATTAATGTATTTAACGGTCTCAATGGAATTGTATCTGTACACGCCACTGTTGGAGCCAAACCAGATGAATCCGAATTTATCTTCGCAAATAGAGCTAATTGCATCGAAGGTAAAACCACCTTCCGGTGAAATCTTTACAATTTTGATGTCATCTGCTTTCAAAACCGGAGTATGCATCAGCAAGACAAAGAGAAGAAGCAGACTCACTACAGTTTTTCTACCATAAACAGTACTACCATTGCACATCCGGAATTTCGAGAAATTTTCGGCAGCTGATTTCTTTGGCAGGTAAAGAACAGGCAGGTTAGTTGGTGTAGTTGAATTCATTCCCCTCAAATGGAAAGTCTCTGTCATTAGTTAGCGTTTTCGAAGGGCTAAGTTAAGCATTCGCCTAGTTTTTCTTGTCAAAAAATATCACTTTTTAACACATGTCTCAAAAGTGATACAACTTTTACAGAATGGCACATAATTGATAAAAACTGAAACATAATTGGTCGTTTTGGACGGCACCTGACCATTAATTTTGAAGTTGAAGCGTGAAAACCGCTCAAACTAAAACCAAACAAAAGAAAAAAATGATGAGCTACAGGACTGTGGTCTCTATTGTTGTCATCCTGCTTGTGCCATTCTCGGCCTGCCATTCGGGTGCAAACCTCAATTCCATTTCTGACAATCTGATTAAAAATCAGCTTAAACTTCTGGCTGCAAATTTCAAAGATGCCAAGTCCGCTGGTGGGGCTGCATCTGCAGATTTCGTGACGGTAAGAAGTCTAAAGGGAGATGGGACCCTCAACCTCATTCCTACCAAAGATTGGTGTAGCGGATTCTTTGCCGGATCCTTGTGGCTGGGTTCGATCCTTACAGGTGATAAAGAGTTGCAACAATTGGCTGTTGCCTTTACCACGCCGCTCGAAAAGGAAAAATTCAACGGCAAAACCCACGACATGGGGTTTAAGATGTTTTGTAGTTATGGTCAGGGCTTCCGTGTTACCAAGGATTCCATCTACCGCGACATCCTGCTGCAGTCGGCAAAGACTCTCACAAAACGATTCAACGAAAAGGTAGGAGCACTCCGGTCGTGGGACCACAATGCCGAAAAATGGCAGTTTCCCGTTATCATTGACAACATGATGAATCTTGAACTGCTTTTCTGGGCCTCGAAACAGACCGGTGATCAGCAGTTTTACAACATTGCCGTCAAGCACGCTGAAACTACCCTTGCCAACCATTTCCGGGCTGACAACAGTTCCTACCACGTGGTCGACTACGACACCATCACTGGCAAGCCAATTCAAAAAAATACGCACCAGGGCTTTTCTGATTCGTCTGCCTGGTCGAGGGGTCAGGCCTGGGGATTGTATGGATTTACCATGTGCTACCGGGAAACCGGGATTATCAGTTTTCTGTATCAGGCCGAAAAGATTGCCGATTTTGTGCTTAACCATCCAAATCTTCCAACAGACAAGATTCCTTACTGGGATTTTGATGCGCCGGCACTGCCTCAGCGGCCCAGGGATGTATCGGCTGCCACGGTTACAGCTTCCGCGCTGTTTGAACTGGCCCAGTTTCTTCCTTCCAAGAGCGATTTTTACATCCATTCGGCAGAGGCCATCCTGACCAGCCTTAAGAAGGATTATGCCTCGGCACCCGGTCAAAACAAGGGATTCCTGCTGGGACATTCTACCGGATCCTTTCCGCATCATTCGGAAGTAGATGTCCCCATCAATTATGCAGATTATTACTACCTGGAAGCGCTCGTGAGACAGAATAAATTCAATCACCTTAAAAAATAGACGTTTTATGTTTTATTAAATTTTAGACTATGAAAAAAAATCGAGTTTTTATCAGATTACTAATGGTTCTAATACCCTGGCTGCTAGCGGGTCTTTCTGTCGTGGCGCAGAATACGGTCTATACCGGAAAGGTCACAGAACAGGACGGATCTTCGATACCCGGTGTATCAGTAGTTGTGAAAGGTCAAACGCTTGGAACAATTACCGATATGAATGGGAAGTTTTCGATTCCGGTACCTGCGGGTTCCAAGGTTTTGATTTTTTCCTTCATCGGACTGAAGTCTCAGGAAATTACACTTGGATCCAACACTACATTGAATGTGGTGATGGCCTCAGAAACGGTCGACGTGGAAGAGGTGGTTGTGGTCGGATTTGGCACCCAGAAAAAGGTGAATCTGACAGGTGCCGTGGCAGCCGTCAAGATTGACGAGAAATTGACGAACCGCGCCCTGACTAACTTGTCTTCAGGTATGTCGGGACTGGTTCCCGGTCTTGCAGTGACCCAATCTTCCGGTATGGCAGGAAATGACAATGCCACCATGATCATCCGTGGTTTGGGAACCATCAACTCCTCTTCCCCACTGGTGGTGGTAGACGGAATGCCTGACGTGGATATCAATAGAATCAACATGAACGATGTGGAGAGTATTTCCGTATTGAAGGATGCGGCTTCATCGGCTGTGTATGGTTCCCGTGCAGCAAACGGCGTTATTCTGATCACAACAAAATCAGGTAAAGGTTCAGGTAAGACAGCCATCAACTTCTCCAGCTCCTATGCACTTGAGTTACCAACCAAAGCATACGATTTTATGGCGGATTATCCACGTGCACTGACACTGGAACAACGTGCAGCAGCGGTCAGTACCTTGCGTTCCAATTATATTTACAAGGATGGTACTGTCGACCAATGGCTGGCATTGGGAATGATAAATCCGCTTCAATATCCCAATACGGACTGGTGGAACATCATCATGCGCAACGGACAGGTAAAAAATTACAACCTCTCGGTATCCGGGAGCAACGACAAATCCAACTTCTTCATCTCCGTAGGCGTGATGGATCAGAAAGGTTTGCAGATCAACAACAACAATACCCGTTACAATGCCCGTTTCAACTACGATTACAAAGTGAAGAGCAACGTCAATGTAGGTGCCAAGTTTGCTGGCAACTGGTCGAAATACACCTATTATTATGCACAGGGTTTCACGGATCCGGCTTCAACAAACACGGCTGGTTATGACATGCAATATGCCATCGCAGGGATTACCCCCTACGACCCCGTCTCTGGCAATTATGGTGGTGTGATGGCTTACAGCGAGGATCCACAGGCATATAATCCATATACCAACTACATCAACAACCTGAACTATCAAAATCGTCAGGAAGCCAATGCAAGCATTTATGGTGACTGGACTCCCATCAAGGGTTTGACAGCCAGGGTGGACTATGCACTTAATTATTACAATCAATTTGCCTGGAGTGCTCCAACTCCCAATCAGGCTTTCAACTTCCAGACCAATGCATTTGGTTCGCGTGTTTACGTCGGCGCCAATGCAGGGGTGAGCAATTCAACCAATACCGGTTACAAAACCCAGCTGAACGGAAGTTTGAATTACCATACCACCATTGCCAAACATCACGATTTGAATGCGATGCTGGTATACAGTGAGGAGTATTGGTACGACCGTTATGAATCGGCCTCCAGAAATGACCGTCTCTATCCGTCACTTCACGAAATTGATGCGGCATTGACCACCATTCAGTCGACAGCCGGTAACTCCAGCACAGAAGGACTTCGTTCCTACATCGGCAGGTTAAACTATACCGCTTACGACAAATATCTCTTCGAAGCCAATTTCCGTTACGACGGATCATCCAAATTCCTTCCCGGACATCAATTTGGATTTTTTCCATCAGCTGCATTGGGATGGCGTTTCACACAGGAAGATTTTTTAAAGAAGTATACGGAAGGCTGGCTTAGCAGTGGAAAGATGCGGGTTTCCTATGGTAGTCTCGGAAACAACAGCGGGGTCGGTCGTTACGAACAACAACCCACCCTTGGTGCAAGTGCCTACATGACAGGCGGTACCATTGTGAATGGATTTATCAGTCAGAAGATGACCAACCAATCCCTCTCCTGGGAGACGACCACTGTATTCAACATTGGTTTTGACCTTGGATTCTTCAAGAATCATTTGACCACAGAGTTGGATTATTATGATCGTCTGACCTCCGGAATGAATCAACCCTCTTCCATGTCCAACCTGCTGACAGGAGCCTACACTGCTCCACGTGTCAACATCGGAAATCTAAGGAATAGGGGTACTGAAATCAACATTACCTGGAAGGACAACATTGGCAAATTCAACTACATGGTGAATGCAAATGCTTCCTACAATGCCACAAGACTGGAATCCTGGACAGGATACCTCGACAAGGGATATGTATTCCTGAATATGCCTTACCACTTTGTTTACGGATACCAGGACCATGGCATTGCCAAGACCTGGGCGGATGTGTACAAGGCAACTCCACAGGGTGCCTCTCCCGGCGACCTGCTGCTGAAAGATGTCAACGGAGATGGTAAAATCGACGGAAACGACATGGTTGCCCAATCAAATGTACAACGTGACCGGCCTACTACCAACTTTGGTTTGACAACCAGTTGCTCCTGGAAAGGATTCGACCTGAGCCTGTTGCTGCAGGGATCAGCAGGCCGCAAGGATTACTGGCTCAACAGTTTCAACACGACCAATATTCCCCAGACCAGGTACGCTTCGAGCTGGGTGCAATGGAACAATCCATGGTCTGTTTCCAATCCAACAGGAATTTGGCCTCGCTTGGCCGGACTTGGGAACAATGTTGCCCAGACAAGTTTTTGGCTGGATGATCTGAGTTACCTCAGGGTAAAAAACATTCAGATTGGATACAATTTGCCGAAAAAATGGCTGACCAAACTGACCATCGACAATCTGCGCATTTATGCGTCAGGCGAAAACCTCGCAACATTCACAAAATTCAGGGGGCTTGACCCGGAACGCTTAGGAAATGCAAGTGACATGTATCCTTTGAATAAATCGTTCTCGCTCGGTATAAACCTAGGTTTTTAAATAAGCTGCAATTATGAAAAGATCAAATTTCAAAATATTAGTCCTATCTGCCTTCGCAGGATTGGCGTTAAACACGATTTCGTGTACGCAGAATCTGCTGGAGCAAACGCCCACAGTAGATCTGCCCTCTTCAGCTTTCTGGAATACGGAAGCTGATGCTACCACCGCCCTGATGGGTGCCTATTCAGCCGTCAGGCCCCTGTTTGACAGGGATTATTACCTGGATGGCCAGTCAGAGTATGTGAGAGCTCGCGGAACCAGTACCACCAGTGGCAACCTCCGCCTGGGAGACGCTTACAACGGTGGCAACTACAACCCTTCCGGATATGGAAGCAGTTTTGACAAGATGTACATGTATCTCTTCGGAGGAGTCAACCGATGCAACTATGTCATTGAGAATGTAAAGAAGATGCTTCCGACAGCAAAGGCCACTTCGGTTCCCGGTCTTGAGCTGGTAATCGGTGAAGCCCGGCTGCTGCGTGGCATGGTCTATTTCAGGCTGATCTCCATGTGGGGAGATGTTCCCTATTTTACCAAAATAGCCTATGCCGATGCCGATGTAGCTACCCTTTCCAGAATCCCGATCGCACAAATCAAGGATTCGATCATGGCCGATTTCACCTATGCCTTCGACAAACTTCCTGTTAAGGCTACGGTATCTGGTCGTGCAGCGAAACCTGCCGCCCTCGCTTTCAGGGGAAAATTGCAGCTCTACTGGGCTTGCTGGAACAAGAATGGCTGGCCGGAACTGGACACCTTCAAACCAAGTGCTGCCGCTGCTACCGATGCTTACAAGGCTGCTGCCGCAGACTTTAATGCCGTTATCAACAATTATGGTTTGGCACTCTTCCGCAACGGTGACCCTGGAGACTGGGGTACCATGGGAAATGCAGATGTACTTCCCAATTATTTCTACCTTTTTATGCCTGCAGCCAACGCTGATCCGGAGTTGATCATGGCCTTCACGCACGGTGGAACCGGTAGCAACCAGGGAGAAGAGCTAATGCGTGATTTCGCAGGACGTTCACACGAAGGATCCCAATGCTGGGTATCTCCAAGGTATGAAATTGCCGACAGATACCAGTCTACCATTACAGGCGACTTTGCAGCACCGCTTATTCCAACCAACCCAACCGTTGCCGGAGCCAGAACCAAGCTTAACTCAGCCGTCAATCCTGCCAGTTATGCCAACCGCGACTACCGTATGAAATCCTCCATCATGTGGGATTATGAAATGAGTCTGGGTATGGTTTCACTCGCCTCAACGGGTATGTGTCCATTTATATACAAATCTTGGGCTGCTACCGTGGTAATCAATGGCGTTTCCTACATCACTTACAATACCGACGGAACTAACTCCGGATACGTGTTCCGCAAATTCTTGCGCAACTATGCCGGACAGGGACGCAGCGACGGAAACTACAGCTGGCCTGTCATGCGTCTGGCAGATGTTTACCTGATGTACGCCGAGGCAACCAACGAGATCAATGGTCCACAGGCAGATGCCATCGCACTGGTCAATAAAATTCGTCACCGCGGTAACCTCCCTGCATTGGCCTCTTCCAAAACCGGAGATAAAGCCTCTTTCTTTTCTGCCATCGAACAGGAACGTATCATCGAGCTTCTCGCCGAGGGACAACGCGGATTCGACCTTCGCCGTTGGAGAGCCATCGAAAGAGTTTGGTGCCCACCCTACGGAGTCGGTGTTTGGAGAATTGACACCAATGGAGCCAACCAGAGCCAGTATTTCCTGAATACCTCTGAATTGGCCTACCAACAATGCTACATCTTCAGGATACCTCCGGGAGAACGCAACAGAAATCCAAATCTGACCCAAAACAAACCTTGGATGTAATTGTTTTCCAAGTATTTGAAAAATTAAAAAATAGATACAATGAAAAAATATTTTATAACAATACTTGCCCTCTTCCTGGTCACCTTCACCTGGATAAGGTGTGCCAAGAACTTACCTGTAGATTCAGATGGTTTGCTAATTACAACCAGGGCTCAATGCTATGTCAGCAATTTTGAATTGCTCGGAGCTGATTTCCAGACTGTCAGAACTGCCGCAGCAGTCATTGATACAACTGCCCAGACCATCAACACGGTGGTCATGTACGGCACTGATTTGAAAAACCTGTATCCTCAGTTCTCTCTGGTAAGTGATGCCAAACTGGATCCAAAAATCACAGGGAAAGTCGATTTCTCTGATTTGGCCAATCCCAAAAAATGGACAGTAGTCGCCGGAAACCGGATTGTGAAAAAAACTTACACGGTCTACATTACAGTTCAACCCAAACCTTAAAACGACAGACTATGCAACGTAAATATTTAAGCTTAATCACAGTGATGCTGGTGCTCACTTTCTTGTACTCCTGCCAGGAGAAAGAATATTCCGTGCCGCTTGGTAAAACAGGATTGAACAACGATTGTATCAAGAGAACCCTGGGACCAAACATCGTCGGATCCAACATCGAATTTGCCTATGCAATGGCATTACCTGCTTCTGCAGGCAAAATAACCTCCGCCCAGGTTACTGCATCTATTGCAGGTGCCACGGGAACTTATCTTGAAAACAGATCCTTCTATACCAATTCAAGCGGGGTGGATGTTGGGATTACGGTAGGATCACCCTCTGTAACAACGGATATCAAAACCATGGTTACTTTTACGAAAGATACCTGCGCAGCCACACTTAGGTATTTTTATACCATTCCTGAAGCTGCCAGAGGAAAAACCGTCACCTTCACCTTCTCGGCTACGGCAACCAATGGTCAGACCATTACCTTCAACATGGGCCCCTATCCCATCGTCAAGATGGATATGAAACTGGACCTCGTAGCCAC
>CAINVV010000086.1 GCA_903854235.1 uncultured Bacteroidia bacterium | reverse complement strand
TACCTTTGAAAATACGCAGGAAATAAAAAAACTATCTGACTTTTAATACGTTATGGCCGAACAACAGAACAATTACCGAAGCAAGGGCAAGCCAGCCAACACCATCGAGCAGTTAAACGCCTATTATGGCAAGGTTCCACCCCAGGCGACGGAAGTGGAGGAGGCCGTTTTGGGTGCGCTGATGCTGGAAAAGGATGCCTACCATACCGTACAAGCCATTCTGAAGCCGGAAAGTTTCTACAAGGAGGAGCACAAGAAGATCTTCAATGCGATCAAGGAGCTCGCCTCCAAGGAGAAGCCCATCGATTTACTGGTTGTCACGCAGGCACTGAAAAATAGGGGAGAACTTGATGAGGTGGGCGGACCACTCTACATCACCCAGCTTACCAGCAGGGTAGCCTCTGCGGCGCACATTGAATTTCACGCACGTATCATCGCACAAAAATACATTCAGCGGGAGTTGATACTTATATCCTCAGAAATCCAGAGCAAATCATACGAGGATGCCATGGAACTGAACGACCTGATCGATTTTGCGGAATCATCCCTTTTCAGGGTCACGGAAGGGAACATCACCAAAGAGTCGCAACCCATCAAGCCATTGCTTCAAAAGGCAGTGGAGCAGATCGAAATCAACTCAAAGAAGCCCGACGGACTGAGCGGCATCGCCTCCGGATTTACCAAACTGGACCAAATCACAGGTGGATGGCAGAAGACCGATCTTATCATCATTGCCGCACGACCTGCCATGGGTAAGACCGCCTTCGTGCTCACGATGGCGCGGAACATGGCGGCCATTCACAAAGTTCCGGTGGCAGTCTTCTCTTTGGAAATGTCCTCCCTGCAATTGGTAAACAGGTTGATCTCCGCCGAGACGGAGCTGGGTTCAGACAAGATCAAGAGCGGAAGGCTCGAAAACTGGGAGTGGGAAGTTTTCAACAGGAAACTTAAAAACCTGGAGGACGCACCTCTTTTTATCGATGACACCCCTGCCCTCTCCATTTTCGAATTCAGGGCCAAATGCCGGAGGTTGAAGATGCAGTACAACATTGGAATCGTTGTGGTGGATTACCTGCAGCTAATGACGGCTGGAGGCGACATCCGCGGCAACAGGGAGCAGGAGGTGAGTATGATCTCCCGCAACCTGAAGGCAATCGCCAAAGAAATCAACGTGCCGATTGTGGCACTCTCGCAGCTGAACCGCTCCGTCGAATCGCGCGAGGGAAAGAGGCCACAGCTTTCGGACCTTCGTGAGTCGGGTGCGATCGAACAGGATGCAGACATGGTCATGTTCATCCATCGGCCAGAATACTATGGCATTCTGCTGGATCAGGACAACAATTCCCTGAAGGGCGTGGCAGAGATCATCGTGGCCAAGCACAGAAACGGGGCAGTGGGTGAATTTCATCTTGCCTTCAAGGCCGCACTTGCCCGTTTCAGTGACCTGGAAACCTCCTTCGAAGATCATTCCATCAGCGACCACCACGAAACAAAGGGAAGAAACGTATTTCATTCCAAGATGAATGCCGAGCCCAACCTTGCGGAGGCTGATCACACCAAATCAGATTTTGGGAGACCTGGAAATAGTTTTGCAGACGATACGCCGTTTCAAGGCTAACGCATTAGCAATATGTATGTTACAAAATAATGCAAATAAAATCATCAATACATAAAAAAAGCCCGAAAGGGCTTTTTTTATGTATTGATGAGGATTACCATCCTGGGTTTTGCTGTTTGGCAAGTGTTGGATTGGCATTGATTTCGTCCTGTGGAATTGGCCACAAGAAGCGGAAGTCTGAATATGGGATGGCAGGTGTACCCAGGGCGCCCGTGTAAGGTGTGCCAAGTGTGAATAGCGAACCGGCAGGTGCGCCGTTGGCTATTTTGGCAGGGATCCCGTTGATTGGATAATACGGACATTGTTGTAACCTGGAAATATCCGGCCAACGACGACCTTCCATAACAAGTTCAATTCTACGCTCATCCAAAATAGCTCCCAACATAGCTACATTGGTAGCAAAAGTACTAGCCGTATAAGCCTGTGTAGCTGGAGTCGCCAAGGCGCGGTTACGGATCATGTTCAAATAGGTCAAACCGTTGGTCACATCTCCCTTGCGGGCATAAGCCTCGGCCATGTTCAAAATAACTTCGGCATACCGAATCATTGGAGATGGGTCGGTCTTGTTTACTGGGTCCTTGTATTTACTGGTATAGACTACATTGGAAGAGAAGGTAATCATGTTGGCAGAGCGTCTTTTGTCATCCACCAGCCAGGTTGGAAGTCTCCAGACAATTGGACTCATGGTTACGAGTCCGCGACCACCAATGGAGGTGGGTGAATACATGGCTGCCAATGCAGCATTGGTACCAGGATTCTGGGTGGCAGAATTCTCCATTCCAAAAATTGACTCGGTATTTCCATAAGGATTCGCCCAGGGTCCTGAAGGATCGGCAGTCAGTGAATAGGTGCCGGCAAGGGATCCGGTAATGAATTTGGTCCCTTCTTCTATCACCTTGTCCATGTTCCACATATGGAGGTAGATCCTCGTCTTTTCAGCAACGGCGGCACCCTTCGTTGCCCTCGTAATTTTTGCATTGCCCGTCATGGCGGCCTTCAATGGCAGATTTGCCTCCGCATAATCCAGGTCGGCAAGGATTTTCGTATAAACGTCAGCAACCGTACTTCTTCCTGTCGCAAAGCCGGCAGCAATCGCGGCAGCCGTGGTGAAAGGCAGGTCAAAGTAAGGAACTCCCAAGTGTGTAGCTCCAGGGGTATCCTTGTATGGACGTGCAAAATGGACCAACAATTCGTGGTAGGTCATGGCCCTCAACAACTTTGCTTCACCAGCATAAATTGCAGCTTGAGCGTCGGTAATGACCTTCGCGGCAGCAGCAGTTTTCACGCCGTCAATCACAATGTTGCAACGGTTGATCAAACGATAACTGTCTTTCCAGTAGTTGACGTTGTTGGCAGAAGAGGTACTGTAAGTTGCCGTATAGGTGAGCTGATAGAAAGTAGCAGTATTTACCACATCTTCGCCACGGTTGTCACCCTGCTCAACGAAGGCAGCACCAAAAGGATATCCCCTGTATGCAGGAGTAACAGGATTGGCATAATAGCCGATCTGGGCAGCCTCATACATTCCGGTTACGGAAAGGGCAACCAGGGCAGGCGTCTGGAACGCAGCCGTCTCTGAAACCTGATTGAAAGGCTGAAGATCGATGTTCTTCTCGCAGGAAGAGGCCAGCATCACGAAAACAAGCACCGGAACATACAACAGCTTACTTGTTTTCAGGTTTATTTTGGATATATTTTTCATCTTGTATAGTTTTTAGGAATTAGAATTTTAAGTTAACGCCAATTGTAACTACACGTTGCCGGGGAGTACCGTTGTAATCAACACCACCGGATTCCATTTCCGGGTCAATACCTGTGTATTTGGTGATCTTCAGCAGATCCTGTCCCTGAACGAAGACCCTCAGGTTCTGAATTCCTGCTTTGTTCAACAAGGCTTTTGGAAGGGTATAGCCAATGACCATATTTTGAAGCTTGACAAAATCTCCCTTCTCAATCCAGCGGGTGCTGGCGTTGTCGGTCAAGTTGACAAAAGTATCCCCTGCATACCACAAGCGTGGAGTCCAACCGTCGCCGGGGACGGTGGTACTCTGCCATCTTCCAAGGATTTCCGTGCTGTTGTTCTGGAATTTCTGGTTCAGCAAATCCATCCTGGTGCGGTTCATCACGTAGTTGCCACCGCTGTAGCGGAACATCAGACTAAAGTCAAATCCCTTGTATTCAGCTTTCACGCCGAAAGATCCGAAATAGGTAGGAATGGTGGATCCCAACAGTTTTCTATCGGTAGCGACCAAAGATCCCGCTACAGAAATGTCCGATGGATTGGCTGCCGTATAAACCTTGTAGGTAGAGGTCGGGATGTTTCCCTGAACCATCGAACCATCGGCTTTCCTGTAAATTGGGTTACCATTGGCAGAGTTTACGCCAACATAGTCATAACCAAACAAGGTGTTATATGTAACGTTTTCACGGATGATGGTGTAAGTATTGATGATGTCCTGGTGGTCGACCAAGGTCTTGACCACGTTCTTCACCAGAGAAAGGTTTCCGTCAACTGTCAATTTGAAGTCTTTTTTGCTGATCAGCGTAGCTTCACCTGAAAACTCATATCCCCAGTTCTTGAGGGCACCAATGTTCTTGGCAACCGTGTTTCCGGGAATACCGAAGGAAGGAGGAGTCGGAACACCCAAAATCTGTCCGTCGAGGTTGTTGACAAAATAGTCGAAGGTAAATTTATACCTGCTGTCGAGAAAGGATGCATCCAAACCTGCGTCTACTTTCTTGCTGGTTTCCCATTTCAACTGATCGTTGCCCATCTGAGCGAAGGCAATACCGTTGTAGTCGGCATATTTGGCATTGGCATACAGTCCAAGATAAGGATAGTTGCCTATGTTTACGTTACCAACTTCCGCGTAGGAAGAACGAAGTTTCAGATCGGAGATGAATTTAAGATCTTTCATGAACGACTCCTTGGAGATGGTCCATCCGATAGATGCGCCTGGGAAATAACCAAAACGGTTGGCCTTCGGCAGAGAGGAGATTCCATCCCGACGAACAGAAGCCTGAAAGAAATACTTCCCGGCATAGTTGTAATTCCCACGAACAGCCAACGAGTTGAAGCCATTCTGAGTCATGGATCCACCTGAACTTTGTGT
>CAINVV010000085.1 GCA_903854235.1 uncultured Bacteroidia bacterium | reverse complement strand
CAAATCGCTGTTGAAAGCCGACCTTAAAAAAGGCAAAAACAGCCTGATGGTTACCATCCCGGCTGTTGACAAAGAGCAGAAAATAACCTTCTCCACCAGTATCAACGGTGGAAAAGCCATCAAGACCGCTTTCGTCGTGAAACCGCCCAAGCAATGGGAGATCTACCTGGTTCAGCACGCCCATACGGATATTGGCTACACCCGACCTCAGTCTGAAATTCTGGCTGAGCACCAGCGGTACATCGATTATGCCCTGGATTATTGTGACAAAACCGACAATCTGCCCGATCAGGCCAAATTTCGCTGGACCTGCGAATCTGCCTGGGTGGTCAAAGAGTACCTGAAAACCCGTCCGGCGGAACAAATTGAAAGGTTGAAAAGGCGAATCGCCGAGGGACGCATCGAAGTAACCGGAATGTTCTGCAACATGGCGGAGACCGCCGACGAGAACCTGATGACCGATTTTCTGCGTCCGCTGCAAGCCATTCAGGAATCCGGAATCCCTGTCAAGGTGGTGATGCAGGACGATGTGAACGGGATAGCCTGGTGCATGCCCGACTTTTTCAAGAACACAGGAGTGAAATACCTGAACATGGGCATCAACCAGACCAGGTCCATCCTTCCCTTCGACCTGCCGACCCTCTTCTGGTGGAAAGCTCCGTCGGGCGAGAAATTGCTGGCCTTCAGGGCGGATCACTACATGACGGGGAACTTCTTCGGCTTGGAGAGTAAGGCGATCAAGCCAGAGAAAATGCTGGGTCATCTGGCCGATCTGGATGCCAAAAACTATCCTTTCGACAAGATTGCCATCCAATTTTCGGGGTACTTTACAGACAATGCGCCTCCTTCCACGGCTGCCTGCCAGCTGGTGAAGGAGTGGAACGAAAAATATGATTTTCCAAAGCTGAAACTTACGGTAGTCAGCGAGTTTTTTGAATACGTCGAGAAAAACTACGCCGACCGGCTTCCGGTTTACCAGAAAGCCTGGCTAGACTGGTGGACGGATGGGGCAGGATCCTCCTCCCGCGAAACGGCAGAGGTCAGAAAGACACAGAATCTGAAACAGGTGGATGAAGGACTGTTTGCCATGACGGCCTTGAATGGTGGTGCGCTCAATCCCGGATTGCAGGCCGAGATCGACCATATCGCCGAAAATGCCATCTTCTACGACGAGCATACCTTCGGGGCCGACGAGAGCATCGATCATCCTTATTCTGAAAATACGGCCAGGCAGTGGTTGCAGAAAGGAGCCTATGCCTGGGAAGCGCTCAAAATGCAGACTTTGCTTCATGAGGAGGCATTGGCACGTTACCAGCCTTTCCTAAAAAAAGCAGATTTTCCAGTGATCCACGTCATCAATTCATTGGGTTGGAAGCGTTCGGGAACGGTAAGGTTGTTTGTGGATTTTGAAGTATTGCCGATTCTGAAAGCTGTGAAAATCATTGATCTTGCTTCAGGAGCAGAAGTTCCTGCCCAGATGCAGCAAAAACGTGCCGAAGGGGCCTGGTGGGAGCTGGATGTAAAGGATGTTCCGGCTTTGGGCGTAAAGACCCTGAAGATTGAGGTAAGCGAAGCGGATCCGGCGAAGCCGGCATTGGCCACACAGACCGAAACGTTGCAAAATCAGTTTTACAAATTGGTGATCGACAAGCAAACGGGTGCGATCAGCAGCTTGTTTGACAAGGAATTGAATCTTGAATTGGTGGATACGCAGAATCCCTGGAAAATTGGTCAGGCCATTCACGAAGCGCTTCCCAAAAGGGACAAATACGAACTCTCGCATTCGACAGTGTCGGAGGTGTTAGTCGAAAAGGGAACCAACGGCCAGGTATGGGAAAGCATAAAAATCGCTGCCGAATTGGCCGGAACAGACAAAGGCACCGACAAATCACCCAAAGGCATCGAACTGGAAATTCGTCTGTACAAGAATATGAAAAAGGTGGAGTTGAAATATACTGCTCATAAACTGATTATTACAGACCCTGAAGCGACGTACGTTGCCTTCCCGTTTGCCTTTCCGGAATCACGTATCGTTTTTGAGACCATCGGTGGAACGCTTTCGCAAGGAGAACAACTGCCCGGATCCTCATCTGACTGGAATGTAGCCCAGAATTTCGTGGCGGTACGGGGAAAAACCGGTCAGATCGTGGTCACCAGCAATGAGATACCGCTTTGGCAATTCAGCGATTTCAACCTGGGCAAATTCGAACGCTATCCCAAGCCAGGAAAGACTACGCTCTACTCCTGGGTCATGAACAACTACTGGTTTACCAACTTCAGGGCTTACCAGGAGGGTGGATTCAGCTGGAGCTACCAGCTCACCTCCTCCAAAGACACCACCAATACCTTCGCTACGAAATTCGGGTATGGGGAAAGAAACGTTTTTCCAACCCGCACTTTCCCTGCCGGGAAATCAGAGTTGAAGGAGTCTGTTTCTGAAACCCTCAAAGTGGAAGGTGCAAGCAATGTGTTGCTGGTAAACAGCCGGCCAGCCTTCAATGGGAAGGATGCCGTTTTGCTCCATTTCAGGGAACTGGACGGCAAAGAGTCATCTATCACCCTGACAGGTGCCGTTGCCGGACGACAGGTAAAGGCCTGTTACCTGGTCAATGTGCTTGGAAAGAGGGTAGCAGCCTGCAACGCTACAATCCATTTCAATCCTTTTGAAGTCAAATTCATCGAGCTTGAATTTTAGAGTCAAGCAGAGGGTTAAATTGGAGAATTTTGCATTTTATTTTGATTCAAGTATTTGTAAAACAATAACTTAATAATTTTTATTATGTCAAAAGGAACCAATTTGATCCGTGTTTTTACCGGAACCGAGATTTTGGTGACGCTGCTGAAAGAGGATCTTGAAAATGCGGGAATAGCGGTCATTGTAAGGAATGATTTTCAATCCGGGATTTCAGTTGGATTTGTGGGTGGTGTGATCTCGGCAGTTGATCTTTATATTCAGGAATCTGATCTGGAGAAGGCTTATCCGTTGTTGAATGAATTTGAAAAAGTCAATCACGAATGAGGATGTAAACCATTCAAAGCAGAGAAATGAACTCCAGAGAACGCATTCTAGCAGCCATTCACCACATACAACCAGACTGTATTCCTGTAGACCTCGGGGCTACTCCCAGTACCGGAATTTCTGTGGTAGCCTACCGGAACCTGATCAATCATCTTGGCATGGGGCATCTTCCAAACAAGGTTTACGATGTGATTCAGGAAGTTACTCAACCAGAAATGGAATTGTTAGACCATTTTGGCGTGGATGTGCTCGATATTGGGAGGGAATTCAATACTGCCCCGGACTACTGGCAGGAGTTGGAACTTATCTCCGGGACTCCTGCGCTTTACCCCAAGTGGTTCAATCCGGTCAGGCAACCAGACGGTTCGTGGCACGCACCCGGGAAAACCGGCGAAATGATCGGAAAGATGCCGCAGGGGGCTGCCTTCTTCGATCAATTGATTTTTCCCTACCGGGATGGCTATCCGGACAATTATGAAGGTCTTGGCAGGGAAATGTCGCGGGTAATTTGGGGAGGATTCGGTTTTACTCCCTACGATTGGATCGACGAAACGGGATTCTGGCAGATGCTGCGTGAGAAAACGCTTGCGTTGCGGCAAAAAACTGACAAGGCGCTGTTGCTTGGCGTTGGCTGCAACCTTTTCGAGTGGGGGACTTTCCTTCGCCGCATTGACAATTTTCTCACGGATCTCTACCTGGAACCCGAAAATGTGCACAAACTGATGGATGAGTTGATGCAACGTCACATTGACTTTCTTGGAAAGGTATGTGAAGCCGTGGGCGACATCGTCGATATTCTGAAGTTTGGCGACGATCTGGGGACCAACACAGGGCCCTTCATTCCCAATGAAACCTACCGGGAATTCTTTCTGCCCAGACACAAGCAACTTTGCGAATTTGTAAAAGCACATTCAAAGGCACACACCATGCTGCACTGTTGTGGTGGCATCTATGAACTGATTCCTGACCTGATTGAGGCTGGATTTGAGATATTAAATCCGATACAAATCAACGCGATCAACATGGAACCCAAACGGCTTAAACTGGAATTTGGACGTGAACTGACCTTCTGGGGAGGTGGTATCAATACGCAGAGCGTGCTGAATCGTGCCACACCGGCCGAGGTAAAAAAGCACGTGACGGAGAATTTGGAAGCATTTAGTCCCGGAGGAGGTTTTGTTTTCAACACGGTTCACAACATCCTGTCGGAAGTACCTCCCCAAAATATTGTCGCCATGTTTGAGGCGGTCAGGGAGTTTGGGGGATGATGGCAAGAATATAAAGAGGAGTAGGAAGACTGGGTTGACAAGGTAGAGTTGTGAAATTGAATTGTGCGCAATCGAAAATCCAAATTATAAAATATTATTTTTTTGTTGTCATCTCAATCACTCCATACTTGCCTTTTTCACCATATTTGTCGATGGCTTCCTTGCCATTGAGTATGGTAATTTTATCGAGTGCCTCCCTGGTTCCGAATTCCTTGATATTCTGATCCTCGGCAATGACGCCATCTTTGACGATCAAGGGTTTGTGTTCGCTTGCCTGAGAACTGAAAATTTTTTGTTCAATTTCGATTTTCTCGTTGGCAGTGTCTGTGTTTCTATCAGAAGCATTTGCAACAGAAATTCTCGAAACACCCGAGCTTTTTATGGTATTTCCTGATTTTTCATTCTTTAGGGTGAAAAGGATGACTCCATTTTTTCCCTTTTCACCATACAAGATATTGGCCGACTGATCCTTTAGTACAGTAATGGATTCGATGTTTTCCGGAGAAATGGCATCGATATGCTGATTTTCGGCCACCACACCATCTATCAGAATCAGGGGTTGTTTGCCCACACCATGAATCATCATTTCACCCTCTTTTATCTGCTTCCCATCCCGGGGTGTGTCGGTTACTACAATACCATTTCCGCCAAACAATAGTTTATTGTGTGGATGAACAGTGCTGTCCGGTTGTACATTGAAGAACTGACTTCTATAGCCAATTACTGTAATTGGTTCATTGCCTGAGGAATAATTCTTGGTTATTAATTTGGAATTACTGGGATAGCCTATCACTACAACGGGTTCCTTTTGAGTGGTGTAACCTGTTGATTTCGATACTTTG
>CAINVV010000084.1 GCA_903854235.1 uncultured Bacteroidia bacterium | reverse complement strand
GGTCGTCATTTTTTCAAATATGAAGGAACAACTCACCATCGAGGTCAATCATTTTAGGGCAGAGATGGAAAATGAGCTCTTCCGGAAAGAATCCAAAATTAAAATTACCCTGGAAAGTGCCGACATCCCCGAAACTGTCATGGATAAAGCCTCTCAGTCCCGCCTGATCAATTTATTGTATGCAATGCCCCATGGCGTGCATTCAATGAGTTTTCGAATGCCGGGAATGGTAGAAAGCTCCACCAACCTTGCCAGTATCAAATTCAAGCCCGGCTCACTCGTTGAAATAGTAACCAGCCAGCGAAGCGATCAGGAAAGTGGCAAACAGGATATTTATCAGATGGTTGAGTCTGTATTTATCCTTGCTGGAACAACCGTGGCAAGAGGAGAAGGTTATTGCGGATGGACACCGAATCCCTCTTCGCATACGCTGGAGGTCTCAAGAGGGTGTTACGAAATGCTTTTTGGCGTCAAACCAGTAGTAAGATCCATCCATGCTGGTTTGGAATGTGGTTTGTTTCTGGCAAAGTTTCCGGATCTGGATATGATCTCTTTTGGACCAACACTCAGGGGAGTGCATTCGCCGGATGAAAAGATTGAAATTGCTTCCGTCGATAAATTCTGGCGGTTTCTGGTCGAATTGTTGCCTAAACTCGCTTGAGATCCCACAGAAAAGGGGCTGAATTAATAGTTTAATTCAGCCCCTTTAACTTTCTGTTTTACAGCGTTACCAGAATTACAATTTTGACTTTCCCTCGCAGGATATCCACGGAAATGATCTGTCCGGGAGAATAGGCCTTCATCCTGGCCATGTAATCATAAATACTGCCAACTTTCTTACCGTCGATGGCCGTAATTACATCGCCCTTCAGTAAACCTGCCTTTGCGGCCGGTTTACCAGGAGAAACGCCGTCAATCCGCATCCCCTCCTTTTCAGTTCCTGCATAATCCGGAATGATACCCAATGTTACCTTTAAATCGGTTCTAGCAGATGTCCCAACTTTAGGTCCACTCTCCTGGTAAGTCAGTCTTTTGCTGCGATTGGCAACTTCCTGTATTAGAAGGGAGGCGTTCTCTGCGATCATACGTTCACCAGGGAAATTAATACGGTCCCAGGTGTCTTTTGGTGTGTGGTATTGGTCGTGTACTCCCGAAGTAAAATAGATCACCGGAATGTTTTCACCATAGAAAGAGGCGTGATCGGAGGGGCCGTAACCTTCCATGGAAATTTTTACGTTGAAACCACGAACCAGATTGTCGATGATTGACTTGGTTTCCAAAGCGGTGCCTACGCCACCAATGGTCAGGTCTTTGGCCGAATCCAGTCGGCCTACCATATCAAAATTAAACATCGCTGTGGCTTTTTTCAGGCTGAAGGGAGGATTTGTCACAAATGCCTTGGAGCCAATCAAACCGGATTCTTCCGCCGTAAAGGCAATGAAAAGAATGGGGCGCTTGTTGTTTTTTGCATGGGAAAATTTCTGAGCCAGTTCGATCACTGCGGCAACACCTGAGGCATTGTCGTCGGCTCCATGGTGTACAGCGACAGTATCCGGCATTCTGGATCCTGAACCCGGACCACCATAGCCCAGATGGTCGTAATGCGCACCAACAATAACATACTCTTCGGCCAGTTTTGGATCCGTACCAGGCAGCATACCCACGATGTTGTGCGCCAACGTAATTTTGGGCAACACGGAAGCTTCTCCCTGAACATTTAAATTCATAGCAGTGAACAAGGGCTTCTGTGCTGATTTTATTTTATTTTCAATGTCGTTAAAGGTGAGTTGTCCGTTCATCATCAAATCCGCCGTTTTCTGCGAAATTTTCAGGACTGGAACCGAATAAGGAGCGCTGTTCTTGTCAAACACAACCGTTCTGGCTGCGCCTTTCGTATTGAAATCCGGCGTAACAACCAGGATCCCGCCGGCATGGTGATCGATGGCATTCAAAACTTTGGAACGAACATCGCTGTATCGCTTGATCTCCTTGTTTTGTTGAAGGTGCCCGGGAATGCCATCCAGGATCAAGATCCATTTGCCGTCGGCTTGCAAACCGTTGTAATCATCCCATTTCAAGCTGTCCGTGGAGAGGGTGATACCATAGCCTGCGACCGCCAGCTGGCCGGAAAAGGATTTGTTGGCAGAGAAGAAAAGTGGTTCATAATCTGCGGCAATTTCGAAATTTTGGGCCCCTGAAGTTAGATGATTGCCTGTTCCGAAGGTGAAGCCAGTAATCAGCTTAACGGGCTGAAATCCATCGTTAAACAACATTTTGAGTCCGGCTTTTTTGAGTTTTCCTTGCACAAAGTGGGCAGCCAGGGAATCCCCAGGTAATCCAGGTTTTCTACCCTGAAATTTTTCAGAGGCCAAAACTGAGATGGTAGATGAAATCTCTTTCTCCGTGATTTTAGGCTGATATTGAATAGCGCATGCAGACACTGCCATCGTGGCGGCGACCAAAACTCCCGTAAATAACTTCATATGAGTGGATTTATTGAAGAAATATTTGAACGGGCAAATATAATGATCTCTTGAGGTTTTTTAATATTTTTTGACGAACAGGATCACAGAATATTTAGTTAATTTGTAAAAAGATACCCTGTTAAAAAATATTTGCTGCAATTTCATGAGATTACGTTTTGTTCACTTTCGTTGGATCTGCTATGGAGTATTTGTATTATTTACCTCCTGTGTTTCCATGGGGAAAATCTCAGTACAGGTTTCCATTCCGCCGCAGCGGGCCATTTCGGAGGATATCCAGAGCATAGCACTGATGAATAGGAGTATGACGGATTCTTTCTCCAATTTGAACCAGGATACGCTGGAAAATCTGCTTATCAGGAAAAAGCTTGTAATGGACCAGGTATTGCTGGATAGTCTGGCTGCAGATACTACCCTGAAAGTGATGGGCAATGCCTTGTATGAATCTGGCCGGTTCGATGTAGTAATTCCTGTTCAGCGAAATATCCCCAACAAAAATGTTTCTTACCTGAGCAAATCACCCTCCTTGACACAACCGGAAGTAAAGCAGGTTTGTGAAGAATTCAAAGTAGATGCCCTGATGGTTCTGGAAAACTTTTATGAAAATCTAAACTCCTTCTATCGTATTGGTTATGTTGATTCCAATGGTTCCGGAATGACAAAGGAATACACCATTTATGTTCAGATCGCCTTTCATTCCAATTGGAAACTTTACCAACCGGGTGAAAAATTGAAACTGGCCAATTTTGAAGTAAACGATACCATATTCTGGGAGCGAACGGGCCCTACGCTGCAGGAAACCTATGAACAGTTGCCCACCATCAAGGAAGCATTGTTGGGTGGAGCCATAGAGAATGGTCAGAATCTGGCAAACTACATCTCTCCGGGTTGGCAACAGCAAACCAGAAACTATTTCATTACCAACAACCAGGAGGCAGACAAAGCCATTTCTTTTGTCAACAAAAACGACTGGCTGGAGGCTGGAAAAATTTGGATGAGATTTTCAGGTTCTGGCTCTTCCGGATTCAGAAGTCAGATTGAATACAATCTGGCCTTGACTTCGGAGATGAACGGCGATTTAAATTTGGCGCTTCAATGGGCCCAAAAGTCGTTTCAATCAAAATTTACAACCGCTGCAGAGGAATACGTCAGGTATCTGAAAGGTCGGCTAAAAGGCCTGTAGCATAACCTGAAACGCTCCCTCTTGACAGTTGCCTAAAACAGGATGGTGGTGAACAATCAACCAAATGAGGTAGACAGATACATTGAAGAATTCCCAAAGGAAATCCAGCGTCTTTTGATTCAACTTCGGGAAGCAATTATTTTGGCAGCTCCTGAGGCCACAGAATTGATTAGCTACGGTATGCCCGCATACAAATGGAAGGGTATCCTGGTCTACTTTGCAGGATACAGATCACACATCGGATTTTATCCGACGGCTTCTGGAATAGAGGAATTCAAAAGCGAATTTAAAGAATTAAAATGGTCGAAAGGAACCATTCAATTTCCCATCAACCAACCGTTACCCATTGACCTGGTCACAAGAATTGTGAAATTCAGGGTAAATGCAAATGGAAGTAAGGCAAAAAAATAATTCCTCCCAAAGTCATATTTCGCATTATTGACTATTTTTGCCCTAGTTTTTAGGGTGGAGTAAGTCAAACGAACAGGATAATTGTTGTTACACCCGTTAAAAGAGACCAGGTTTTAAAAATTTAATCATGTTAGTTATATGAAATTATTGGAAGGAAAAACGGCGATAGTTACTGGCGGCAGCCGTGGCATCGGAAAGTCGATTGCCGTGCAGTTCGCACAGCAAGGCTGTAATGTGGCATTTACGGATCTCTTTTACGATGATATCGCGAGGGAAACCGAGAATGAGCTTTTGGCCCTTGGAATAAAGGCGAAGGCATATGCTTCTGATGCCTCAAAATACGATGATACGGTACTGGTTGTCGATCAAATTGTCAAAGATTTTGGTGGTATCGATATCCTGGTTAATAATGCAGGCACCACGAAAGACACACTCCTGATGAGAATGTCGCAGGAACAATGGGATGCCGTAATCAATGTCAATCTGAAGTCGGTGTTTAATTTCACCAAGGCAGCCCAGATGTCAATGTTGAAACAAAAAGGAGGTTCCATCATCAACATGAGTTCCGTTGTTGGCGTGAGCGGAAACGCGGGTCAGTCAAATTACTCCGCTTCGAAAGCCGGCATCATCGGTTTTACGAAATCCATTGCCAAGGAGTTGGGATCCAGAAATATTCGCTCCAACGCGATTGCACCCGGTTTCATCATCACGGAGATGACAGCCAAAATCCCCGAAGAGGCCCGCAAACAATGGGAAGCCTCCATTCCGATGAAAAGGGGAGGATTGCCGGAAGAGGTGGCCAAGGTTGCCCTTTTCCTGGCTTCAGATCTCTCATCCTATGTATCCGGCCAGGTAATCAATGTTTGCGGCGCAATGAATACCTAACAGACTATTGAATACATTAAAAAAGGCTGCCTGAGATCGGGCAGCCTTTTTTGATGGCCAAAAATGTATCAATTGGTTTGATTTTCAGAAGAATTTGAATCCGAGAGATACGGTAAAGGTGTTACCCTTATTGATGGAGATGTAATCCTGAATCTGGTTCTTGGTAAGATTGTTTAATCCCATTTCATACCTGACATCCAGCGTAAATTTCAACACATCCACGCCTGCGCCCAGTTGCCAGGCCCAGTTCATCGAATTCAGATTGTCCTTTACTTCCTGAGAGCTTATGTTGGTGATGCTACCGCTGGTCACGAAAGATCCTGCAGGACCCGTAAAAGCACGAATGGAAGCAAGTTTCAGATCCAGTAACTTGTAGCCCAAAAGCAGAGGTATCTGAATGGTTTGAATTTTGATGGTATTGGTGGCTGTTTGTCCCAGAGTCACGGTGTAAGTGTAGGAGGAATTTTTTGTCGCATAGAGTAATTCCGGCTGCAGGTAAAGTTTGGAACCTCCCAACCTGGCGAAGAGTCCAATATTGGAACCAGACCTCGACTTAAAACTGGAAGAAATGTTATTGATACTACCATCAATTGTAGAGGTATTGAATCCAGCTTTGACACCAAAGTCAAAAGTCTGCCCAAAGGTTATGACCACACAGGCAAGCAACGATAAAGTCAACACTATTTTTTTCATGATAGACGATTATTTGTTGGAATGAAATTAAATTAAAATTTTGATACAAAACAACACTTTCAACTAATTTATAGGTTTCGCTCCTTGCTGATCAATTGATAGGCTTCATTAACTTTTTTAAACTTCTCGTTGGCAGCCTGTTGGATCTCTTCCCCCAGGTAGCTAACCTTATCCGGATGATATTTTACCGCCATTTTACGATAGGCTTTTTTGACCTCTTCATCAGATGCCTGGGGAGCGATTTCCAATACATCGTAGGCCCAGTCCGTTTTGGGAATCAGCATGGCCTCTATGGAGGTATAGTCTGCTGAAGTGATACCAAGGTTGATGGAGATGTGCCGGATCAGTTTCAACTCCTCGGGATGAATCTCTCCATCAGCAGCCGCAATACCAAAAAGAAAATGGATGAGTTGCAAACGGCTCGGATAGTCCATGTAGTTCTTGATCTGGTGGCAGACATCCGTCACGGGAATGTTTTGCTTGGTCAGATCCTGAAGGATTCGCAATGCATTTTGAGCCCCCTCTACACCGAAATTGGTCTTGAAAAATTCCTTGACATAATTCAATTCTGATTTCATGATTTTACCGTCGGCATTCAGGACGGCAGATACCAGAACCAGCAGGCTGAAGAGGTAGTCATTCGGGGTAGTTTGCATCCCCTGAAGGGTGCTGGTACTGGCACTGGATTTTTCAGAAAGGTCAAACAACGTTCCAAGAACAAAACCTGCCAATGCACCTATGGGGCCACCAAGTGTCCAGCCCAATCCGCTACCTATCAGTTTTCCAAACATGACTTTTTGTTTTAAAAATTTGATCCAATTTTAATATTTGTGGCAAAATCATTTGATTGTCGTTATTTTCAACAACAAAGTCGGCCAGTCCCATCTTGTCGGCGTCGGGCATCTGGTTGTGCATCCTTTTCAAAATGGCTTCGACCGAACTATGGTCTCTTTTAATGACCCTGCCAATCCGCTCCTTCTCATCGGCCAGAACCAATACGGTAAAATCAAAACTTCGGAAACTTCCGGTTTCAAAAAGTATGGCCGCTTCATACAACACATAGGGATGGTGCTTCCTGGAGGCCTTCCACTTTTCAAATTCAGTGTGAACAGCAGGATGGATCAGTTGATTTATTTTTTCAAGGAGGAGCCGATCACTGAAAATGATGGCAGCCAGTTTTTTTCGAATCAACAATCCGTCGGGTCCATAGATCTCAGATCCAAACAAATCGCTTATCACCTTCCTGATGCGCGGATCGTTGTTCTGAAGCCAGGCAGCAACGGCATCAGCTTGAAATACAGGCACACCCAACACATTGAATGCCCTGCAAACTGTGGATTTTCCACTTCCAATTCCTCCTGTTATGCCAATGGTCAACATATTCGACTATTTTACACGCTCCAAAATATATTCAACCTCCCTGGGAGAAAAATTTACAGATAAAACAACATTGGAATGGCTTTCAAGGGTTACAGGCAATCGGGCACTGTTTTCAGCGATTTTTTCATAGTCAATGAATGCACGGAAAGTGCTGTAATCCAATTTTTTATATTTTCCCAATCCAATTCTGCAGGCAACCTTTACTTTACCAGGAAAGGTCTTGAGCGTCACATCAGCCGGAAGATGGATCACCTGAATGGGAACTTCAAAATCCACCTCCGTATTCTGTTCCACTGGAATTGTCAAATGAACCTCTTTCGTCTCAGAGGTCAAGCCCCTGACAAGGCGAACAGGGATTGTTTGTTCAAGGGATGCAGACAATTTGCTGAACTCCCGGTATTGGGTCGAGATCGATTTAAGCGTATCCATCATATTTTTAGGACCGCTTACCACGACCGAGTCAGGTACTGAAATCGGTTCATGACCCAGGGAATACTGACTCACGAAGCCCAGCTTGATATTGGGTTGGACTTTGATCTTTCGGGTGATTATTTTGCTGAAATTGAAAATCAGCGTATCCGGTTTGATCGATAAAATTCTTATTTCGCTGCTGATCTGCTTTTCAATCTCTTGCAGATGGTTCACGGTCAGGATGGTGTACCGCTCTTTTGAGCCCCTTTCAAGGACATTGTCAACAAGTTCACTAACGTTGATCTGAATGGGTGAAAAAGCCAGGTGCAAGTTGTAACTCAACAAGGTATAACCGTATGCATCTACCAAAATATCGAAATTTTGGGGCAGTGATCCGGAGAGCTGCTTGTCTTTGGGGAAATCTACATAATTGACTGGGACAGTAATCCTGCTGGTGTAATGCTTTTCAAGACTGCTTAACAACCAAAGGAAGGAGGAGAGGGCAAGACATACCAGAAAAACTAATGCCTTCTGATAACTGAAATTCTTGACCTTTCGTTTCAGATACAAAAATATCCTTTTAACCAGGAACTGTTTCACGAATAGTATTTTTTGTTAACCCAATGCGGTCATAAATCAACAGATAGCATTTATTCAATTCCAATAGTTGCTTGGGTGACAGACAGAAAAAAAAATGGCCGGTTACCCGGCCACTATTTATTTTGCTACCGGTGCATCAGTCATATCCTTCAACACCACACTCTTGTCAACCTTCAGTTTGATTCCGGGAGCTACTTCCAGAATGATGACCTGGTCCTTGATCTCATCGATCCTTCCATAAATGCCGCCAGAGGTCACTACTTTGTCACCCTTCTGCAGCGCATCACGAAATTTTTGTGTCTCTTTCTGACGCTTCATTTGGGGACGAATCATGAAGAAGTAGAACACGACAATAATCAATACCAATGGTAAAAACATTCCCAACATACTTTGTTGCGGTTGTTGGGCGATAATAAATAGCAATGTACTCATTTCAAATTATTTAAATCAAAATTAAAATTTTTGTTTTCAACATAGGCCCCGATGGCCAAACTCCTGGACTCCCCTTCGGAGGTTTCAACGGAAACGGTTTTAATCAGATTACCCCATTCTCCATCCGAATGAAAGATCACCTCAATCGCCGAAACCGTCTGCGGCTGGATCTCCTCTTTGTTATACTGGACGGCCAGGCATCCGCACGCAGGCTCTACTTTGGTCAAACGGAACGGTGAGCTTCCCGTATTTTTAAACTGAAAAGAGAAAGCGACAATTTCTCCCTCCTTCAGGCTACCAAAATTATGCATTTCTTTGGAAAATTCAATCCTGCCTGGTCCCTTTTTTTTCTCCGTATCGGTTGAAACGGCAGGTTTGACGCTACTGGAAGAGTGACTGTTGCAGCCCATCATCAGTAGGGAAATTCCAAAAAAAAATACTATGCAGTAGTTTCTGATCATCCTTCCAAAAGTCCCCGGCCGGCCTTGACTATTTTTCCCTGCTCCCTGAAATCCTTGGTTATACGGTCCAGTACTCCATTGATAAAAATACTGCTGCGCTGGGTGCTGTAGTACTTGGCCAGTTCAATGTACTCGTTCAGTGTGACTTTGATGGGAACAGAAGGAAATTCAGTTAGCTCTGTCAATGCCAGCTCCATAATTAAGATATCCATGGTGGCCACCCTGTCTACATCCCAGTTCTTGGTGTAAGTTTCGATGGTTTTGCGGTTCTCCTCACTCTTGGCAAGGGTTTTTCTGAAAAGCTTGACCGTGAATTCCCGGTCCTCCTCATCCTTGTAAAGAGAGGAGAGATGATCGTTGACAATGCTCTCTTCCCTGAATTTTTTTATTGTTTTGATGACCATTGAGACGACAAAATCCAGATCATCGTTCCAGTAGATGCTCTGCTCTTCAAATTCGTTGAAGACAAATTCGCTTTTAAGCAAGATCTCGGCATAAAAATCCTCACAGAAGCGTCTGTCATTCTGGAAATTATCATCATTTTCAGCCAGGTAATTCTTGTATTCATCCGATTCGACCATGGCTTGATAAATCCTTTTGACCAACTCCTGACTATTGGACCAGTTGACCTTGTTCTTCTGTATGTAGGCACCAAGGTCTTTGTTGGTTCTCAACTTGCTGATTAGTCGGTTGGATACAAATTTTAGATTTGGGTTCAACTCTTCGCTGGTGGGGAAATTTTTTAATTTCCTCATTTCAATCATCTTGTCAGCGTAATCACTCATCTCAATGGGCAATGCCAGCAAGAGATGGTACAAATCGTAAGTTTTCTGAATACTGAAATGCAATTCGTTTTCTGAGGAGCTGGTTGATTTTTCCGGCGTGGAGACGTGTGCATAAAGGATTTGCAACACTTTGGTTCGGATGATCCTTCTACTTATCATGGATAATTTTATTACTGACATCTAATTTTCCACGCTCTGTGAAAAATTTATTCCTTTGCCGCGGATGATGATATTACTTTCAACAAAAATTAATATCCTCTCCGGCGGAAAATGCAAAAATACAATAAAATGCGGCTAAACCCATCAATTGCCTAAAAGTGACTTCAACAAGGCCACCAAATTGATGATATCCTCTTCCATCGTATCGAAGGAGGTCATCCATCTTACTTCACCTTTGGATTCATCCCAATCGTAAAAAAAATACTCTTTGCGAACGAGCGGTATAAGATCTTTAGGCAGGATGGCAAAGATTCCATTGGCATCTACCGATTGGGTTATTTTCACAGCTGGCATATCTGCCAACAATCCTGCCAACATGGCCGCCATCTGATTGGAATGGCTGGCATTCGTTTTCCAGATTTCTTCTTCCAGGTAAGGGATAAACTGTGCAGTCAGGAACCGCATCTTCGAGTAAAGTTGAGCCGCCTGCTTTCTGAAAAACTTGGTTTTTCCGGAGAGTTCAGGATTGAAAACCAGTACGGCTTCGCCGATCATTAATCCGTTTTTGGTTCCGCCAAAGGAGAGCACATCCACTCCGGCATCTTTGGTGAAAGCACGGAAATTCAGCCCCAGCGAGACCGCTGCATTGGAAATTCTGGCACCATCCATGTGCAAATACATCCCATGTTCGTGAACAATCCTAGCAAGTTCACGAATCTCTTCCACCGAGTACACGGTTCCCATTTCAGTGACCTGCGAAATGCTAAGCAATCCTGGTTGGGAGTGGTGTTCGACACCGAAACCGTGAAGTTTTTTCAGAAGCTCTCCGGGCAATACCTTGCCGTTGGAGGAGGGGAGTGGGACCACCTTACTACCCGTGAATTTTTCCGGCGCGCCACATTCATCCACCTGGATATGCGCCGTTTCGGCACACAGAATCAGGTGAAAGGATTGGCAAAGGGTCTGGATGGAAAGAATATTGGCTCCCGTTCCTGTCAGGGCAAAGAAAATTTCTGTCTCTGCTCCAAATTCCATTCTGAAAAGCTCCTTTGCCTTCTCCGTATAAATATCCTCTCCGTATCCGATTGCATGATCTACATTGGCCATTTCAATGGCTTTCAAAACATTAGGATGTATCCCGGAATTGTTGTCACTTGCAAAACCACGTTTATTCATGAAATATATTGTTTTATATGATGATTCCTTCTGTTTTTTGCGCAACAAAGGTAGGGTTAGTTTTGTTTTTTCTTATATTTCAGACACTATTCATAAAAAATTTTCGGATGTTGAAGCAAAGGGAAAAGCCGGTTGTAAATATATTCTGGATGCGTCGGGATCTTCGTTTGGATGATAATACGGCCTTGTTTCATGCACTGAAAACGCGTGAGAATGTGTTACCCTTGTTCATTTTCAATCCTGAAATATTGGTCAGGATTGCGGATGGAGCTGATTACCGGATCAATTTTGTCTATGATATGCTGCAGGAACTCAAGCGTGAACTGGAAAAAATCGGATCAACCTTGTTTGTGGCACACGGCAGACCTTTGGATGTATTTAAGTATCTGATAGAGAATTATCACATCTGCAGCGTATACTGCAACAGGGATTACGAACCATTTGCCAACCACAGGGACCTGGATGTGGAACGATATTTAAAGATCAACAGGACAGAGTTTATCACTTACAAGGATCACGTTTTGTTTGAAAAGGATGAATTGGTGAAGAAGGATGGCAAACCTTACACGGTTTTTACCCCATACAAGAATCGATTTCTGGAGAAACTGAACCTGGAGAGTGTCAGAGCCAACAAGACTTCCCTCTATTTTCACAATTTCATTCGGATGAAACCCCTGCCTATGCCATCCATCGAAACCATGGGTTTTAAAAAGGTGGAGCACATATTTCCTAAAAAGTCACTTCCTCAAAGTTTACTGGAAAATTATTCAGATAACAGGGATTTCCCTGCCCGGAACGGCACCTCCAGGCTTAGTCTGCATCTACGCTATGGCACTGTCAGCATACGAAAAATTACGGCGCTGGCGATGCTTCATTCGCCCATTTTCCTGTCAGAATTAATCTGGAGAAATTTTTACAGCCAGATCTTGTGGTTTTTCCCCCAGGTCTGCACAAGGGCTTTTAAACCGGCCTACGATTACATACGGTGGGAAAACGACCAGTCGCAGTTCCAAGCCTGGTGTGAAGGTCTCACCGGCTATCCACTGGTCGATGCGGGGATGAGGGAACTGAATCAGACTGGATTCATGCACAACCGGGTGAGAATGGTTACGGCCAGCTTTCTTTGCAAACATTTGTTGATCGACTGGCGGTGGGGGGAAACTTACTTTGCCTCCAAACTGAATGACTACGATCTGGCCTCCAACAACGGGGGATGGCAATGGGCTTCGGGATCGGGTTGCGATGCAGCACCCTATTTCAGGATTTTTAATCCGGAATTACAAGCTAAAAGATTTGATCCTGATTTAATTTACATCAAAAAGTGGATTCCTGAATTTGGAACAGACCAGTATCCTGCTCCCATCATAGATCATGCTTTTGCGCGGGATCGGGCAATCAATCGATACAAAGAGGGCCTTGGGACGGCTGCAAGTTAAAATTCAACGATTTTGACGAGTCTGTGGTTCTTTTTCAGGTATCCCCTGATCAGGGTCCTGACCTCCCAGTTGTCCTTTCTGGACTGGATGCAGTCGTGCAAGGCATCCATACTGGCACCGCCAATTTCTGTAGAGATGTATCCATATCCCATGTACTTGTTTCGTGCAATTTTCACGACGGCCATCTCCTCCTGATTTTTGCCTCTTTCCAGAATGAAAAAATCCGGGGAATGAAATTGCCAGGGTTTTATGGCCTCCAGTACCCTTTGGTTGTAGGTTTCTGGATCTTCCCTCCCTTCACACGCTCCAAGACATCTTCCAAGTCTAGAATCAAAGCAGGGTTGAAGATGATCGTCCAAATGACACAGGCTTTTGCAGAGGGAATATCTTCCTGCCCGCTCGTGCAGCATTTCAGTCCCCTCCTGCAAAAAATTGAAAGTAGTTACCGGCACTGCATCTTCTTCGATCTTCCTTACCTGCAGATTGTAATAGCCATTGCCATCCTCATCCATATAAATTCCGAAATTATTGGCGGATCGCCGTTGCAACCTGTTGTAAAAAGGCTTGTGATTCTTGATTTCTTCCGATTCCAGAAGCAAGGCAATGAGCTCACTACCTGTCTCATCATAGTCGACGGAAGCGGTCCGTTCACTCATCTCCATGGCCTTTCTGGTAAGGCGGTTGTTCAGATGTGATAGGATTCTTTGGTGTATGTTCTTGCTTTTCCCGATGTAGATCAGATCTCCCTTTTGATCATATAGGTAGTACACACCGCAAGACCCTGGCAGTTTGGCAATTATCTCTTCCGAAAGATGCCCCTTGCGGGAGGAAAATAGATCGTGATCGTTCGTTTCATTTTGCTTCAGTAAGATTTCAAAAAGATGGACGGTAGCCAAAGCATCTCCGCCCGCCCGGTGTCTTCCTTCAATGGGTATATTCAGGTCCTGGCAGAGGTTACCCAAAGAGTAGGAGCGAAGCCCGGGGATCAGTTTTCTGCTCAGGTTAACCGTACACAAAGTTTTGCGCTTGTAGTCATATCCCAGTCTTTTAAACTCTTCCCTGACAAAAGAGTAATCAAATGCTGCATTGTGGGCAACGAAGGTGGTATTGGCCGTAATCTCCACAATTTTTTTTGCTATTTCATAAAATTTAGGTGCAGATTCAACCATCTCATTGGTTATACCGGTGAGGCGGGTAATGTTCCAGGGAATCTGGCATTCGGGGTTGACCAGCGAAATGAAGGAGTCAATGATATCTGTACCGTTGCAGATGTAAACAGCGATCTCCGTGATTTTTCCATTGGCAGGGGAAGTTCCCGTTGTTTCAACATCTATTACGGCGTAGTTCATCTGTTTTCAACGCTAAATTGATCTGGCTTTACGTTGATAGGTCAATCACACCGTTCTGTTAAAATTTTAACTGCAAAGTAGATCTACTCCTATCAGGAACAAATTTATCTGAACTTTTGAATAATCTCCAATTTTTAGCCAATTAAAAGAATCCGATTTTAGTTCAACCTTCCTAAAGGACCATCAATTTTCAGTTTCCCGGATGCCATCAAAAGAATATTGTTACCTTTGCAGCGAAAAGTTTGGCCCCATAGTTTAATGGATAGAATGGAAGATTCCGGTTCTTTTGATCTGGGTTCGAATCCCGGTGGGGTCACTTTGGTCGCTGTAATCAATTGATTTACAGCGATTTTTCTTTTTATACACACCTTTATACACACTTTCAGCCTTTGTTCAGTCAGTATGCTTAAGACCTTTCTGTGACCAGCAGAGGCATTTCTATCCCTTCATACCCAACTTCACCATGATCTCCCTAAAGCTTTCCAACCCCGCCTCCAAGTTCTCAATGATGTCCTCAGCGATGGTCTCAGGGTCGGGTAAGTTGTCGAGATCAGCAAGCGACTTATCCTTGATCCAGGAAATATCCAAAGAGGTCTTGTCCCTGGCAATGATCTCATCGTAGGTAAACTTCCTCCAATGTCCTTCTGGATTGGTCTCTGCGTTGTAAGTCTCCTTCCTGAGGTGTCTGTTGGCAGGATTGTAGCAGACAATGAAATCCTTCAGGTCTTCCAACTTCAATGGATTCTTCTTTAGCGTATGGTGCACGTTAGTCCTGTAGTCGTATACCTAGATCTCCTTAGTCCAAGGCTCTTTGCTCGCTGGTTTGTTGTCGAAGAAGATTACGTTGGCTATGACTCCCTGGGCATAAAAGATTCCTGTAGGCAATCTCAGAATCGTGTGCAGGTCTGTAGTCTCCAACAATTTCTTCCTAACCGTTTCCCCTGCTCCTCCTTCAAACAGGACATTGTCAGGTACTACAACTGCTGCCAGACCAGTTGTCTTTAGCATGGAGCGGATATGCTGAACAAAGTTCAGTTGCTTGTTGCTTGTGGTTGCCCAAAAGTCCTGGCGGTTGTAGGTCAGATCATCCTTCTCAAGTTCTCCTTCCTCATTGGTAAAGGTCTGAGAACTCTTCTTGCCAAATGGAGGATTAGCCAGTACATAGTCGTAGGTGGTTGGTGAAGCAGCTATCAGGGCATCTGCTGGGGAGATAAAGTTGTCACTGTCGATGTCGCCAATGTTGTGTAGGAACATGTTCATCAAAGCCAGTCTTCGAGTTCCTGCCACAATCTCATTGCCATAGAAGGTCTGAAGTTTGATGAATTTATTCTGCTCCTTGTCGAGTTGGTTATTGGCCACCAGGTAATCATAGGCTGCCAAAAAGAAGCCTCCTGTGCCACAGGCAGGGTCTGCAATCGTCTTCATGGGTTGTGGCTGAATACATTCAACCATAGCTCTGATTAGTGGTCTTGGAGTGAAGTACTGTCCTGCACCACTCTTTACGTCCTGAGCATTCTGTTCCAAAAGCTTTTCATAGATATCGCCTTTGACATCTGCTCCCATAACTAACCACTGTTCGCTGTTGATCATGTCGATGATCTTGGCCAATAGAGTAGCACAATGCTGCTACAGTAAGGAGATCGTGGCAAAATCGTCCTTGCATCGATACTAGAATCGGCATTTACATAATGGCTCTGACATATCCGTTCCCCCTCCTTCTTCTTCGATTTTTTCAATTAAATAGTCGTTTTTTTTAATGATAAAAATTCCTAGATTTATGATCAATAAGACCTTACTTCTATCCAATGAAAATAAACTCAGTGTTATTCGTAACAGTATCCTTGATACTGGTGCTGTCCTTTCTTATCAACTGCAAGAAGGATGCCTTGAAAGTTCCCCCTACAGTTACTATCTCCGAGGCATCCAATATTACCGCAAACTCAGCAACAGTAGGTAGTACTATCACTGCTGATGGAGGCTTGAAGTATTATCAAGAGGTGTAGTGTGGAGTACAAGCAATGGTCCAACGACTACTGATAACAAAACCTCAGATGGGAAAGGTAAAGGAAGTTATTCAAGTTCTTTAACCTCGCTTAGTCCTGGTACAACATACAATCTAAGGTCATACGCGACTAATGCGATTGGTACAGCTTATAGTAGCCAAACATCGTTAAAAACACTTGCCATATTACCTGTGCTCACTACTGCTGATTTGTCGTCAATTACTTCTTCCTCCGTTGACTGTGGTGGTGACATCTCAAATGACGGTGGATCATCTGTGACAACTAGGGGTGTGTGCTGGAGTATAAATCAGAATCCAACAATAACTGATAGTAAAACCTCTGATGGCAACGGATCAGGTCTTTTCAAAAGTTCTATTATCGGATTGATTCCTGGAACCACCTATTATGTGAGGGCATATGCAACTAATAGCATTGGTACATCTTACGGGAATCAGTTGACTGCTGTCACCGTGGCGGTTTTACCCACACTCAACACAACTGAACTCACCTCTGTTACTTCAACCTCTGCCACCAGTGGAGGAAACATTTCAAGCGATGGAGGTGCTGCTATTACTGCACGTGGAGTTTGCTGGAGTTTGTCACAAAATCCAACTATCAATGACAATAAGACTTCAGACGGAACTGGCTCGGGAATCTTCTCTAGCTATATTTCCGGATTATCCCCTGCAAAAACTTATTACATCAAATCTTATGCTACCAATGGTTTAGGGACAGCCTATGGAACCCAAGTGACATTAACCACCGCAGCTACCATACCAACGATAACTACTGTATCAGCTTCACTAATAACTTCAATTGGTGCTACTCTTGGTGGAAATATCTCCGACAATGGTGGGGCAACTATAACCGAAAGAGGAGTGTATTGTGGAATAACAGATAACCCTGAAACAATGGGTAATAAATTTGCAGCAACCGAGAATTCAAATGTGTTTAGTGTGATTCTATCTGATCTACTCCCAAATACTACCTATTATGTGAAAGCGTATGCTGTGAATAGTAAGGGAAAAGTTTACGGTAACCAGGTTAGTTTCAAAACAGATGAATTGAATACTGCAGTCGTTGATGTAAGTCTAAATAAAAAGTGGGATTATTGGGTGATTGGGAAAGATGGCAGCAATTATTATGTAAAACTCATAAATAACAGACCAGCATACTCTTATTTTCAGTTTGATCCTCAGAAAACTGGTTATTATGTGACTTTTAATGAATTTGGTCTGCCTTCGGAAATGGTAATCCAAAATTATGTTTTACTTTTTTCTAATTACAGAAGTAATTTGGTTGACGTTGCAGTTGTCTCGCCAAATGGAGATGTTAACATACAGCGGGATGTAAAAGGCAATATCAACTTAGATTTGTTCTATCGCAAAAGTTTACTCACTGATTTGAGCTTTGCACTTAATCTAACATCTGATGCGATTGGTATAGCTTCTTGTATAGGTGGTTTGGCTGCGGCTGCAACCGGGATAGGTATTCCGGCAGCAATACTTTTAGGTGTTGAATGCGGAACAACATTGGTAGGCATCTACTCTCCTCTATTTGAAGACAGTCTCCAAGTTCTTGGGTGGTCTGCTACTGCAATCAGTACTTTTAGAGATGCAGCAGGATGCTTAGAGTTAAAACCTCAAGATTGTTATTCTCTTTCAGTCTCAGGAGCTGCAGGCTATGTTGATGCTGCAAATGCATTAATAAGTATGCTCGATATCCCTGCTGTTACTTCCCTACTTCTTCGTCCAACGGTGAAGGCTACCGAAGTTTCTTCAGTCACATCGAATTCTGCCGTTTGTCGCAGTATTGTCCTTTCAGATGGTGGTGCACCAATTACCACAAAAGGAGTGTGCTGGAGTACTACACCTAGTCCAAAAATTAATATAAATAATTTCACTACCGATGGCACAGGAAGCGGCGATTATTCAAGTTCAATAACTGGCTTAGCACCCAATACACTTTACTATGTTCTAGCCTATGCTACAAATAGTTCAGGAACATCTTACGGAGGAATTCAATTGACTTTTACAACAAGTCAAATCATTTCTCTTGCCACATTAACAACAACCGGTGCGACATCGATAGCTACAGCTTCAGCCACAAGTGGCGGTAATATTACATCTGACGGTGGAGCTTCTGTAACTACTCGTGGTGTATGTTGGAGTACTAGCCAAAATCCAAACACTACCAACAGCAAAACAACCAATGGTACTGGAACAGGCAGTTTTACCAGTTCAATTACAGGGTTAAGTTCTAATACAACCTACTATGTGAGAGCTTATGCTACCAACAGCATAGGAACAGCTTACGGTACCCAAGTTTCATTTACAACTAACCAGACAATTGATATCCCTACTGTTACTACAAATCAAATAAGTAGTATTACACAAACTACTGCTTCAAGCGGAGGAAATGTAACATCAGATGGCAACTCTACAGTAACGGCTCGTGGCGTTTGTTGGAGTACGTCCTCCAGTCCTACTACCTCTAACAGCAAAACTACCAATAGTTCAGGAATCGGTAGTTTTACAAGTTCAATCACTGGATTAAGTGCCAATACAACTTATTATGTGAGGGCATATGCCACCAACGGAGAAGGGACAGCTTATGGCAGTAATGTTTCCTTTACAACGAATGCAATTCAGGCACAAGTGCCAACACTCACAACTACAGCAGCTTCATCAATCGCTATGACCTCTGCCACCAGTGGTGGGAACATTACTTCTGATGGAGGAGCCTCTGTTACATCACGTGGTGTTTGCTGGAGCACCAGTCAAAATCCAACAACATCAAGTAATTCATCCGCTATTGGATCAGGGACAGGTAGCTTTTCAGGTTCT
>CAINVV010000083.1 GCA_903854235.1 uncultured Bacteroidia bacterium | reverse complement strand
GTGGATGATATTTTAAATCAATAGGCGATGGATTTTCTTACCAACATTTTGGATAACAGTTCAATGCCCTGGCTTTCCGCCTACTTGCTGGGTTTAATGACTGCAATCAGTCCTTGCCCGCTTGCTACCAACATTACGGCCGTTGGCTTCATTGGCAAGGAAATTGAAAATCGGAACCGTGTTTTCCTGAATGGCTTGTTTTATACCCTGGGCCGTGCAATTTCCTATACAACCCTTGCTGCAGTCATTTATCTGGGAGCAGATCAGTTTAAATTTTCCGGCCTGTTTCAGCGTTATGGCGAATTTTTTTTGGGACCCTTTCTTATTGGCATCGGTTTATTTATGCTTGATATGATTAAGATAAAGTTTCCCGGCATGGATCGGGTGACTTCTAAAATGGAAAACAAAAAAAGATGGGGATTTTTTGATGCGACGTTACTGGGAATGATTTTTGCGTTGGCATTTTGTCCCTATAGTGGCGTTCTTTATTTTGGAATGTTGATTCCACTAGCGGTTTCAAGTGCATCCGGCTTTTATTTGCCCTTTGTCTTTGCGATTGGCACGGGCATACCTGTGATCATTTTTGCATGGATCTTGGCCTATGCAGTATCAAGTATTGGTATGGTCTACAAAAAAGTGAAGATTTTTGAAATATGGTTCCGACGGATCACTGCCATCATGTTTATATCAGTTGGGATCTATTTTATTTTGAGGTTATTCTTTTAAAAAATTTTCATCAGTAGTTCGTTGAATTACGAACCGATTGAACCATTTTCTATGAAAAACAAAAAATATACGCTCTGGATGCCATTGGTCCTATTGCCGGTTTGGTATCTGATATATCATTATCTGCAGCCAATGACAGACTTCTTCATAGGCGACACGCTGGGAATGACTAAAGGTGAACATCTTACTGAAGCAGTACGGTTTTTCATTTTTGAGTTTCCAAAAGTGATCCTTTTACTTGCACTGATTATCTTTTGGGTAGGTATTATTCGTACTTTCTTTACTCCAGAACGTACCCGGAAAGCCCTCGAAGGAAAAAAAACCTTTACAGGAAATGTGATGGCTGCAACGCTTGGAATTGTAACGCCATTTTGCTCCTGTTCCGCCATACCACTGTTTTTAGGTTTTGTCGAGTCAGGTGTACCTCTTGGGGTCACATTTTCTTTTTTAATTGCTGCGCCAATGATCAACGAAGTAGCTGTCATTCTCCTGTATGGCATGTTTGGATGGAAAGTTGCAGCAATTTATGTAGGGACAGGATTGGTCATTGCTATTTTGGCCGGATGGATCATTGGGTTATTAAAACTTGAAAAATGGGTGGAGCCCTGGGTGTATCAAACACAAATGGGTGACGGCGGACTTGATGAAGGGAAACTCTCTCTTGAGAATCGTGTCAGTCTTGGATACGATGCAGTGAAAGAAATTGTAGGCAAGGTGTGGTTGTACGTGGCTTTAGGAATCTTGGTTGGAGCAGGGGCTCACGGCTATGTTCCAGAAGAATTCATGGCTGCGTTAATGGGAAAATCAGCGTGGTACTCTATCCCTCTTTCCGTTCTGATTGGCATTCCACTTTATTCAAATGCGGCAGGTATCGTACCGATTGTGTCGGTTTTGATAGAAAAAGGGGCCTCTCTGGGAACCGCCTTGGCCTTTATGATGTCAGTAATTGGCCTTTCCCTGCCGGAGATGGTCATTCTTAGAAAAGTATTAAAACTTCCACTTATCTTCACTTTCATGGGGATAGTCGGATTCGGAATAATGGTAGTTGGATATTTGTTTAATTATTTTTTTTGAAACTATGAAAACGACTGAAAAACCAACCTGGCAGGATTTCCATATTGAAGGAGTAATGCATATCCTTCCAATTGATGCACTCCAGGCCATTGAAAAAGGTGAAGCTGTATTGATTGATGTACGCGAATTAAATGAGGTCAGACTCGAAAAAATTCCACTTGATCGTGTATTGAACCATCCGATGTCAGTAATTATGGATCGACTTCCCTATATATCAAAAGACCAGCAAATTATATTGATATGTCAGGGTGGGGTTCGTAGTGTGAAAGTAGCCAATTTGCTCAACAGGCAAGGTTATCCCGACGTGGCTAACCTGGAAGGTGGTATTTCCTTGTGGAAGGCACATGGCCTTCCGATTGAGAGCAACATCGCTGTCGGAGGTTGTGCGTGCAAAGCACAATTCCCAAAAACAGGATTTAAAAAGTTGTAGCAAATTTTAAGTCTGCCGATTGCTAATGCTCCACGCGAATGATCTGGTCTGAAAAGAGGCAGTATTCAATGAATTTTATTTTTCCATATGGAGGATGAATTTAAATTATAAATTTTGAATTCTTGAGATTGGCCGTATTACTTTGCAAAACCAACTAATTTATTGGACAAAAAGGTTCAGATTTTCCTCTTGAAATTCCATCAAATAATCATTATTAATTAACTTTAGACGGCTTAAAACAAATGGTGCAATCCATTTTGTTAATCGGACCATCCCGTTTCAACAGAAATTAAACACAATCGTTCAATCATGGCAATCTCGATAGAAATCAGAACTTTAATTTTCAACAAAATTAAAATGTGTCTCGGGAATTTTGTTCCTCCCCTGGTCGTTGCAACCAATTCAGTAGATGGTTCCTATGAAGTAATCGGGAATCATCCGGTACCTTATGGATACGATAAAAAAATGGTTCCTGGTATGTTTATTGCATCCATCGTCCATCGAAAAGAGAGCGTTGCCTTTCATTATTTCCCGATCTACATGAACCCGGGACTTCTTGAAATCGCTCCAACCTTGAATAAATTTTTAAAAGGAAAGACCTGCTATCACTTCAAGGAGGAAGCACAGGTCAATGAAACTGAGTTAAACTTTCTTTTGGAGGAGGGAATAAAAGCCTGGAAAAAATTCGAATACATTATTTAAACAATTATTCATCTGACTATAGGACTCAAATTGGCCGTTATTAACCTGTTGTCAATTTTTTATCAAAAGAATACCAGACACTTAGATTAAAAATATCAAATTAGATTAAACCAAATTTACATCAAAATGGAATCAAACAGACGCAATTTTTTGAGGCACTCCTTTGCCTCGGCAACGGGTTTGGCCGCCGCAACCATCTTGCCAACTGAACTATTTGGATACAGTCATTACAACATGGACCGGATGGAAGAGATTGTTTTGCAACCGCAGGATCGACCGGCTCCGAAATATTCTATCCGTTTTTCGGTCATTGGAATCAACCACAACCATATTTATGGAATGGTAGAGGCACTAACAAAAGGGGGTGGACAACTGGTTTCTGTCTACTCCAGGGAACCCGAATTGGTGCCTGATTTTTCCAAACGCTATCCCAATGCCAAAGTTGCAAAAAGTGAAGCGGAAATCCTGGAGGATAAATCCATTCAACTGGTCGCCAGTGCGGCCGTTCCCGTCGACAGGGCACCACTGGGCATCCGCGTGATGCTTGCCGGAAAGGATTATATGACAGACAAGCCTGGAATCTTGACCTTCGAACAATTTAAAGAGGTGAAAAAAGTTCAGAAAAAGACCAACCGCATCTATTCCATCGTTTACAGCGAACGATTGAGCAATCCGGCCTCCGTGAAAGCAGGAGAACTGGTTTTGTCGGGAGCCATCGGGAAAGTAGTTCAGACTCTGGGAATCGGACCCCACAGAATCGCTCCAAAATCCCGTCCCGACTGGTTCTGGGAGCCCGAAAAAGCCGGTGGCATTTTGTGTGACATTGGTTCCCATCAATGCGACCAATTCCTTTTTTACACCCAATCCAAACAAGCAGAGTTAAGTTATTCCCAAATTGGCAATTTCAACAACCCTAAATATCCACATTATTGTGATTTTGGCGACATGAGCGTCCGCAGTCCGCACGCAACAGGTTACATCCGCATAGACTGGTTCACGCCGGATGGTCTGGATATGTGGGGGGACGGCCGTATGTTCATTCTGGGGACGGAAGGATACATTGAGATGCGCAAGTACATTGACATTGCCGGGCGCAAAGGCGGAAATCACCTATTCCTTGTCAACCAGAAAGAGACCAAATACTTCGATTGTTCTCAGGTTCATATGCCTTACGGCGAACAGCTGGTAAGCGATGTGGTCAACCGCACCCAAACTGCGATGTCGCAGGATCATTGCTTCCTGGCAACGGAACTGGCCTTGACTGCCCAAAAAAGGGCATTTAAACTAAATGTTTAAAAAAGGATGCCAGAGCAGCAACCATTTGTCTTTTAGGCAGAATGGTTTATCCAAATCTGAATGAAAAAAGAGTTGCATCGATTATCACCGCTGCAACTCTTTTCCTTTTGCTTCAATTGGGGGAATAACAAATGTATTAATCATTCTTAGAGCAGTGGAAATGAATCATTTCCTTTAATTTCTTTAAATCTATCGGTTTGGAAATGTAATCGTTGCATCCTGATTCCAATACATTATCCTCTTTATATTGAAAAGGTTGGGCTGTCTGTGCAAAGATGATAACCTCCTTGTTAAATAAACGTATTTGCCTTGTGGCTTCCAAACCATCCAATATTGGTAATCTTAGATCCATTAATATCAAATCAAGATCCAATTTATGGCAAAGCTCAATCGCTTCTGTTCCTGAAAAAGCTCTTGAAATCGAGGCACAATTATTCTGGATAGCTCTTTTTAGTATTGAAAAGGAAATATCATCATCTTCCACAATCATAACATTTAGTTGTTTCAGTGTGTGGGTTTTGCTATCATCAGGTTTAATATTTTTAGAATCAGCTACCACTTGAGAAGGTTGATCAGATGGCAGGTTAAAACTAAATACCGATCCAAAGTCCTGTTTTGATTCTACGTTTAACTTTCCGCCTTGAATCTCAACAAATTCCAGACAAAGCTTTAATCCCAACCCAGTGCTCGATTCTCCTTGCGTACCACGCTTTAACGTGTTTCCATCAAAAAGGAACAGGCTATTCTTCAACTCATCTGGAATACCAATCCCTGAATCTTTAACGGAAACCAGGGTTTGGTTATTTTCAACAGAGGTTGCAGAGATGAAAATTTCACCTCCCTTATGACTGTATTTGAGCGCATTGGAGATGAGATTTCTAATTATTAACTTCAACATATTCTGGTCCGCTAAAACGAACAGTTCATTCTCGATTTCAGAAGTGATAGTAATATTTTTAGAACTTGCTTGTGCCATGAGAATGCTTTTGCATTCATTCACAACATCGTTTAATCTCGTCCTAATGGGATTGAAATAAAACTTCCCTTTGTCAATCCGTGACCATTCCAACAAATTTTCCAATAGATGAAAGGTATTTCGGGCGGAAAGGCTTATATCAGCAATCAATTCCTTGGTGTCACCCTCATTTTTAGTCCTTTCTTCATCGGCCAATATTTCAGCTAACTGCATCAAACTACCCATCGGTCCACGCAAATCGTGGCCAATAATGGAGAAGAATTTCTCCCTTTCGGAAATAAGTTTTTGGAGCATTTCGTTCTGAAGCTTGATCTTCCGTTCTCTCTCTATGCGTTCGGAAATATCGGTGATGAAACCATACCAGAGGATGGAACCATCTGCCTCAAGTCTGGGAATCGCGTTGCCATGGAGTTGCAGGAGGGTCCCATCCTCAAACTTTACACGGTAATCGTGCTTCCACGGTGATAAATCCCTGGCAGATTTCTGGAGGGAGGAGAGTACCTGCTCGAGGTCGTCGGGGTGAATCTGGTTAAATGTTTTGGAAGCATCTTCATAAGCCTCCTCAGGAGTAATACGGTATATCTGAGAGATGGCGTCACTCACATAAAGGAAACAAGAACTTCCATCGGGGAACAACCGGTACTGATAAACGAGACCTGGAACCAGACTGGCAATTTTCTCCAAACGGTCCCGCTGAAAGGCGATCGCTTCGTTCGCAACGAGTAGCTCCGCGGAACGCTTTGCTTTTTCATCGTTTTGGTAGAGTAGTTCCTTGTTGGTGCTATTCAGGATGGAGTTTCGTTTACGATCTGTAATATCAACCAAGGTGACCAGACAATTCTCCCCATTCGTGGTCACAATGCCGGTAAGGTTTACATCCATATGAATTTCACCCTTCAAAGACAGGGCAACCTCACAGCTTTCTTTGGTTTGGTTACTGAAAATCCTTTCAAGAAAGAGGCTGAAAATTAGTCGGGTATCGTTGGAAATAAAAAAACCAAGTCGATTTTTCTTCAGGTTGATGCGATCTTTTCTCAATATTTCTGCTCCTGCTGGGTTTATATCCAGAATTTCACCTTCGCGGGTGAGTGAAATGTATCCTGTAGGGGATGCTTCGTACAATTCGAGGTATTTTGCTGCCTCCTCTTCTGCTCTCTCTTTTGAAAGCTTCAGTTCTGCATTTTGCGCTTCCAATTCCAACTGGTGTACCTCTAATTCATGACGCAATTTATTCGAATTGGCATCCATAGTATAGTTTCAATGAAAATTCTTCGAACGCACAAGGTAATCTAATTTGTGCTACACCAATGATAGAAGCGTGGACAATCTATGGACACTATTTTATCTTCCTCGCATAAGCCTATTTAATATTTCTGAATTCGCATTTATTGTTGTTATTCTACACTCACTCTTTAAATTATCTTCCAACTACGTTTTCGTATGCTCTCCTTTTTACCTTGTAATAATTCTGTAAAACATAGAATGCCTTCTTCTTGTCTCCCGTTTGGGAAACCAGACCCTTCCTGTTCCAGCCATCCTGGATATCGGGCAGCAGGCGTCTGGGCGAGCGGAAATCTGCCAGAATCCAGGGAGTCATCCCGCGCAACTGCGGAATCTTCTCCAGCATTTTAAGACTTTCCTTGAACAAATCCTCCTGAAATTCTTCTGTCCAGCGGGCATCCTTTGAACCGTGGTTACCGGCCAGGGCATCTCCTCCAAATTCCGAAATCATCACCGGTTTGTCAAATTTGATTTCGAAAGCCGCAGTCTTGCACTTTTCGGGTAGTCCCTCGTACCAGCCAATGTATTGATTGAAACTGATGATGTCGACAAACTCCTGCAACGGATCGTCCACTACCTGTACATTTGCAGTTCCCGCCTTGGCTTTCCGCTCCAGGGCTGCGCTGACCAGACGGACCGGATCGAGCTGACGGGCAGTCAGAATCATTCTTCTCAGAAAATCGGTACGTTCCGGTGACACCGGAGTTTCGTTGGCGACCGACCAGATAATGACAGAAGCACGGTTCTTGTCCCTTGTAATCTCATCCGTCAACTGGGTTTGCGCATTTTTGAAGGTCTCTTCATTTTTCCATTGGATGGTCCAATAGACGGGTACTTCCGACCAAACCAGGATTCCCAGCTCATCGGCCACCCGGATCATGTTCTCGTTGTGAGGATAGTGCGCCAGACGAACAAAATTGCAACCCAACTCCTTGGCCCAGCCCAGCAGCATCTGGGCATCCTCCCTGGAATAGGCTCTTCCACCACGCACTCCATTTTCCTCATGAATGCAAATTCCACGCAAAAATTGGGGTTTCCCATTGAGTAAAATCTCTGTGCCCTTTACCTGGATGGTACGGAATCCAATTTTGTCAGCGAGTACCTCATTGTTGTGGGCTATTTTCACATCGTAGAGATAGGGATTTTCCGGTGACCAGAGTGTAAGGTTCCCTGCAACTACGGTAGCAGAGGCCTTGCCATCCCCATTTGTAGTGCAATTCACTTTAATATTTGCTTCCGGAATTTCGATTGTAAGCGACTGATTGGCAGCATCCAATCCATTCAATGTCACCGATACTTCTACCTTGCTTTTGTCATTTTTCGCCAGCTGAATGTAATAGTCCTGGACGAAAGTGCCAGCTACCTCTACAATCTTCACATCCCGGGTGAGTCCGCCGTAGTTCCACCAATCGGTATTGATGGTAGGTACTTTTTCGAGTCCGCGGGTATTGTCAACCTTTACAATCACAAAATTTCCTTCAGTTTTGAGTTTGCCTGTCACCTCAAAATTGAATGGAGTGAAGCCACCGATGTGCTTACCCAATTTTTTGCCGTTCAGGTAAACATCTGCCTCATAGTTGGCTGCACCAAAATAGATAAACTGACGACTGCCGGCAGTTGGGGTCGGATAGTCAAATTTCTTGTAGTACCAGACGGAGCCTTCGTAATAAAAAAGTTTTTCCTTTTGGGAGTTCCAGTCTCGTGGAACAAGAAGGTTATCAGATTTGTCAAAATCGTACTCCACCCGATCCGAAGGATTTTGTGCCTTGTACCCAAGAAACAGGGTTTCCGCGGTGCTTGGATTGGCCTGCTGGTCCCTGGCATCTCTTCTGTAATCATAATATCCTGTCTGATAAGGATCTACTACATATTTCCATACGCCATTCAGGTTTAGGGAATTTCTGTTTTCGATGTTGATGATCTGCCGTTCCTGACCTACTGCAAGAATGTTTGAAAACAGCAGAAACAGGGAACAAAAAGCAACTGATACTGGTCTCATTTTAGATGTATGTTGTTGAAGGCAGGATTAAGTTGTTCCGCCAAAATATTGGTTATGTGATATTTATAGATAGTAGCTTATAGGGTGGATCCTTAAATAACTATGAGTTGGCAAAATTCAATTTACTTTTTTGTAAATCAGCTCAATGCCTTTTCCTGTTTTCAGATTACCGGAATACCTTTTGTCAACCGGATTATTCCAGTGCTCAGTAACCCCAAGACTGCCGAGTCGGGTGCCATCCTGTTCAGGGTCATAAAGGGTACCTGACGGAGGATTACCTGCCAAAGCGCATTCATTGAGGTAGTAATCGCTGAACTTCATATCCGGTGCGTCGGGCCATTCGGCCAGGGCAAAATCGAGCACTACAGAATCGATGGCAACTCCATCCTGCGAAGCAAACAAACTGCCGGGCCAATTGTCGTTGAATGGAGCCAGCGCCCATTTGAAGGCCGGCACCCTGTCCACGAACTTGTTGCTGTAGATGCCATCAATTAAAAACAACATGGTTTTTGCCCCAAGATCCTTGTGACCAAGATAGTCCGGATATACCAGGTATTTGAATGAGCCATCCCTGTTTTGACTGAAACCACTGGAGTGGGCATTCTTGTGCCAGTCGTCTTCGATGCTGGTGCATCCAAAATAGTTTTTCGCACAAAGCGTCACACCCTGACTGACGTGTCCCTTCATCAGGGCCAGATTGATCAGGTAGTCTGCTTCCACCACGCAGGTGGCCAAACCTGTTGCAACTTTGCCATTGTCAATGGAATAAGGTATGGCGTTGGCCACAAAATTGGCCTTTTCGCGACCATCTCCCCCATTGTGATCCACAAAATGCACTTTTGGATAGGCCGTATGGCATTTGTCAAAAATGTTGTTGGTGACAAACCGGCTGGGATCTGCCACGGTAATGTTTTCGGGAGCTACACCCGCTTCGTTCACCAAACTCCTGATCAGTGACAAGACGAGTTGTGGATTCGCATTGATCTCGTTGGTATTTTCGTGCGAATGGGTATTGTTCAGGTTGACTTTCACAGTGATCTTTTCACCTGCCTTGTAGCCATCCTTTGAGTTCCTTTTTGTTTTATTGAAGAAATGAAACAGTTCGTCCCACGCCTTTTTCTCATTTTTATTCCCTGTCAGATTGGTCAGTGTCTCACAAAAAAGTTTATTCGTCTCAGCCTGGTTGTTGAAACGATCTTCCCACCAAAATCCGGTTTGGCCGTCCCAGGTGGCGATTTTCTCGTTATGGCCCCATGCAACCCTGCCGGGATGAATTCCACGGGCAACACCCAGCGGACTATTGGCCTTGTACCAGATTTCCAGTTTACCAGTTTCTGCAGTCGCATCTGAAGCAGATTTAGACAACAAAAGGGAGGTTGCGGCCAAAGCAAGCACCATAAAAAGGGAGGCCGCGAGGTACCTGGTTTCCCGCCAACGCTGAAGTACTTTTTTGAAAGCAAGGGTGGTGCCTGAAAAAGCCAGCAGCCAGATGACAAAACCAGACATCAGTGGAGCTGCTGCACGCATACAGGGATAATAGGCACGCTGAGGTTTTGGAATAACCCTGGCAAGAAACCAGATCGTCGATGAAAAACCCAGCAAAATCAAGGATATTCTGGAAAAAATTGGTTTTCTGATCAGGGAATTTATTCCAACAATCAGGGATAAAAATTTGTTCTTCATTTTTTTACAAGTTTAAAATCAAGAAAATCATAGTTCATATTACCATTCGAAACTGTTTTCAAAGTCAGGAGGTGTTGACCCTTTTTTAATTCAACAACTGTCAGGGAATCTATTTTGTTCCAATGATGCCACTGTCGCCAGGCAATTGGTTCTTTTTCATTTCTCGTGGAGGGAATTTTCATCTCCCCGGTAAGTAGTTTTCCATCCAGATCGAGTGCAATGCCCCCATCTCCGCTCGCTGTATACATCAGGCCAATGGAGTAGAATCCGGATTTTTTCACCTGTACGGAATAATTAATCCATTCTCCCGGGACGGTCCATCCAACATAAAGCCTGCCCATTTGTGGTTCAACAACATTGAATGGATTGTTGTCTATCTCATTGGGTTTGGTAAAGGAGATATCGACGCCCTCCGTTATTCTGAATTCATTCAGGAAGCTTCCATTGGCAGGATTGAGTTTGCCACTTCCATTGTTGACAGGATCACTGTCGTGGTAGGCAACACCTTCCCCACCCTGATCGTAGCATTCACATTCGATCCTTCCGGGAATAAGCTGTGATACCTTGTTCCAGGCATTCCCTTTGTAAGGTGATTGCGCAAAAATATCACCACTTTGCAAGAGCAACAGAATCAGGGTAATGTTTAGCCAAAGAGGCAAAATTCGAATATTCCTAACTGGATTGCGCATAGATCGAATGGTTCAGTATAAAAAAGGCACAATACATTCATCCGGTTTCAGACATAAGCATATAGCAAAATCCGTATCTCAATTGGGACGAGAGGCTACATTTCCAATATGAACTTCCGAAGTGGGAACGCTATTGTTGGTTAATTTATCAGTTATTTCTTGCAAATCTCGGTGGAACCATCTCATTTGAAAACGGTTGTCCCATCGTTGGCTATGCCAAGTACCGAAAGGTACAAAAGCTTGGCGGCATCCTCCATAATTTCTGGTGTCAAACCATCTACATTATCCAGCGGATGGTGGTAATAGACCGTTTTGACGGTGCCCGAAGTGTAGAGGTGGAGTGTCTGGTATCCAGCCTTTTCAAATATGGCTCCATCCGTCCGGGGACGTCCATAGCTGATACGTGCTTCCGAGGCGTCGAAATCGCGGTGAATGTACTTTTTATTGGAATCCGAAAAATAGTTCAGGATGGCTGGATGCGATTTGCCATTGGCCAAAAATAGTCCGGTTCCATTTCCTATCATATCCAGGTTGATCATGAAAACCACCTTCTCCTTTGGCCAGATGGGCGATTCCACATATTTTTTGCTTCCAAAAAGTCCGCACTCCTCTCCACCAAAGAAAATGAAAATAACGGTTCGGGCAGGCTTGATTCCTGAGCTGGCAAGCGCTTCAGCTGCCGCAAGAATGTCACAGGAGCCTGAACCGTTGTCGAGTGCCCCGGGAAACAGACAACCCGGACTTCCCACGGCATCGAGGTGTGCGCCGAGCACAATGGCTTCATTTTTCAAGACTGGATCGCTTCCTTCAATGATGCCAATGACGTTGCAGGATTTTCCATCCGGAAAATATTTGGAGGAGGCGGTGATCTGTACCTTTTTATCCAAAGCAAAGGAATTGGGCTTCATACTCTTTGTAATGAAAGCCCTGGTCTCGGCATATTTCTTGCCACTACCGGCAAAAAGTTCTTCCGCCACCGGTTCACCGATGTGCGCATAGACAAAACCTTTTAGAAAAGAGGTATTGGGATTGGCAATCTTGCTCACGTAAAGGAGTCCAATGGCCCCAAGCTCCTGTGCGTGCTGAAATTTGTACCTGTGGTAGCTGTACGGTTCCCATTTGAGCTGCAGACTGTCGTTACCACCATAGGGAACGCCGGTTTCCATCAGCACGATTTTTCCTTTTACATCCAGATTTTTGTAATCATCGTAACCGAGATTGGGCGCCGTGATGCCGAATCCAACATACACCACCTCTCCGGATACTTTACCGGATGCCGTATTTGAACCTGGATAGAAATCATCCGGAAAGTGGTACTCCTTGCGTGGGTTACTTTTCCCAGCCAGAAGGGTAACTGTTCCAGGAGTGAGGATCTGGCTGTATGCATTTGGAAAATACTGGAAAAAGCTGCTGTCGCTGATTCCAGGCTTCAAACCTGCCAGTTTCAATTTTTCGGCCACCCATTTGGCCGCATTCAAATAGCCAGGCGAACCGGATAGTCGGCCTCCGTATTTCGCAGAGGTCAGTTCCGTGTCGTAATTGAGCAAGTCGTTGCTCGAAATGGAATGAAAAGTCTTGAGGAGGACCTTCTCCTGATCCTGTGCATAAACATTGGCGACCACCAAACACAAAAAGAGTACAGATAAAAATCTTGAAGCCATTTCTGATCAAATTTACTTGAGCTAAAAATAGCAAATTAGCTAACAAGAACTAGTATAAATTGATACCCAAAGCAGCTTTAAGTTTGTAAGCAATGACGACTCTTTCGATGCGGGCCTTCAGCAAAAGCAGGCTGCTTTCAGATACGGCATTCTCTGCATCCAGCAGATCAAGATTGGTAAGGGTTCCCGATTTGAATCTCAGATCTGCAAGTTCAAGGGCCTTTTTGGCCTGAGATAGCTGCATGCTGAACAGTTCGGTTTTTGAGATAGCCGCCTTAAGGGCATTGATGCTTTCCATCACCTCGTTCGTAACCGTTCTTCTGGTTTGATCTGCTTCCAGGCTGTAGGTGTGTATGGCGGAACCTGCCAGTTTGGTATTCAGATCATTGCGGTTGGCATCAAAGATTGGGATCAACAAGCTTAATCCGACCGCATAATTGGCTTTTGGTTTGGCCAATTCGGGAATGTAGCCATTTTTCCATCCGCCGCTTGCAAAAGCAGAAAGTACAGGATTCTCGTGTTTCTTCAACAAATCCTGATAAGCTTGAGAAAGCATAATTTTCTTTTCAGAAATTTTGACCTCATTTCTGTTGTTCAGGGCCACGGCAATCAGGGAATCCTCCGCAAAAGGAATCAGATCTGAGTGTAGCAGATTTCTGACGCGGTGTTTGGCTGTGGCAGGTTCTCCCAGCAACATGTTCAGATAGGAATTCTGAAAATTGAGAGAGGTGACCACATCTGTTTTTCGACTTTCAACATTGGAAATCCGCACTTGGGTGCTTAAAATTTCATATTGGGTGGCAGAACCCGTTTCCGTCTTCTTCTCTACATTTTTGAGATGCGCCGCAAGGGTTAACAGTTGCTCGTCCTTGATGGCCATCGCTTCTTGAAAGTAAAGCAGGTTGTAATAGCAGCCGATCACCGCTACCGACATCTTTTGTTTCACCTGTCCGATGCCGAGCGAGGATAATTCCTTGCTCTTCTCTTCGAACTCGATGTTCTTTTTTGTTTTACCAAAATCCGAAATTTGCTGATTGACTTTTAATCCCGCGTCAATATTATCCTTGGGAGCCAATGTAAAACTACCAACATCCGGCAAGGTAAGGGACGGAACCGGACCTATGTGGGCAAAGGAGCCCGAAACAAAGGCATTGGGCAAATAGGCGGAACGTGCCAGCGCAATTTTAATATCTGCAGCGTTTAGAGCTTCAATAGCCTGCTGAACGGTAGGATAGGTTTGTATCACTTTGTTGATGAGCGGCACCAATTCCAGGGAATCGTTGGCATTGACCTGCCCGTATCCTCTTGCAGTGAGGAAAAAAACGAGCAAAAGTGCAATAGAAATGGATTTGATTAAACGATTTATCATGATTGTTTTTTTAAGCTTTCTTTTTCTTTTTCGTACGAAGGAAAATAATGGGGATTCCACCGATCAGGGTAACGACCGATGCAATCAAAAAATCATCGTTGATTCCTTCAATGTAGGCCTGTTTGGTCACATCCGACATGATCACAAACTGTGACTGTCTTTTCGCAGCCGCAATTGAACTTCCGGTACTGTGAACAAAAGATTCACTCATTTTTTTCACAGTTTCCTGATAGGCAGGGGTATTTGCCTGCAAGGCTCCTCCATAATTCTGAGCATGGAAATTAACCCTGGTAGTCAGGAAAGTGGCCAGAAGTGCGACTCCGAAACTACCACCCAGTTGCCTGATTACATTGTTGATCCCGGAGGCCTGCGCCATCTTCTCCCTTGGAATATCAATCAACGAAACAGCCAGCAAAGCCGAATAGATAACACCCATTCCAACTCCCCTCAGATAGAGTGGAAACATAATGGCTGAATGCTCGGTCAGGAAGGAAAGTTGCGCATTCAAATAGAAACTGATTGACATTAACAGAATCCCGAAAATTATGGGGATTTTGGGATTGATCTTTCCACTTATGTAACCCGAAATTGGCGCCACAATTCCCTGAATGATCCCTACCGGGAGGAAAACGGAACCCGATTGCAGGGCAGTATATCCCAAT